>JANMBJ010000182.1:0-2617 GCA_031360335.1 Candidatus Nanopelagicales bacterium
ACTCGACCTGACGATGTCTCGCGACGGCGACATCTCCGTTGTTCGGGCGCCGACGGGCCTTGATATCGAGATCAGTTCGGGCGATTCTCCTGGACTGATTGCCGCTCATTGACATGGGTCGACGGACGGACCCAGAACCTCGACGTCGTAAACACCGAAGTGACCCGTGTGGTGGCGTTGCGAGCCGGGTGTGTTCGTTGATTCCCGGGTGAGTGTCGCTGATTCGGCGACGGAAGTCGTGAAAGAACCGTTGGCGGCTGCGGTGGGTCTCGAGCTCGCGTGCCTGCTGCTGATGGACCCGACCCGGACGTTCGGGGTGCGCCAAGCCGCCGCGCAGCTCACGCGAGCGCCGAGCTCGGTGTCGCAGGAGCTGGGGCGCCTGCGGGAGTTCGGGCTGGTCGACACCACGCACCGTCCGGTTTCTCCGGACCTGTTCCGGGCTCTCGCGCGACGGTGGCGGCCCGAGTCGGTCGACGTCGCTTCGTTGCCCGGACCCGGCGCCAGTCCCATCAATGACGCACTGCACTTGGGCCCGGACGACCCCGATCATCACGTGGGCTGGGCATTGGGGGACACCCTGGCCGCTATCGCCTATGGCGCGCCGGTGAGCGCATCCGGTGCCTACCCTCCCGATCTCTACGTCTGACCTGCGGAGATACAAGGTGGTCCTGGCCGTGACGACCCGTTGGTATCCCTAGCTTTCCGCGCCTACGGACACGATAGGGACAGCAGATGCACGTTTCCGGGAGCTGGTCGGAGCCCGGAGGACGGCGGCAGATCCCTGCCGAAGATGGTACGGATCTCCCGCGGAGGGAAACGCCGGCACGACCTGCTCGGCCACGGTGCCTAGTTGCAGGCAAGACGTACAGACTGTACCCTCTGTACAGAGGAGGGTCATGACTGTCACTCATTTCGCCACTCTCACCGAGGGCCGAGCACACTTCACGGATCTCTTCGATGCCGCCGAGTCGGGACGTCCCGCCAGCGTGCGGCGTGATTCCTCCCGGGTCGCCGTGGTGGACGCCGAGCGCCTGCGGCACTCGTTGGCGACGCTTCGACCCTCCGGAGCCGAGCTCGTCGCGGAGGCCGGCGGGTGGACCATGTTCATCCCAGGCCTTCCCGTGGCAGCCGACGCTGCCACGGTGGACGAGGTAGTGGAGGAGATGGTCGAGGTCCTGCGCGACTACGCGGAAGACTGGACCGATCGGCTGCTGCACGCGCCGAACCACGCCCAGAACTGGGGCCTTGTTCAGTTGATCGCACTCTCGGACGACCAGCAGCTCAAGGACTGGCTGGTCGGGCAGTGAGCTTCCCGGCCCCGACCCGTGCAGACCACCAGAAGTTCTGCGAACGGGAGGGCTGGACCCAGGTCCGCACCGCGCGAGGCAAGACCGGCACCCACCACATCACGTTCGAATTGACGCTGCCCGATGGTCGAGTCCTGCGCACCCGCATCTCCCACCCCCCGGACCGGTTCACGTACGGACGCGCGCTGTGGGGCCACATCCTGCGCGACCAGCTGGACGTCACGGAGGACGTGTTCTGGGAGTGCGTGCGCAACAAGGTTGTCCCAGCCCGCGCCAGCACTACCCAGGCGGGAGCTGGCATCCCCGCAGCGCTGGTCTACCAGCTCATCAGGCACGGCGTCCCCGAGAGCGAAGTCGCGGAAATGACTAGGGCTGACGCGCTGCGACGACTCAACGAACTCTGGTCCGGAGAGTGACTCAGCACCGCGGGACTGCCGAACAGTGGAACCGACGTCGTGTGCATGCGTCGAGTCCACGAGTCGTTCGACGGCGTGTTCCTCGGTGAGCGACAGCCTGCTGCCTGGCGGCGTCCCCCTCCGCATCCCGACGGCTCACCGCCGGGCGGGCTCCCTCGACAAGGACAGTGCGCAGCGGGGTTGCCAGAACTCGTTGCCTGCCGCTCGTGAGCGCTCGAGCACCCCTTGTCTTCTGTGGCTTGTCTTCTGTGGCAGGGAGGTCTGGGCGACGGATCAGGATCCGTTCAGTGCCAGAGAGTTCCAGCCTCGGTCCGGGAAGCCAGCTGCCGTCGCAACCCGCGCTGATGCGTCGTTGTCGGGGAGGTGCAGGTACGTCGGCACGATCCCTCGCGACAGCAAGGACGCGGCGGCTTGTGCGACCAGGAGTCGAGCGAGGCCTCGACCGCGGGCCTCGGGAACCGTCCCGACGCTGAGCTCGTGCACCAGGTGGTCGTGGCGCTTGATGCCGACACCGGCGAGGTGCGTGCCTCGAGCGTCCGTGGCGACGAGCACGTCGCCGCCGAAGGGACGCAGCCACTCGGGGACGTCGGGGTGGGTGGCCGGGAGCCAGTGTCCGATACGGGGGAGTTCGGCGGGTGCGGTCGTCCAGCGGTAGACGCGTCGCTCCACCGTCCGTTCCGGCATCCCGAGCAGAGCCGGAAGGACGTCGACCGGGCCGTCAGTGCCCAGCAGGGTCGTGGCCGCGTAGGCCGCATCTGGCGGAAGGCTGACGACGCAGCGCCCGGCTTGGTCCACCAGGCCGGTGAGCAGCTCGGGGCGTCCGTCCCAACCCGCGCGTTCTACGCGCGGGCTGGCGATGACGACAAGCCCTGGTCGCGTCGGGACGGCGCCGGC
>JANMBJ010000192.1:0-4434 GCA_031360335.1 Candidatus Nanopelagicales bacterium
CAAGGCGATGGGCTTCCCGCCGCGGATGTTCACCGTCATGTTCGCGCTCGGCCGGCTCCCCGGCTGGATCGCCCAGTGGCGCGAGATGATCGACGACCCCCAGACCAAGATCGGCCGCCCCCGCCAGGTCTACATCGGCGAGCCCGAACGCGACTACATCCCCCTCGAAGCCCGCTGATCCTCCCCATTTCCTCCCTTAGGGATGATCAAGGCAGTTGAACTGCACAATCTCTCCCTTAGGGAAGATCAAGCGGACGGGGTACGCCCGCGCGGACGTTGTCACAGCTCGAACGTGCCGCCGATGCGCCAGTACCACGCGTCGCGACGGTCGAGCATGCCCGCGTCGACGAGGTAGCGACGCAGCGAGACCCAGTCGTGCGCGTACCACTCGCGCATGATCGCGTTCACCTCGGTCTCGGCGTAGGCGCGACCCGGCTCGAACGACTGCGCGACCACGTCGAGCAGCACGAGCTTCTTCGACCATCGCGCCGGCAGCAACACGATGCGACCCTCGCTGGTGAATGCGCGCAGCACCCGCTCGACCTCGTGGGTGTCGGGATCGGGCGCACTCGCCATGGGGCCATTGTGCGACCGGTGCACGCCCTCCACTCGTGCGATGCCTCATGACGTCGACCAAGATCGCGAATCGGGGTCATTATGTGCAGTTGAGCTGCCTAGATCATCCCTAAGGGAAGGAAACAGCAGGCTATTCGGGGGTGTGGAGGGTGGTGTTGAGGCCGCCCCAGGTGCCGGTGCGGGGGCGGGCCTCGAGGGCGCCGGTGACCGAGTTGCGCCAGAACTGCATGCCGTCGATGCCGGAGAGGTCACGGCCTTTCGCGATCGCGCCGTCGGGCAGGGTGATCTTCGAACCGGCAGTGACGTAGCAGCCGGCCTCGACCACGCAGTCGTCGCCGAGTGAGATGCCCACGCCGGCGTTGGCCCCGATGAGGCAGCGCTGGCCGATGGTCACGACCTCGGTACCGCCGCCGGAGAGCGTGCCCATGATCGACGCGCCGCCACCGACGTCGGAGCCGTCGCCGACGACGACACCTGCGGAGATGCGGCCCTCGACCATCGAGGCGCCGAGCGTGCCCGCGTTGAAGTTGACGAAGCCTTCGTGCATCACGGTCGTGCCCGCCGCGAGGTGGGCGCCGAGGCGCACCCGGTCGGCGTCGGCGATCCGGACGCCCGGGGGCACGACATAGTCGACCATCCGCGGGAACTTGTCGACGCCGAAGACGGTGAGGTGGCCACCGGTGCGCCGAACGCGCACCTGCACCGCCGAGAGCCGGTCGATGGGCACTGGACCGAGCGATGTCCACGCCACATTGGCCAGGAGGCCGAAGACGCCGTCGAGCGCGATCGTGCGCGGCGCGACGAGTCGGTGCGAGAGCAGGTGCAGGCGCAGCCAGACATCTGCCGTGTCGACGGGCGCCAACGAGAGATCGGCGATCGCCGTCTCCACCATCACCGTGCGGGTGCCGCGCAGGTCGTCGGTGCGCGTCGCGGCGGCGAGGCCCTCGACGTCGACCGGCTCTGCCGACAGCGCGGGCTCCGGGTACCAGACGTCGAGCAGGGCGTCGTCGGCGTACGTCGCGAGACCCACGGCGGAGGCAGGCGAGGTGAGCAGCGTCATGCCTCCAACCTACCGATGCTCCGTGCCGTCAGAGGCCCCGGTCGTGGTCCGTCGTTAGGCTCAGCCCGTGACCGCCTCCCCGCACCTGGACCTCACTGCCGATGTCGTCGACCTGCTCCGGGTCCTCATGGACACTCCGAGCGAGTCGAAGCAAGAGCAGGCGATCGCCGACTCGGTGGAGAGGGCCGTGTCGTCGTTCGACCACCTCGAGGTGGTCCGCGATGGGCACACGATCATCGCTCGGACCCACCTCGGTCGAGCCGAGCGCGTCGCGATCGGCGGGCACCTCGACACGGTGCCCGCGAACGACAACATGCTCTCGCGTCTCGCCACGGTCGAGGGCGAGGATCGCGTCTACGGCCTCGGCTCGTGCGACATGAAGGGCGGTGTTGCCGTGGCGCTGCGACTCGCGGCCGAGCTCGTCGCACCCACCCGCGACATCACCTGGATCTGGTACGAAGCGGAAGAGATCGACTCGCAGTTCAACGGGCTGCGCCGGCTCGCCGACGAGCGCCCGGAGCTGCTGGCCGCTGACTTCGCGGTGCTCATGGAGCCGTCCAACGCCGTCGTCGAGGCAGGGTGCCAGGGCACCATGCGGGTCGAGGTCCGCACGTCCGGCGCCCGGGCCCACTCGGCTCGATCGTGGATGGGGCACAACGCGATCCACGATGCCGGCGAGGTGCTGCGCAGGCTCGAGGCCTACGTCCCGCGGCTCGTCGAGATCGACGGTCTCACCTATCGTGAGGGACTCAATGCGGTGGGCATCCGCGGGGGAGTGGCCGGCAACGTCATCCCCGACGAGTGCGTCGTGTCGGTCAACCACCGCTTCGCACCGTCGCGTTCCGCGGTCGAGGGCGAGGCTCATCTGCGTGAGGTGTTCGAGGGCTACGACGTCACCGTCATCGATGCTGTCGACGGTGCCCTCCCGGGGCTCGCGCACCCGGCAGCTGCCGCGTTCGTCACGGCCGTCGGGGGCACCCCGTCGCCGAAGTTCGGCTGGACCGACGTCGCCCGGTTCACCTCGCTCGGGGTCCCCGCCGTGAACTTCGGTCCGGGCAACCCGTCGTTGGCACACCACCGCGACGAGTACGTGCGCGTCGCCGACCTGCACGCGGTCGAGTCCGGGCTGCGCGCCTGGCTCACCTCCTGACCCAACCGGCTCCCCCCTGACCGGGCGTCCACGCGACCGGGTGGTCACCCGAGACCCTGCGGACCCTCAGTGCGGCGCTGGGACCCCTGGGGCACCAGCGGCGCACATCGGGCACGATGGGGGCGTGAGCCACGAGGACCCCTGGGCAGAGGACGAGACGCCGAAGCACCCCTGGAACCGTGCGCTTCTCGTCCTCGCCGGTGTTATGGCACTGGTCGCCATCGTGACATCGGTGCTTCTGTCGCAGCAGGCTGTGCAGCTCGAGGCAGGCACCATCACCGCGACCGTCCTCGGCCTTCTCGTCGGCTTCATCGTGGCTGCGACGCTGTGCATCATCGTGCTCTACATCGCCGCCCGTCAGCGCACGCGCCCGGGACCCCCGCAGCACTGATCCGCAGCACCGGCGTGGTGAGGTGCCGGTCTCAGGCGGCGGCGAGTGCGTCTACGAACGCCACGCTCTTGGCGCTGATCTGGCGGCGCGCGTCGTCGTGGCTGATCGTGGGGGTGCCGTCGCCCGGCTGCTCGCCGTAGTCACCGAAGTAGGCGTGCACCGCACCCTCGATCGCGACGAACACGGAGGTCGACGGCAGTGACGGCCGAGAGGCGTCGATCTTCGCCGGAGTCGCGAGTCCGTCGAGCGTTCCCGAGACCGAGAAGACCGAGGCCTTCAACGTCGTGCTCATGTCGGTGGCGGGATAGCTGGCGTAGAAGAGCAGCCCGACCGCCGGAGCCGTGACGTCCTCGTCGTGCGAGTCGGCCTCGATCGCAGCGACCGTGCCACCGAGCGAGTGGCCACCGATGACCCAGCGCGTGACGGCAGGGAAGGCGCCCTGAACCCGGGCGAACGTGCCGAGCGACAGGAACGCGATTCCCAACGGCTGCTTGGCAATCACGACGATATGACCAGCCTCGACGAGGGGGCGAAGGACAGCTACGTAGGCCCTCGCGTCGACTCGCGCACCGGGCTGGAAGAACACGGCCGTCCGATCGGCGCCCGTCGCGGGCGTGAGCACGATCTGGGTGGGGTACTCGGTCACGGCCACGCGGCTGTCGGACTGCATGGCCGCGAGCGCGGGCTCCTGAGTCGTGAACGGCTTGAGCCACGCCATCGTCGCGATCCACCCGACGGAGAGCACGACGAGGATGACACGACCGACGGTGCGCCAGACCGATGTACGACGTTCGCGTGCGGCTCGGGCAGCCACCACGGCGGCGACGAGCAGGGTCAGGACCAGCAGGACGGCGTACGTCGGATGCCCGTGCACGAGCACGGGCCAGGCGGTGGCGCAGACCCAGGCAACCACGACCACGGCAGCAGCCGCCACCACCCGGACGACCCACACCATGACAGCCCCTCGGTCGGAATCCTCAGCGCAGCCTAGGGACGCAGTCGCTCCCCCGCTCGTTCCCGCGGCGACCCGCTGCTGTCCGGCGCCGACAACGTCGGGTGACGTCGGCGCAGGTCGCGGGGTGAACGCTCGTCGACGTCACTGGTCCGCCGCGTCTCACGCGTGCGCAGCCAGTCGTGGCGGGCAGATGGCGGAGGGGGTGGCCCGGGTCTCGGGCCACCCCCTCGCGATGTCGGCGGCGGCGCCGCCGACGGACGTCGGTGCTCTGTCAGACGGTGGCTCCGCGCTTGAGCTGGGCG
>JANMBJ010000219.1:0-4290 GCA_031360335.1 Candidatus Nanopelagicales bacterium
AAGCCGTAGTTGAACGACGACCCGCCGAGCCCGTCACCGTGCGCGCACTCGATGACCTGCACACCTGCGGCATCGAGGCCCCTCACGATCGCGACGACCTGGTCGACCGTGTACTGGTGGGAGATCGCGAGGGAGCCGTCGCGCAGGGTCGAGTCGATCAGGCGGAAGTCGCGTGGGACGGGTGCCGAGGTAGCTGCACTGGCGTCGGCTGATGTCGTGACGGCGGTCATGCGGTGACCTCCTGCTGGTCTGCGGTCGGGCGTCCCGACGCGCGGTGGTCGGCCATCGACTCGCCGACGCGCACAGCGGCGGCGGTCATGATGTCGAGGTTGCCGGCATAGGTCGGCAGATAGTCACCGGCGCCCTCGACCTCGAGGAGCGTCACGGACCGGAAGGGCACAACCCCACCCGGTGTGTGGAACGGGCCCTCCTCGATGAGGGGTGGCTGCTTGAGCCGGTAGCCCGGGACATAGGCGGCGACGTCGACCACCATCTGCTCGATCGAGGCGATCACTGCACCGTGGTCGGTGCCCTCCGGGAGGGCGCAGAACACCGTGTTACGCATGTTGATCGGAGGCTCCGCGGGGTTGAGGATGATGATCGCCTTGCCGATCTCGGCACCGCCGATCTCCTCCAGGGCGCGCGCTGTGGTCCGCGTGAACTCGTCGATGTTCTGGCGGGTCCCCGGCCCGGCGGACTTCGACGACACGGCAGAGACCATCTCCGCGTAGGACACCCGGGCGACCCGACTGACCGCGGCGACTATGGGGGTCGTGGCCTGGCCGCCGCACGTGACCATGTTGACGTTGGGCGCGTCGAGGTGCTCGAGCAGGTTGACTGCGGCGATCACCTTGGGGCCGCGTGCGGCCGGCGTCAGGTCGACCGCGGTGATGCCGAGCTCGGCGAGCACCTTCGCGTGCCGGACGTGGACATACGCGCTCGTCGCGTCGAAGACGATCTGCACGGCGTCGGGATTGTCCGTGACCCAGTCGATGCCGTTGGCCGGAGCCTCGAAGCCACGGTCGCGGGCACGCCTGAGGCCCTCGCTCTCCGGATCGATGCCGATGAGCGCGACGAGGTCGAGCACCTCGGACCGCTCGAGCTTGTACATGAGGTCGGTCCCGATGTTGCCGGAGCCGATGATGGCGACAGGAAGTCCCACGGGGCAGGCCTCTCAGACGATCCGGGCTGTGACGGGACCGAGCCGGTCGAACTCGGCGCGGTAGGTCTGTCCAGCGACGACCGGCACGGCGGCGTGCAGCGCCCCGGTCATCACGATCGATCCGGCCGGCAGCGAGTCACCGTGCGGGTGCAGGGTGCGGACGAGCCAGGCGACCGCAGCCGCAGGGTTGCCGAGGGCAGCCGCACCGGCACCGGTCGCGATGACCTCGCCGTCGCGCGTGAAGACCATCCCGAGCAGGCGCAGGTCGACCTCGTCGATGGGAACGCTGCGGCCGCTGATGACGATCGCACCGCTGCTCGCCATGTCGGCGACGGTGTCCGGGAGCTTGATCCTCCAGTCGGCGACCCGGCTGTCGACCAGCTCGAGCGACGCGACCACACCCTTGGTGGCGCAGAGCACGTCGAGCGCCGTGCAGTCCGGTCCGGAGAGATCTGCGCCGAGGACGAGGGCGATCTCGGCCTCGAGCTTGGGAGCGATGTAGTCCGACGCGGCGATCGCAGCCCCGTCCTGGTGCACGTGCGAGGCCATCACCGGTGCGAAGTCGGGGGAGTCGACTCCGAGCATCTGCTGCATCGGCCTGCTCGTGAGGCCGAGCTTGTAGCCGACGACGCGGTCTCCGTCGGAGAGGTAGCGACGTACGACCCCCTGCTGCACGAGGTAGCCGTCGGTCATCGTCAGGTCGGGTTCGGCCTCGGTGAGCGGCGGGATCGCGACACCAGTCAGCCGCGCCTGGTAGAGAGCAGCCGCAAGCTCGTCGGCGCGCTCGGCGGAGAGAGTCATCGGGTTCCTTCCTTGCGAGCGGCGTTGTCGTTCCAGCCGAGACGTCGGCTGATCGCTGCGGCGGCCTCGACAGCGGGCCGGGTGAACCGACGCAGGTTGGCTCCGTCGAGGCGCTGGACGGGTCCGGCGATGGAGAGGGCGGCGACGACCACGCCGCGCGAGTCACGGATCGGCGCGGCGATCGACGCCGTGCCGATCTCGGACTCGTTGACGTTCTCGGCCCAGCCCTGCGAACGAATCTGGATGAGCTGAGCGCGCAGCGTCGCCTGGTCGGCGATGGTGTACGGCGTCTTGCGTGGCAGCCGCCAGCCGTTGAGGAGCACGTCGAGCTCGCCCTCGGGCAGGTGCGCGAGGAGGACCTTGCCGGTGGACGTGGAGTGCGCGTCGTTGCGGTGCCCGACGCGACCGAACATGCGCACGGTCTGCGGGCTCTCGCGGCGCTCGACGTAGACCACGTGGCGCCCGTCGAGGACGGCGACCTGGATGGTCTCCTTGGTCATGTTGCGCAGCTGGTCGATGATCGAGTGCGACGCCGTATGGAGGTCCATGCCCGACTGCATGCTCGCGCCGAGCTCGTGCATCGTCAGGGCGAGGCGATAGGTCCCGGTCTCCGCGTCCGGCTCGCGCAGACGCTCGACGGTGAGCGTGTGCAGCAGGCGGTGCGTCGTGCTCTTGCCGAGGCCGAGACGCCGGGCCAGCTCCGACACCCCGATCTCGCGGTCGCCCTTGCCGAACTCCTTGAGCAGCCGCGCAGCGTTGCTGACGCTCGCGAGCACCTGGGTGTCGCCCACGGGGCGGAGTGGTCGGTCGGCCATGTCAGCGACCCGCTCCCTGGACGACCTCGGTCGGTGCGCGCAGCGCGGCGACGAGCGCGCTGCGCACCGCCGCGTCGTCGACCGTGCGGTCAGCGCAGACCTCGGCGAGGTGCGCGTCGTGCGACGCGAGCTGGAGGGCGAGGAGACGCACGGTGCGGTGCAGTCCGAGCCGGTCGGCGACGGCGTACTCCTCCGCCAGCTCGGCGCGCGAGCCACCGGAGCGGGAGCGGATCGTGTCGTGGTCGCGGAAGGCGGCCGCATGCTGGTTGGCCAGACCGGTGCCGGCATGCTGCGCGTGGTGCGGAGTGAGGCCACCGCCAGGAGACACCGACAGGTGATAGAGGACATCGGGCACGCCGAGCACGCGCCGGACCTCGGTCGGCTGTGGCCCCTCGGACTCGTCGACCAGCCCGAGTGCGGGAACGACCACGGGATCGAAGAAGCGCAGGGTCCACGCCAGACCGGGCAGCGAGTCGGGCAGCTCGACCTAGGGACCGGTCAGGGCCGGCAGGGGAGCGGTGGTGCCGAGCACGTGCAGGTGCCGGACGCCCACGGCGAGCACGGTGAGCTGGTCGGCGCGGAGCAGGGGGAGCTGCCCCTGCTCGCCCACGGGGAGCAGACGGGCCTGGTCGAGATAGGCGCCGTGCAGCGCCGAGACGAACCGGGCCATGGCCTCCCGGAGCTGGCCGGGGTCTGCGCTCATGGCGCGGACGTTACGACATCGCCGTCCCGCATGGCGGCACATCGGTCCACTGTGCGGGACACGTAGGCCTACCTTCCCGGCCATGGGAGTCCTGCGGCTCGGCCACGTCGATGTGACGGTCACCGACCTCGATCTGGCGACGGCGTACTACACCGAAGTGCTGGGGCTGATCGTCGTCGAGCGTGACGCCGAGTCGGTCTACCTCAAGTGCTGGGACGAGGTGGACCACCACTCCTTGCGGCTGATCTACGCCCCCCGCGTGGGTTTTGACCTGATGAGCTTCAAGGTCGAGCACTCCGACGACCTGTCCGACCTGGAGAACGCCGTGACCCGCTACGGCTTCCCCGTGCAGCGGATCTCGAAGGGCGAGTCGGTGGGTCAGGGGGAGTCGATCCGGTTCGCGACGCCGTCGGGACACACGATGGAGCTCGTCCACGACGTGGAGAAGGTGGGCGGGTTGCTGCCCAAGGTCAACCCCGCCCCGTTCATTCCGGGGATGCCCGGCATCGCGCCACCCCGAATGGACCACCTGCTGGTGACGGCGGAGGAGGTCGGTGAGGCGACGACCTTCTACACCACCGTGCTCGGCTTCCGCGTCACCGAGCAGCTCCTCGATGGCAACGGCCACCAGATCGGCACCTGGATGGAGCGGTCGCACTCGCCGCACGATCTCGCGGTCGTGGCCGGCCCCAACGGCGGCCTGCACCACTTCGCCTTCTGGCTCGACGACTGGGAGGCAGTGCGCCAGGCGGCGGACACGCTGGCCTACAACGGCATCCAGATCGACGTCGGCCCGACACGTCACGGTG
>JANMBJ010000226.1:0-18078 GCA_031360335.1 Candidatus Nanopelagicales bacterium
GCGCTCACAGTCACAGCATCGGGTCGCGAACAGCGACGACGTCGACCGGCGCCCATCGGGGAGCAGGTGCGGGAGCTGCGAGGTGCACAAGGCACGCAACGTCGCGGCTCCGCCGCGCAGGCCATCCATGGCGACGGCAGCGACCGGGGCGGGCAGCGATGCCCAGCGGCGACCCTTCGAGCGGGTCCTCGTGGTGGAGGTGCTCCGCCGCGGGACGTGCCGAGTGCCACTGCAACGCCACGGTCATCTCCGGAAAACCCACGACCCGCCACTCGGGGGCCGGGACGTGTTCGGAGACCCAAGCCCATCGGAGTGGTGCAACAACGACACGTCCGCCGAGGACCGAGTCCCGGCACCGGTGACGGCCGCCAAGGTCTCGGGGCGAAGGTCCGAACCGAGTGTGGGTGAAAGGCGTGAGTGTGCCGATCCGGGGCAACTACGTGTGGCGATCGCGAATCCCCGCCGCAAGCGCAAGAAGCGGATCATGCTCGCCGCGAACCCCGAGAGGGCGGATGACGATCCCGTCGTCGTCGCTCGACCACATCGTCCGCAATCTGGCCGCGACCGCCACGGCGACATCGGTACCGTGTGACGTTGTCGTTGGGCGAGCGTTCTTGCCACTCCATCATGCGGGGGGCACAGTCAAAGGAGCGATCGAACCCGGTGTGTTCTGGCCGGTCGGACAGTTCTGAATAGGTGAGCAGGAAGTTCGTCCACGACGTCGCTGCTGCCCGCCGACATCGACGAGCCCCCACGGCAGGCGGATCGAATGACCTGGTGGTCTGGCCATTCGGTGAGCGCGGATTCCCCACGGACGTGCAGGTGTCATCGCCTTGAGCCAAGAGGTTGCACTGGGGCTCGGGCACTCACTACTTCATCCACTAGCGAGGAGACCGGCGATCATGACGACCACGAAGCAGGATCGTGAGACACGTGTTGCGATCGTCACCGGCGGATCTGGCGGCATCGGTCGTGCCTGTGTCGAGCGGCTGGCCCGCGACGGCCTGTCCATCGTGGTGCACTACGAGTCGAACCAGACCGCCGCGGACGCTCTCGTGGGTGCACTTCGCGTCAACGGCACGAGAGCGGTCCCGGCTCAAGCGGACGTGGCAGACGCGGGTGCCGTTGAATCCCTGTTCGCACTCGCGGAACAGACCTACGGGGGTGTGGACGTGGTCGTGCACACAGCCGGGCGCATGCCCCTGGCGCCCTTGGTGGATCTCGACCTGGACGACCTCGACGAGGTCTACCGGACCAACGTGCGAGGTACGTCCGTCGTGGACCAACAGGCCGCCCGCAGGGTGCGGTCACGAGGGTCGATCGTCAACTTCTCCTCGTCCGTGATCGGCCGGATCCTGCCCAACTACACCGCCTACGCGGCGAGCAACGCCGCGGTTGAGGCGATGACGTTCATCCTGGCCCACGAGCTGCGAGGCCGCGACGTCACGGTGAACGCGGTCGCGCCGGGGCCGACGGCTACCCCGATGTTCCTGGAAGGGAAGGACGACGAGGCCATCGCACGGTTCGCTGCGGCTGTCCCGCTTGAGCGCCTGGGTGCCCCTGGCGACATCGCGGAGGTCGTCGCCTTCCTCACCAGTGCCGCCGGCCATTGGATCAACGGACAGACGATCAGGGCGAACGGCGGCATCAACTGACGGTTCCGCCCCCGGCATCAGATCATCAACGCGGTGGCCAGGTGCGACGCCGATTGGGGAGGGTGACGCCCGGGACCCGATCGAAGCACCGGCCGTCCCCGCGGGCCGGCCCTGGCGCTCCCGCTCCCGGTTGGTCCTGCTGGGCCGTGGAGCACTCAACGTGGCCGACGTGACGCTGGTGCCGTTGGCGGTCAGCCCTCCTGGGGGTGGTCGGCCATGGCCAGGCCAACCGTGCGCGGGTTGCTCAACGCCAGAGCAGGTGGGCTGTGGGTTGAGCGCACGTGGGACGAAGCAGGCGTCGCGCCACCCGCGACGGCCTACCATCGGCACGTGCGCTGTGAGCACGTGGTGTCGTGTGGTCTGACCTGGGGGTGAGTAGTGGGCCCGGGGGTTGAAGCGTTGGGTGATCCGCTGTCTGCGGAGCCGGGTGCTGTCGCACCCGTCGGCGGGGCGGTGGCGGAGATGTCGGTTGCGACGTTGTTCGCTGACATCGCACGCGAGCTGAATAGCGATGACGACCCGCAGGCAACCCTTCAGCGTGTCGTCGACTTAGCGGTGGCGTCGGTGCCCGGTGCTGAGCATGCGGCGATCACGACGATGTCGGGGCTGGAGTTCACCACGGTGGCCACCACTGACGACTTGCCGATGCGGGTCGATCAGGTGCAGTACGAAACCCGGGAGGGCCCCTGCGTGGACAGCCTGCTCCGTCACGAGGTCCACCAGGCCAACGATTTGGCTACCGATACCCGGTTTCCGTTGTTTGCTCGGGAGGCGGTCAGGCGGACCGGGGTGCGCAGCATGTTGTCCTTCCGGCTGTTCACCGAGGACGGCTCCCTGGGTGCGCTGAACATGTACGCGATGGTCCCTGACGCTTTCAGCTCGGCGTCGGTCGCGATGGGGGCCGTGTTCGCGGCGCATGCCAGCGTCGCGGTCCGCAGCGCTCGCACCGCCGAGGCCCGAGACGAGTTGCGTGATGCGCTGAGCGAAGGCCGGGACGTCTCGGTTGCGGTCGGGATCGTGATCGCGGCCACGGGGTGCAGCGATGAGGAGGCTCGCAGCGTTCTCGAGGCGGCGGCACGGGATCGGCGGGTGGCCGTGCACGAGGTCGCCGAGCAGGTCCTCGAGTCCCGGCAGCCCCCGGCGGACACGGAGACCGAGGAAGCCACCACTGGGGCAGGGCCCAGGTCCCGTGAGGGGGCAAGCGCGAACCATCACTGGCCGAGAGACGAGGCTAAGGTTCTCCTTGCCGGGCTGACCGGCCTCGGGCTCGCGCTGGCCCTGGTGGGGGCGTTCAGTTCCAGCCCGACGCAACGCCCCCTGGCCGTGCTGCTCATCCCGGTCCTTGCCATCGCCCTGGTGGCCTCGTGGGTGAGCACGGCGGCGGTCGCGTTGCTGGCCGTCGCGGCGGGTGGCGCGATGTTCGCCACTGGTGACCCCGCCAGCGGGGATCTGCGCCTGAGGTTCGCGGCGTTGCTGGTGGGGGCAGCGTTGGCGGTCGTGTTCGCGGTTGTCCGCGAGCGGCGCGAGGGCGAGTTGAGTGAGCAGGTCGCGGCGGTCGCTGTCGGGAGGGCCCGCGCGGAGACCGAGAGCATCCTGACCGTCATGCTCTCCCGGTTGCCCGAGCTCGATGCCGCACCCGACGTCGAGGGTGTCGCCCGCCGGGCGTGCCCGATGGCCCGGGACCTCTTCGGCGCGGACCACGTGTCCTACTGGCAGGTCGAAGGCCCCGACTGTGTGCTGGTGTGCCGCGACCCGGGCGGGGGGATCCCCTCGGGGACGCGGGTCCCGCGACACGTGTTCGTGTCGAACTCTGCGGGTCAGGAGCGGAACCGGACCACGTGGGTGCGCGCCGCGGAGGTCAGCGTCCCGGAGGAAGGCGCAGTCGTCGCCCGGGCGGTGAACGCCGAGGTCGGTGCCTCCACCCCCATCCAGGTCGCGGGGCAGACCGTCGCCTACCTGGGGATGAGCTGGACCCATGGTCGGGCCGAACCGGATCGGTCCTGGCTCGATGCGGTGGACCGCTTCGCCGACCAGATCGCCCTGTCCAAGACAGTCATCCGGCGCCGGCTCGCGCAACGCGAGACCCTCTCGCTGGCCCAACGGTTCCAAGCCGGCATGCTGCCCCCGATCCCGGACCAGGACCTCCTCACGGTGCGTACCCTCTACCGCCCAGGTCACCAGCAGATGCTGCTGGGCGGGGACTTCCTCGACGTGCTCACCGAAGCGCAGGACACGATCTCGTTCATTCTCGGCGACGTCTCCGGTCACGGACCGGAGCAGGCAGCCCTCGGGGCGACCCTGCGTGGGGCGTGGCTCAGCCTCGCCTCCATCCCCGCCCTGGGACCTCGGGACTGGGCGCTGGCCCTCAACCGCGTCGTGCACGCACGCGCACCCCACGACGGGGTGTTCGTGACAGCGGTCATGGGGCAGCTCAACCCGCGGCTGGGAACCCTCGACTACGTCAGCGCCGGGCACCCACCGCCGATCCTGCTGCGCCCCACCGTGACCGGCGCCCCGATCGGAGACCCCGTCCTCGGCGTCGACCCCACTCTCGAGTTCACCGTGCGCCACCTCGACCTACCCGACGAGTGGGCCGTCCTGCTCGTCACCGACGGACTGTTCGAGGGACAGCTCCCCGGCCGGAACGGCCCCCACGGCGATTACTACGACTTCCTGAACCACCTGCGCGACACCAGCAACTCCGACATCGACAGTCATACCTGGCTCAACGATCTCGCCGACACCCTCGAGACCGCCAACGGCGGCCCCCTCAGCGACGACGCCGCCGCGCTCCTTCTCACGCCCCGCTCCACCCCCCCACCCGCAACGTGAAGCGGAGCCGTCTCCGGCCAACCCCAGCGGATTGTGACGGGCGCCGCAGGCCAGGGCCCTGTGAGGATCGAACTGTCGCCCTGCCGGCGAAGGAGTCTCACGACCCGCCGAAAACACTTCCTTCTGCGGGCAACACTGAGGACACGAGACTCGGTCGGCCGAGATGCCAAGCCCCCCACTACCCAGAGGACCTGCCGCGTGGTCGCCGCCACCGACCCAGATGACTCCGTGGCTGCCCTAACAGGATACGTGTGCGTCATCGCGCAGCGCGGAGTGTCGACGTTCGACTTCGACGACTTCGGAGTCTGATGCTGACTCCAACTTGATGAGTCGGTCGTCTGCCTCGGGCAACGCGTGGAGAACCTCGTCCAGTTTGTGGTGCAAGGCGTCCTGCTGCCGGGTCTGGGTGTGTTGCAGGACGAAGACCATGACCAGTGTCAGAGCGCCAGCGACGGCGGCGAACCAGACAAGAATGGAGTCGGCATGTCTCGATGCTAGGGCCGAGCCGAACACGACAGCGCTGGCTGCCGCTACGAACGTGGAAGCAGCCGCCTTGGAGGACCAGGCGGTGAGGAAATGAAGGGTCCGGCTCGCGGGTGATGCGTCGGGCGGTGGTCGCTTTGCGGTCATGCCATCGCCTTCCTCATTGAGCGGTACTGCGCTGGCCGGGCCTCGCGTCGGAGCGCAGATGTTGCGACCCGCGTGAACCCGACGGCCCCGTCGAACGTCGGCAGGGCGTGTGGCCGGGCCCGGAAGGATCGGGAACGCCGCGTGGGGCCATCTACGCCGTCCAGACAGGACTGCTGTCACGTTGTCGAAGATCTCGGCAACTTTGCCACCGCGTGGCGGATCGGGATGGGAAGGGATGGGTCCGCCAGGTCGGTAGTCACGAAAGACCCGATGTCTATCGACCCTCGCTTGCGGACCTGTGAGTCGGCTGGGAGACCGCGATGAAGTCCGCCGACTATGAGACGCGTTGTCCTCTCCGAGAACGGAAGCGCTACGACCGGCAGTCCGCCGGGCTGCGGGACCGGTGCACGGGGGGGCGTTTCCGTGTCATGTGACGGTTGGTCTGGACGGCTTCTTCGCCTTGATGTGGTTCGGCTGGGGGCAGGCCAACGGGCCTTTGTGGCGGAAGGTGCCGTTGCTTGTGGGCACCGCCGTGGGTGCTCTCGTCGCGGTTCTAGGAGCGGTCGTCGCGGCACGGGCGCCGGGGCAGCGCACGCCGATGGCGAACCGCGAGATTCGCATGCGCTACACGTGATCATGGGCCTGGAGTTCCTGCTGATCGCAGCCGGAGTTGTCATCCTGGGCCGCACCGGGTCCGCGACGTGGATCCCGGTATGGGTCTGCGCTGTCGTCGGTGTGCGCTTCATCCTCTGGCACGCGTGTTCCCGGGGCTCTTCCTCGTCAGGCTGGCTGTGGCACTCATGGCAGTCGCATTGAGCGCCCACGTGCTCGGGCTCCTGACCACGGTCAGCCCGAGCACCGTGGCTGGCCCCGGCGCTGGCACATGGCTGATCGCAGCAGCGGTGGCCACGCTCCTCACCGCCTCCCGCGACGCACTTGTCACGGCGCCAGCGCTGCCGCGCGTCAGCTCCTGAGAACCGGTCGCCGATCCCGGGCACGTTCGTCACCCGGGCCGATGGCCGGTCTTGCCTACGCGGTCATGGATGCGTCGTATCTGCGCGTGGCCTCGTCCCAGGTCGGTCGGGGCGAGTTCAGTCCGCTCTCGTTCCAGGCGTGCACATGCATCCCGCCTTGCGAACCCGACATCGGACCACTTCGGCGTCACACACATGGGTGTTCGTCACAGCGTGAGGAAGAAGGCCTCCCTCGCCGCCGTTAGGTCGGCGCACAGCGTGTGCTGCGACATGCGCTCCGCGGCCTGAGCGGAGATGAACAACAGCGCACCATCTCGGCAGATGACTGCGTCGGCTCGTTCGGGAATGGCGGCGAGACCCATCGACAGACTATGGGTGGCGGGGTTCAGCGCGATTCGCAACCCGCCAGACTCTGGGATGGCGCTGTATCGGGCAAGGCGACAAATGAGGACCGCGGCCTCTTCAGTGATCTTGAGCATCGGTAAACATCCCTCGGTCTGCTGGTTACCGCTGGGGTCACGTGAGGATTCACGGCAGGTTGTGAGGCCGCGCGTCGCTGCCGACTCCGCTCGAAACGCGTTGTAGGCGGTGGGAATCGACCAGGACCCGGCGATGAGCACGATCGTCGCCCTGGTCCGACGACGGGTCGTGTGGTGTGGCTGCGTCGTATCTGCGCATGGCCCCGTCCCAAGTGGGATGGCCCCTGTTCGGTCCGATCTCGGCCCAGGTGTGGAAGTGGGACCCAGCCATGCGCTCCCGATACTTGCTCATGAGGTTTCGGTGGTCGTCGCCTCGCGTGAAGTCCCGTAGGGCATCGGCATCCGTCCACGCAGACAGCGTCCAGAAGGTGCGATGGGTTGGCTCCGCCCGGAGCGACAACCCGACCGCACCGAGCGTCTGCAACAGGGTGCTTCGGAGCTTCAGCGCGGCGACGAGGAAGCCGGGAACATCACGGAGCCGCGCCAGCTCGAGGCGTGAGATCTGGCAGGTGGTCGGGCTTTCGCCGGTGGTGGTCGATGTGGTCCACGGGATGGTCAACATGGGCTTCCTTCGGTGTCGTTGGAGCCGAGTGATCCAGGTGCAACAGGAGGAGCAGAGGACGCACAAGCCGGTTGGCCAACCGCTGGCGGCCAATGAGAAGGTCACGTCGCTCACGCGCTGGGGACCTTCCCGGCGAGTGCGGCGAGGCAGTTCCTGGCGGCCGGGGGTGCACCATCTCCGGTGCATCTCGACCCTGGCACAGATCGGGCGGATCTCCCGATCACAGGCGGAGTTTCGGTCGTCAGCGCGGGAGAGGTGTCCGCTGGTCGGTGTCGGTGCCGCTGACCACTCGACCAGGTCGCGCCGGCGCCGATGACCTGGAGGTCGAGACTGCGGCACGATGCGCCACTGGCTCGACCTATGAGGGACGGGCGGCGGCGTCCCAGTCGAGCTGCGTCCAGAAGGTGCGACGGCTCGGGTCAGCGCGTAGCGACGGCCTGACCGCACCGGAGTGGGTCAGCTCGAGGCGTGAGACCTGAGAGGTAGTGGCGCCGTCGGGGTGTGTCGCGATCAGGTCCACGGGATGTGCTCACAATGGGTTTGATCAGTGTGTGGTGGGGAGCCGGGTAGCCAGCAGTGGCGGCGCGAGAAGCGCTGGCCACTCCAGACCGGTGATCGCGACGTTGCATGCGGCGGGAACGCGGGTCCGGTTCGGCCGCTGCAATGCTTCGGTGGCAGCAGCGAGGCTGTACCTGATATCGGGGAACCGCAATCACCCCTTCGTGGCGAACCTCGCACAGCGCTAGGTGATCGCCCGATCTAGGACGCAGTTTCGGTCCGTTGTGCGGGTGAGGTGTCCGCTAGGTAGGCGGTGTCGCGGTCAGAGTTCGTTCGAGGATTGCCGGGCGACGCTGATCGGTGGTGCCCACGATGGTCGGGGGATCAAGCAGAGCGGATGGCCGCTCGGATCCGGCGTCGTCATCGAGCCTGCGGGCGCCGAGGGACAGGACAGGGTCCTCTGGCTCTTGGACGTCGTCGACCATCACGTCGAGGTGGACCTGCTGCGGATAGTCGGGGTCGGGACAGCTGGCCCCCCCGGGATCCGGCGCGAGCTGGAAGGCGATCCCGGAAGCCGCAGTCGCGTGGGCGATCACCACCCAGTCGTCGGTCTCCTTGGTGACGGGAAGTCCGAGGAGCTCGGAGTAAAGGGCCGCGAGCGCGCGAGGGTGGGGTGTGTCGATCACGAGGTGGTGAAGCCCACCGATAATTCGCGCGTTCCCTCCCGGGGTTGCGTGGTGCGGGTGTCGCGTTGGTCGTCCTGGTGGGCTTGGGCGAGGGTCTGCAAGAGCCCGGCGCGCGCGAAGTAGACGCTGGTGATGACCTTCACGACCAGGGACGGAAGATCACGCTGCGGTGGCGGGCTGGGATCGAGGATCAGCGTGCGACCTCGTAGTGCAGGTGCATTACGCCAGGTGCGGCGACAGCTTCGACCAAGCGGAGCTTGACGTGCTCCGGCAGCGACTGGAAGAACGGTCGGCCCGGGCCGAGGTGGATCGGCACCTGGTGGAGCACCGACTCGTCGACCAATCCTGCCCTCATGCCGCGGCTACGACGACGCCGCCCATAGGCGCGACGTCCTTGTCGCCGGCCATTTCGCGCGCCGCGGCGACCGCGTCTTGGATACCGGTACTGACAAAGGTCCGTCGCTCATTGATCTGCGGTGCCGGGTGATGGCTGAGCACGATCAGTGGGGTCGTCGGGTGCGGCCCGCCGCCGGTCGACCAGCCGGAGTGGTCGTAGGTGTTGCGGTCGGCCAGGCTGACACCAGCACGTGTGGCGACCGCGTCGAAGATGCGGGAACTGGGCTCACTGAGCCGAAACCCGTCGAACACCTGGCTGGAGGTCTCGCCGTCGAAGTACCAGTCGAACAGCATCGTCGCGTCGCCGAGCCCGCGACCGGGTCCGGTGTCGCGACCGGTGATGTACCCGTCGACCGACACCGAGTGGGCGCTGAACACTTTGCTCATTTCGGTGATCTTGTCCGAGTTCTACGATCTCGGTCGAAGCGGTCGGCCTAGTCTGGCCGGGCCGGGTGGTCCTCCGGCCGAACTGCGGGGCAATACTCCTGAACGATCGCGCCTCGGTCGTCTGTGTGCGACTCCACGACTTTGAGTGCGATGTCTAGACCGTGCTCGGGAAACAGCTGGTGCCCTGCCCAAGGCTGACGGGGACGGTGAGTAGCGTGAGCTCGTCGATGCAGTTCAGGGATCGAGTCGCAGCGCTTGAGGCGGTAGGAGTCGCCCTTGATGGCGACGACGTACGCGTGGTGGACGAGCCGTCGAGCATGGCTGCGGCGATCGGGCTGTCGCTTACGACGTCGTCCCAGGGTCCGAAGGGCGATGCCGTGCACGAGTTCGCGCACGTCGTGCGCAACGTGAGCGTCAGCGCTGGTCGATACCTGCTCGAGATAGAACACACCCGCGCGGAGCGGGGGATGTGGACTTGCTGCCCCCGTTTTCATCCCCCTCGGTCGCCGGGTAATACCAGCCCAAGAGATCAGGAACGGGACGCACCCGCTGAAGCGGGACTACGACACAGCCTAAGTGTCCCTCGGGGCTGGGGCTTTACCTGCTTGATCCCCACAACTAACCAGCACATGCCAGTTCGTCCGTTGATCTTTCGGTGGGCGAGGAGAAAGAATAAACTTCGCAGACATCGGCAGCCGTATCACTCCGGCGGCTATGCGATCGCTGCCAGACAGTCCGAGTTGCAGACTCAACGCTGCACGCTCCAGCCTAGGACCGTCACTGTCCGCGCGCCGGGTACTACTGTGCCCGTTGGATCGACGAGACTGACCTTGGCTCTCAGTCTCAGCTTCCCGGTCGACGAGCTGCACGTGCTTGCGCCGGGGCAGACGTACACGTTGAGGTAGGTAACGGTGTCACCGAAGCGGTATCCGGGTGAGTTGTCAGGGACCTCGATGACGGGGTCCGTGAGCGAAAAGCTCCCGGTCATACCCAGCACCAACTCACGCACGATGACGCCGAACTTAAAGACCTGTCCGGTCGCGTTGTTGAGCTGGATGTCGAGGGCTGCGCGTGGCGTGTACGTCGTTCCTTGGATGTAGAAGGCGCTGTTGGGTGAGTTGTCTGAATGGATTAGGGCGCAGCCGGCAGAGGGGTACGGCGTCTGTGTGACGCAGCCGCTCTCCGCCGGCACGATGCCGACTGCGGTCTTGAGTCCGTACACGGCGATGGGTGGTGCGGTCAGGCTGTACGTGCCGCAGAGTTCAGCTTGCGCGTGGCTCAGCGCCAAATGGCTCTCCCCGCCGAACACGAATTGCACACCGACAGCACTGGTCGAGGTGATCGGGCTGACGCACGACCCAGGAATGGTCGGAGCAGTTCCTGCGACCAGCGGGGCCTTCGGGGTGCCGCCCACGAGCCATCCCGTGTCGATGGTCCAAGTGTTCGCCAGTGAGCTGCCGGCGTTGAAGTTGAAGTAGTAGGTGCCTGGGGGGAAGTGCCAGATGCTGTCCTTGCATCCACTGGCGCGCGTCATGGCGTTGAGAGATGTCACGTCGGTGTAGAGCCCGGGAGTGAAGGTCACCAGCTTGTTCCTCCCAGTGCAGGCGGGGACTGCGCGAGGGGTCACGGCCGCCGTGGGAGCCGGGTAGTTCGGGTCGACACCGCGTGGGTCGGCGGTAGCGTAGTTGCAGATGGGTGATGGGACGCTGATGATCGGGCCGGTGCAGGCGCCGCGGGCAATGACGCTCGTGTTCGTGGTGATGGACCCTGCGTTCGCGTTAATGTTGGAGTTGGAGAAGATCCCGCCGTGCACCCGCAGAGTGCCCCCGCCGGACACCGAGACATTGAGCCCCGTCTCGGGGGCGGTCCCGAGGGTGAGGATGGCGCTACCTGGTCGGTTGGCGTTGTTGATCGGCACGATCGAGCCGGATGCTCCACTGCCGGGGTCCGGGGCGCAGTCGACTGCGGCGGAGTCGTTGCCGCCAGCGGATCGGTAGAAGTTCGGGAGCACGAGGGTGCTCGACGTGCCGAAGCATTGCGTGCCGGACGCGTTCTGGAACGAGCCTCTCCGTAGCGCGTTGATCGCGGCCTGGGCCGCACCGTCGGCGTCATACGCGGCCGCGGTCTGCGTGCGGAGCGCGACGGTCGTGCGCAGGCTGGAGTCCCCGAAGGAGAGCAGCACCGAGACAACCACTCCGACGACGGTGATGACGATCAGCGCCAGGATCAGCGCTGCCCCGTCGTCCGTGTCCTGTCGTGGTGTCGAGGTCATGTCTGCCTCCGTTGTCCGGTGAGCGTGAAGACGTAGTTGGCGTCGGTGCTCTTGGGGTCGGTCAGGGTGAGGACGAGGTTCACTGTCTGCGGCACTGCGGACCCGGTCCCCGAGCAGGTGCTCGAGCAGGTCACGGTCGGGCCTGTCGAGGCGAGCTTGTGGGCGATGATCACGTCTGCCGTGGGGGCAGATGACCCTGAGCAGACGATCCGATGGAGCTGGCGCTCCCCGGAGACGGTCTCGACGACGTAGGCGGCTCGCACGACCGTGGCTGCTGCGGCTGGGGTCGTGTAGTCGTCCCACGCGAAGCGCACCAGAGCGTCCGGCGTCCCAGCCACACCGCACGGGTATAGGCCACCGTTGTACGCGACCCCGGTCTCTACCGACTGCTTCAGCGGGTAGGGGTATGTCGTGGTGTCGTGGGTGCCCACACTCTGCACGTCCTGCGCGAAGTAGGCGGCGCTGATCTGCGCGTCGTGGGATTGACCGAGGCGCGCGATCGTCGCGTCAGTGTTGTGCAGGTAGGAGATCAAGGCGTTGCCCAGCGGCAGCATGATCAGGCCCAGGATGGCGATGGCCACGATGAGCTCGATCAGGGTGACACCCTCGTCCCGCCGGCTCATGAGCACGACCCGTCGGTCGCGCATGGCTTACGGACGATGAGATCGAGCGTTTCGCTGGCCCGCCCGTCCCCGCTGGCGACCCGCAGGGAGAGCTTCTGGACGCCGCCGTCAGTGGTGCAGGTGCCCGAGAACGTTTTGGTTGTGTCGTTCCAGTACTGGACGGCCGTGATGGAAGCGGTGAACCCACTGGTCGGGCTGAAGCCGGGAGGCGACGCGTACGCGCCCGTCGTGGCGCAGCTGGTGTAGGGGCCTGCAGCGATTCCTCGGTCCACCGCTTCGGCGTAGTTGCGCACCACGGTGCCGGCCGTCGCCTGCTTGCGGTGGATGTCGGACACGAGGATGGACGTTCCGATCTCCGCGATGATCGCCACGACGGCGATGCCCATGATGGTGACGGCGACGAGCAGCTCGAGGAGGGTCTCCCCCCTGTCGTGGTTCGTCGGGTCGGTCCGTCGGTCCATCAGATCTTGGCCTGGTCGAATATTCCGTACATCGCGGATACGAGGGCGATGGCGACGAAGCCGACGATGACGCCCATGACCATGATGACGACCGGCTCGAACAGCGCGGTCAGCCGCTTGATCTTGTAGTCGAGCTCGCGCTCGTAGAACCGGGCGGCCACCTCGAGCTGGGTGTCGAGAGTTCCGGTGTCCTCCCCGACGCGCATCATCTGCGCGGCCGTGGACGGGAACAGCTTGGTGTCGGCGAGCGGCCTGGCGATGCCCTCACCTTCGAGCATGGCCTCCCCCACCCCGACGAGAGCGCGCTGGTAGACCAGATTGTGCAGCGACCCGGACGCGACCCGTAGCGCCTCGGGCAGGGACACCCCTGCGCTGACCATCGACGCCAGGATTCGGCAGAAACGCTCGACCAGTGCGAACTGAACGGTGTCCCCGATGATGGGCAGGCGGAGCACGACACGGTCTCGCGCGTGGCGACCTCGCTCGGTGCGCAGCGCGAGGAGGAACCCCACGATGATGGCGGCGCCGATGCTGATGAGCAGCCACCACCACTGGGTCAGGAAGTCGGTGAAGGACAGCAGCATCCGGGTGGGGAGGGGGAGGGTGGCGTTGAGGCTGGCGAAGAAGACCTTGAAGCGGGGAAGCACGAACGTGGCCAGCACTACGACGGTCACAGCCGACATCCCGGCGATGATCGCCGGGTAGATGAGGGCGGCCTTGATCTTGCGGCGCGCTTCCAGGTCACGCTCGAGGTAGGTCGCCAGTTGATCCAGCACGGTGTCGAGCTGGCCGGTCAGCTCCGCCGAACGCAGGATTCCACGGTAGAAGTCGGGGAAGATCTTCGGGTGCCGGTCCAGGCAGTCCGAGAGCGTCTCCCCGGTGCGCAGACCCTCCTCGACCTCCGCCATCATCGTGCGCATGGTGGAGTTGTCGGACTCCTCGCCGAGGGTGTGTATCGCTTCGACGATCGGCAGGCCCGCCCGGATGAAGGCCGAGAGCTGCCGCGACAGGTGCATGACCTCCTCGCGCTTGACGCGAGGGGCGGTAACCTCGGCGTTGAGCAGGCCGCGCTTCGCGGTCACTCGGATGTCACTGAACTGCTCCTCGGACAGTGCGAGCTCCGCAGCTTCCCTACTGTCCGCCTTCTTGGTCCCCGACGCAGCAGAACCGTCGCGATCGGTGGCGACATAGGTGAACTTCGGCATGGTCAGCTCCCCACAACGTAGATCGAGCGCAGCACTTCGGAGATCGTCGTAACCTCGCCCTCCACCAGGCGGACGGCTTCTTGCTGCAAGGTGCGCATCCCCTCGGAGATCGCGACCTTGCGAATCTCCTCGTGCGACGCCCGATCCAGGACCAGCTCCCGGATCGCGTCGGTCACCGTCAGCAGCTCGTACACCCCGATGCGTTCGAGGTAACCGGTCTGCGCGCAGAAGTTGCATCCGCTGCCCTGGGCGAAGCCGTTTGCCGGCGCCCGGCCCCCCATGAGCTCGAGGAACGCGAGCTCCTCTACCGGGGGCTGGTACGGCGCCCTGCAGTTGCTGCAGATGCGACGCACGAGACGCTGCGCGACCAGCCCGGTCACCGACGACGCCACCAGGAAGGTCTCGATGCCCATGTCCAGGAGCCGGTGCAGGGCGGCAACCGAGTCCGTGGCGTGCAGCGAGGACAGGACGAAGTGACCGGTCAACGCCGACTGGACGGCGATGCGAGCGGTCTCGACATCGCGGATCTCCCCGACGAGGATCACGTCCGGGTCTTGGCGCAGGATGGATTTGAGGCCACCTGCGAAGGTGATGCCAGCCTGTTCGTTGATCTGGATTTGGTTGATGGAGGGGAAGACGTACTCGACCGGGTCCTCGATCGTCATGATGTTGCGGTCAGGAAAGTTGATCTCTCCGAGCGAGCCGTACAGCGTGGTGGTCTTGCCGCTGCCGGTCGGCCCCGCGCAGACGACCATCCCGTAGGGCGAGCGCAGCAACGCGGAGTAGCGCGCCGCGATGTCTTCTGGCATGCCGAGCTCGGCGAGGTGGAACAGCGGGCGACTGCGGTCGAGCAACCGCATCACGACCTTCTCGCCCCAGATGGTGGCCGTGGTCGAGACCCGGATGTCGAGTGCACGCCCTTCCACCTCGGTGGTGATCTGGCCGTCCTGCGGTCGTCGGCGCTCGACGATATTCATCCCACCGAGGATCTTGATGCGGCTGACGACGGCCGGGCCCATCGAGGCGGGGAGGGTGAGGACGTCGTGCAACGCACCGTCGATGCGATACCTCACCCGCACCCGCTCGTTCTGCGGCTCGATGTGAATGTCGGAGGCCCGATCTCGCAGTCCCTGAGTGATGATCAACTGAACGACCCGCACCACAGGCGCGTCGTCGCTCGCTACCGAGGACTCGCTGCGCGCAGTGTCCTTGCGCGCGGAATCTCGCACCTCGAAGGCAGCGACCTGCGCTTCGACGGCGGAGATGGCGCGGTAGCTGTTCCCGATCGACCTAGTGATGTCCGACGCCGCCGCCACAGCCAGCACGACAGGGCGTCCGATGGCGGCAGCCACGGTGGCCTCGAGTCCGGGCTCTGGTTCGGCTACGGCCACAAGGACGTGGTCTGATGACACGGTGATCGGGATGATCATCAGGGCGCGCGCTGCGCTTTCCGACAGCAAGTCCGTCGCAGCCGGGTCGGGGGCGACCTGGCGCAGGTCGACATGGTCCAAGCCGTGCTGGGCGGCGAGCAATCCCGCGAGGTCACGGTCGTCCAGTGCGCCCAGGTCGACCAAAAGCCTTCCCAGCTTCGTCCCGGTTCTCGACGGCAGGAGCTCGAGCGCCTCCACAAGCTGCTCCGAGGTGACTAGGTGGGCGCGGACGCTTCGCTCGCCGAGGCGGTCCCCATCGAGGTTCACCGAGAGGTCGACCGGAAGCCCTAGAGCCGGGGCCGGGGCAACGTCGGGGGTGGGCGTCCGCTGGTCGACGTCAGCCTCAGCGCGTCGGTGCCTTCCCATTCTCATGCTGTGTTCCCCACCCGGACACGGGGGCGGGACTCAACATCCTTCGGATACAGGCTCCGCGCCACGGCGTCCTCGTACGTGACGAGGCCGGCCTGCACGAGAGCGGAGAGTGACTGCTCGAACGTGACCATGCCTTCCTTCTGGCCGGTGATCAAGGCGTTCCTGAGCTGGTGGGTCTTGCCCTCCTTGATCAGGTTGCGGACTGCCGGATTGGCGACGAGCACCTCGTAGGCCGCGACCAGCCCGCCACCGATCCTGGGCAGCAGCCGTTGGTACACGATGCCGGTGAGCGCGGCAGCCAACTGGACGCGCACCTGGGACTGCTGCCCGGAAGGGAACACGTCGATGATGCGTGCGAGTGCCTGCGCGGTGTCGTTCGTGTGCAGCGTGGAGAAGACGAGGTGGCCGGTCTCGGCGATCGTCAGGGCGAACTGCATCGACTCGAGGTCACGCATCTCACCTACCAGCAGGACGTCTGGGTCTTCGCGGAGGGCGGCACGCAGCGCGTCGGGGAACGAGTTCGTGTCCGAGCCAACCTCCCGCTGGTTGACCGCTGAGCGCTTGTGCTCGTGGACGTACTCAATCGGGTCCTCGATCGTGATGATGTGGCAGGCGCGGTCGGTGTTCACCTTGTCGATCACTGACGCGAGCGTCGTGGACTTCCCGGACCCAGTCGGCCCGGTGACGAGGACGAGCCCCTGATGCCGACCGGCGAACTCGTGCATCACCGGTGGGAGCCCGAGCTCGTCCATCGTGGGGATCTCACGCGGGATGAGGCGGAGCGCCACCGTGGTCATGCCGCGCTGCAGGAACGCGTTCCCGCGGATCCGGGCCTCGTTGCGCCAGCTGAAGGAGAAGTCGTACTCGCGACCTATCGCGAAGGCTCGCATCTGCTCCGCATTGAGGATCTCGCCGAGCAGCTCGTGAGTGTCGCTCTCGCGTAGTACGGGCTCACCAACCACGGGGAAGAGATGACCGTGGACCCGGATCTGCGGGGCCATCCCCACAGTGAGGAGCAGATCGGTGCCCTTCGCGGACCACAGAGCCGCCAACAGGTCATCGGCGCGCGCGGTGGTTGGTGCGGACACGGTCATGATGGCTCCCCGATGTGCTTTCGCATTGCGTTCGAGCTGTCGTGTGCGGGCGGCGCCGGGGAAGGGCACAGGTCCCCTCCCCGGCGCGCTTACCTAGCAGATGTCCGCGGTCACGGCGCCCGTGGCAGTCGCGTAGGAGATCACATAGCCGTTGGTCGTGGTGGGAACCTCGCGGAGGAAGTTCGCGGTCACCAGGGCCGGCATGGAGGCTGCGTAGGCGTTGTTCTTCGCGAAGTAGGCCTCAGAGGCGATCTCGACGTTCTTCTTGTCCGCCTTGCAGGCCGAGGCGGTGCCACGGTCGGTGATGCCGCCGACGGCGAAGACCACGATGCCGGCGAGTACGCCCAGGATGATGATGACGATCAGGAGCTCGATGAGCGTGAAGCCGCTCTCATCGTTCTTGGCGTCACGGATGCGCTGAAGCATGCTGAATCCCCCCCAAGGGAGTTGGTGTTTGTCGTGTCCCTGGCGGCTGTCACCGGGAGGGGCGGAGAGCTCCGCATTGGCCAAGGTGGGGGCACGCATAAGCCCCGTCAACGACTCGGTCGCGCAATCATCCCCTCGACGGCACGGACCAACCGAACGGTTGAGGGCCGAACGGACATTCCTCAACTTCCTCTTCGCGGGCTGTAACAGAAAGTCAGCGAGCGACGTTCCCTCATCCGTTTGCGCCGCCCGATCTCAGATCGCCGATCCCGTTGCAGCCGTTGGGAATGCGCCGCCAAACGCGTTCGACAAGTTTCGGCACTCCGGTCGTATCGCGTTTCCTGTCCGCACTAAACCCGCAGGCCATCACGGCCGTGCCGGATTGAGGGATGTGGCAAGCCGTCAGCATCCGCGCTGGAACCGCTGAGCCGGCCGGGTGACGGCGCAACAACGAGTTACCGCCAACGATGACACGCGTAACGCATTCGAAACGACATTGCTGATCCAGCGACGTCTCTCGGGCCGATACGTCACGCGTCCTGCGCCTCACCAAGAGAGGCGTCGAGGGGGCTCCGCAGCCACCCTGGTTAGAGCCGCCATCGGCGCCGCCGAAGCCTCACCGACGAGGCTGACTCGAGCAGTCCGCCGTCACCGCCCGTCGCAACGGCCGGGGTTAGGTATGTGCCAGCCGCATATCCGTCACGTCCTCGCTCAGTAGACCTGACCAGACTTGTGGTTCTGCTCACCGTTCTGTGGGCAGCGTGATGCTGTGTCCGCCCAGCAGAGGTAGATCATTGCGATGAGGGCGGTCGCGCTGTGGTGTCCGTAGCCGCGGTGATTGATGAGCCTGATCTTGCTGTTCAGGCCTTCGAGTTTGCTGTTGGACAGGCCGAGCGCGATGGCGGCAAGGATGCGGTGACGGTTGGTTCGGACGGTCTTGGACAGGGTCAGGAACGCGGGGATGCGGCTGCGGCAGGCCCAGGCCAGCCACCAGGCGAGGTCGGCGGGTGCGTCGCTCGGGTCACGAAGCCCGTGGAGGTGGTGCAGGCCTTCCTTGAGTTGCCAGCAGCGGTTGAGCACCGAGTTGGCGCGGCGT
>JANMBJ010000237.1:0-1775 GCA_031360335.1 Candidatus Nanopelagicales bacterium
GCCGGCATCGCCGTGCTGCTTCGGTCGCCGCTGGCCCGACGTCCGACGACGTACGAAGGGACGAGCAGATGGCACAGCCGATCACGCCACGGATTCGACAGACCACGACACGGGGACGGACGAAGGCGAGGCGACCAGTGGTCAGCCTCCTGGCGATCGGATCAGCAGGCGCACTGCTGCTCGCGGTCGCCGGCACGGCGCCGGCCACGGCTCACGACACGTCGGGCCGGCCGGACAAGTCGCGCACGGTCGACCTGCAGATCCTGTCGTTCAACGACTACCACGGTCACCTCGCGCCACCGTCCGGCAGCGACGGCACACTGCCTGGCGTCACCGGGTCGTCGTACGGCGGGTCCGCCTATCTCGCGACCGAGCTGCAGACCCTGCGCGCCGGGAGGAGGAACACCCTGACCGTCGCCGCGGGCGACCTCATCGGCGCCAGTCCGATCATCTCCGGGCTGTTCAAGGACGAGCCCAGCATCGAGTCGCTCAACGCCCTCAAGCTCGACGTCACGAGCGTCGGCAACCACGAGTTCGACGAGGGTGTGCCCGAGCTGCTCCGCATGCAGTACGGCGGCTGCTCACCGACCGACGGGTGCTACGACGCCGACGGATTCTCCGGCGCCGGCTTCCGCTACCTCGCGGCCAACGTCGTGTTCAAGCCGGGTTTCCGCCCGCCGCGGCCCGCCAACTCCCACGACTACGGCTCGTGGTTCCAGCGGCGCACGGGTCGCACGATCCTGCCTCCCACCTGGGTGACGGAGGTCGAGGGCATCAAGGTCGGCTTCATCGGCATGACGCTGGAGGCCACGCCTGAGCTCGTCGCACAGGCCGGGATCAAGGACGTCGACTTCCGCGACGAGGTCATCACCGCAGGTCTCGCCGCCCGCGACCTGCGCCAGCGCGGCGTCGAGGCGATCGTGGTCCTCATCCACGAGGGCGGCCTTCCCCCGAGCGGTTCGGCGTACGACTTCCCGTGCAACTCCGCGGGTGGCGCGGCCGCGATCTCCGGACCCATCGTCGACATCGCCAGGAACCTCGACCCGAGCATCGACCTCGTGGTCAGCGGCCACACCCACCAGCCCTACACCTGCTCGATCCCCGACCCCGCCGGCAACCCGCGCGAGGTCACGAGCGCGATGTCCTACGGGCGGCTCGTGACGGAGACCAACCTGCAGCTCGACCGCCGGACCCGCGACGTCGTGCGCGCCTCGGTGACCTCGGTCAACCGCCCGGTCGCGCGTGTGACGGCTGACCCGGTCCTCTCCGCGATCGTGACGAAGTGGCAGACGCTGGCGGCCCCGATCGCCAACCGGCAGGTCGCGACCATCACCGGCGACATCAAGCGCAGCATCACGCGCAACACCGAGTCGAGCCTCGGCGACCTCATCGCCGACGCCCAGCTCGACCGGACCGCCGTCAACGGTGCCCAGATCGCCTTGATGAACCCGGGAGGTGTCCGCGCCGACCTCGTCTACACCTCGAGCGCAGCCGCCGAGGGCGACGGCGTGGTGACATTCGGCGAGGCGTTCGCTGTGCAGCCCTTCGCCAACACGCTCGTGACGATGAACCTCACGGGCGCGCAGCTCAGGACCGTGCTCGAGCAGCAGTGGGCGATCCGCTCCGGAGTCGAGACGTTCCTGCACCTCGGCATCTCGGACGGGCTGACCTACTCCTACTCGGTGAGCGCCCCGCTCGGCAGCCGTATCGACGCCACGTCGCTCAAGCTCGGCGGAGTCCTCGTCGACCCGGTGACGTCCTACCGGGTCACGGTC
>JANMBJ010000244.1:0-9925 GCA_031360335.1 Candidatus Nanopelagicales bacterium
GCGATCCAACGTTGGTCGCCGACAACCGGCACGCGGCATTGGGGACGAAGGGCTAAGCCGTAAGCCGGTGACCCTTTGTGTCACTCGTGTGTCACTCCCTCCAAGCCCGCGAGACTCGACCCCCACTGCCTAGCTCACCGAGCCCGGCCTTCGAGGATTCGTCGAGAGCTGGTCGAGTGCCGCGTCAGAGCTGTGACCTGCGGAAACAACGAAGCCGACCCTGCCCGTCGGCGGATCGGCCTCATCGTGCTGCTGTCTCAAACAACGTGCGCCCGACAAGATTCGAACTTGTAACCTTCTGATCCGTAGTCAGATGCTCTATCCGTTGAGCTACGGGCGCATGCCTGAAGGCTCGCAGAGTCTAACCGCACCCCGCCGTCAGGTGGAAATCCGATGGCGCCCCCGTCTCCGGCCGGCGGGAGCGGCGGGCTCCTCCCACATCTCGACGCCGGAGACAACGAAGGAAGGGGCCCCCATCGGGGGACCCCTTCCTTCGTTGGCGGAGGCGGCGAGATTTGAACTCGCGAGGGGTTTTGAGACCCCAACCCGCTTAGCAGGCGGGCGCCATCGACCGGACTAGGCGACGCCTCCAGGTGCCGGGCCAGGGTCGCATGCGTCCCCGCTTCCGGCGCGCACAGGATACCGGACCTGCGGCGATGACCCGAACCGACGTCGGCCGGTCGGGTCACCAAGTCAGCGCGGTCCCCGCGATACGGGCGGGGAGGGCAGAGTGGGGCAGGTGACCGGGCCGGGTGGTCCGGCGTACCCGGACTGCGCAGGAGGCACCCGTGAGCGAGCCCGTCCGCATCGGTGTGGTCGGCTACGGCCTCGGCGGGCGGTCGTTCCATGCGCCGCTCATCGCCTCCGCGCCGGAGCTCATGCTCGTCGGCGTCGTCACGACCAACCCGGAACGTCGCGCCCAGCTGGCCACCGACCACCCCGGCGTCAAGGCGCTCGACGACCTGACGGCGCTCGTCGCCGCCGGTGCCGAAGCGGTTGCGATCTCCTCGACCACAGGCACCCACAGCCAGCTCACCGACGAGGCGCTCGACCTCGGGCTCCATGTCGTGTGCGACAAGCCGTTGGCGGTCGACGCTGCAGCAGCGGCATCGAGCATCGCGCGCGCGGAGGCGGCGGGGCTGCTGCTGACGGCGTACCAGAACCGCCGCTGGGACTCCGACTTCCTCACCATCAAGCGGGTGCTTGCCGAGGGCACGCTGGGCGAGGTCTTCCGGTTCGAGTCGCGCTTCGAGCGCTGGGCTCCCGGGGCGCCGCGCGCGTGGTGGCGCGCCGAGCTGCCGCCCGAGGAGGGCGGCGGCATCCGCCTCGACCTCATCACGCACCTCGCCGACCAGGCCGTGCAGCTCTTCGGCCCGGTGTCGCTCGTGTACGCCGAGCTGGCGACCCGACGCGCGGCGAGCACCGCCGAGGACGACATCACCGTGCTGCTCACGCACACGAACGGGATGAGCTCGCAGCTCTACGCCTGCACGATGTCCGGTGACACGTCGCGCCGGTTCCGGGTGCTCGGAACCGAGGGTGCCTACGTCGTCGGCGGGGTCGACGGGCAGGAGGACGCCCTGCGCGCAGGACGCACCCCGGCCAGCGAAGGCCCAGCCTGGGGTGTCGAGCTGGAGAGCGCCTGGGGCCAGGTCCTCCGCGGCCCGGAGTCGATCGCCGTGCCGAGCGAGCGCGGCCGGTGGGACACCTTCTACCCCGCGTTCGCTGCCGCAGTACGAGGCACAGCTCCGCTGCCGGTCGACGCACTCGAGGCTCTCGCGGTCCTCGAGATCCTCGACGCCGTGGCTCTCAGCGCCCGCGATCACGCGGTCGTCACGCTGACCTGACCGCCGGACTGGTGGCCGTGACGACTGGCTAGCGGTGATGGCGGCCGGAATTGTTGTTGCGCTCTGTGCAACGAGGGCCACCTTCATCGCATTCGTCGCTAGCTGAAGACGGCTTCGCGGAACTGTTCGCGTTGTTCGCACGCCGCCTTGATGCACTCGAGCTGCTCGTCGCTGCACTTGAGGTCGAAGACGTCGTGGATGAACTCCGGCAGGTCCGGGCGGTAGTCGTGCGCCCATGCCTGGTAGGCACCGGGCACCTGCGCGTTCTTCATGTCGACGAGGAGCTGGAAGAACGTGGTCACCGGACGCCAGCGCATCGACGACGGGATGCCACGCGGGGATCGACCGGGCACCTCCTGCGTGCGCGGACGCTCAGGGCCCAGCCAGATCGGGCGGCGGTTGATCAGGCTCGCGCCGAACTTGGTCACACCGTCGTTGTCGTGGCTGAGCAGGACGTAGCGCACCTTCTTCTTGGCCTCGGCGCCCAGCGCCGTGAACTGCTCGTAGTCATTGACGATGGCGACGATGCTCTGGTCGACGTCCGGTCGTTCGCGCCCGACCAGCTCATGCCGCCACGTGCTGCCCTCCGGCGTACCGATCCACAGCGCCCGGTCGATGCCGAGCGCCTGCGGACCGAGAGTGCCCCAGCCCTCGAACGCGGCCTGGCTCGTGTGCGCGCCGAGCGACTCTCCGAACAGCACGACCTTGGGGCGGTCCTCCGGCGCCATCGTCCGGATCCGCTCGAGGATCCGCAGCCACAGCAGGCGGTTCTGCTCCTTGGCCTGGCCGACGAGACCGAGCGAGAGCGGCGACGGCCGCTTGGAATATTGCAGCGTCACCGTCGCGACATCACCACGCGTCATGTACTGCGCGCACGAGACAGCGACGTAGTTGACATAGCCGGTGCCGGTCGGCGACACGAGCATCAGCAGCGAGCGCGACCACGCATCGGTGCGATCCATCTCCGCCAGCGCGAGGTCGACGCGTTCGGTGATGCCGTCAGCACTGTCGAGCCCGACGAAGATCTGGATCGGCGTGGCGCGCGGTTCCTCCTGCATCACGGTCTGGATCGAGAGCTCCGGCCGCGCGTGACCCCTGAGCTCGGTGGGTCTGTCGAGCATGGGTACGGGGCGCACGTACGACGCCGAGTGGCGACGGCCCTCGCGGCCCATCGACTCCCACGTGACGAGACTCTCCGGATCACCGCTCACCATCGGGTTGGTCCACACGCCGGCCGCGGTGGCGTCCATACCCTCCTCGAACGTCGTCGTGCCGCTCTCGATGCCGTGCATGGCTCGATTCCAGATCTGGTGCGTCCCTAGCCCCACGAGGATGAGCGAGGCAGCGTGACCGGACCGGCGCCAGAACGCCTCCGAGCCCGGAAGTACTCGTCCCGCAACGGATCCCAGCTGCCGAGCCAGAAAACTCTCGCCCGCAGCCAGGCCAGCGATGGTGAGGACGACGGCGCCACCTGCAGCGAGGCCGAGGATCGGGTTGGATCGCGCGGGGTCGGCGAAATGCTCCGGCGGGGTCTCCCGCTGACGGATGTTCTCGATGACCGCCGAGGTCGCCAGGCCCACCGGGATCGCGATCGGGAAGCGCACCAGCCGACCGTCGGCACCCACGAACTGGTCGACCCGCCAGGTCGCCTCCAGTGCGACGGCGAGGATCGCGGCGCCCGCACCGGTGACCGCGAAACGCCACCCGGCCTGACGGGCGAGGCCGCGCAGCGCCGTCTCGTTGGACCGGTGCCCGATGGAGGCGACGACAGCGAAGCCGATCGGCACTGCTGCCAGGTCGAGCAACAGCGTCGCCGCCTTGGTGCGCTGGACGTCGGTCCACGACTCCGGGAAGGGCAGCGCCGTCGACAGCGCTCCGCCAGCGGTCTCCATGGCGTCCTGCGCGACGACCGAGAGCAGGAAGTGGGTGCCGGTCGCGAGGCCGGTGATGAGCCCCTGGTCGAGCCAGGTCCGTTCGGACAGCGACCTGGTGAACGTCGGCGAGACAGCCGCCGAGGCAAGCACGAGGCCGACCTGCTGGCCTGGTGCGACGATGTCCGGCCTGGTCATGACACATCCCCTGTCTCGCGAGTGCTGGTGGCATCTGCGACCGTAGGCCATCGCGCGAGGTCGAGGGGCAGTCGATGGTGAAGACGGTCAGCCGGACGGTGGGGGCGCTGACCCTCATCGCCGGCGTCGTCGTGGGCGCGTTCGTCGGGGGCACCGTCGGCGCCATCGTGGGAGTGCTGCTCGCGATGGTCGGGTTCCAGGCACTGACCCGTGGCGTCGAGGGCGGGCCGTACATCATCGCCGGGATCGCGACCACCGCCGGTCTTGCCTACACCGCCTGGGTGCACCACCTGAGTCCGACCGACATCGGCCTGGGGCGCGCGACCTGGATCACGGGCGGGCTGTGGTCGTTGGGCATCGTGCTCGTGGTCGGTGTCGGGATCGGGATCGCCGGCGGTGTGCCTCGGCTGCGTCATCTCTTCCAGGACGACCGCGTCACCCAGGTCAGCGGCGCAGTCACAGCTCGCCGGGTGCTGCTCGACATCCCGTTCGGCACGGTGCTCATCGAGGAGTTCGCGTTCCGCGGCGTCATGCTCGCGCTCGTCACCAACCTCACCCACAGCACCATCTGGGCGGTCGCTGTGACCTCGGTGCTCTTCGGCCTGTGGCACGTGAGCCCGGCGCTGGAGATGCACGATGCTCACCAGCGGGCCACCGGCGGATCCTGGACGACGGTGTTCTCGACCGTGCTGTTCACCGGACTTTCCGGAGTGGGCTTTGCCCTGCTCCGGCTCTTCACCGGGAGCCTGTTCCCACCTGCCGCGCTGCACTGGGCGGCCAACGGCTCGGGTGTCGTAGTCGGCTGGTTCGTCCATGGCCGCAACGGATCTGGGACGTCCGAGGACAACCACCAGGCCGACGACGCCGCCTGACCCGCGTGGTCCTCGATCACGTCGGCAAGGGTCAGACCGGCCAGTCGAGCGGGCGTGGCCAGGGACCGGTGACCTCTGCCAGACGCGCCTCGTGCACCGTGCCGTCGGGAGTCTCGATGATCTGGTTGAGCAGCAGGCCACCGCGGTCCACGACGACGTCGGGGCCGACACCCGCGACCTCCCAGCGATAGGAGATGCCGTGACGCACGACCCCGTCGACCTCGACCCCCAGCTCACCGATCACGGTCGAGGTGGCGGTCACGGCGAGCAGCGACAGGAAGCGGCCCGGGTCTGCCGGGTCGGCCTCGTCGGGCATCACCAGCGCGACGCCGACGCGACCGGTCGCGACATAGAGACCCTTCATGATGAGGATGCTCGGATCGAGGATCCCGGGGGCGGTCGCTTCGGGATACTGCTGCCCGTCGATGCGCCAGGAGCCGCTGACCACCCCGTCGGCCGAGGTGTAGTGACCGTCCGCGTCGCGGACGGCCTGGTCGCTCGCGCCGACCCAGCGCACCGAGAGCTCAGTGGATCCGGCGCTACGACGTACGTCGGTCTCGAGCTTGCCCACCGGCGAGGGTTTGATGAGGGTCGACCGGATCCGCACCACACCGGGCGCGATCTCACCGAGGACGAAGCGCTCGTCCATGCCCGTGGGCTTGCCGTCGCGCAGTCGCACATAGCGGCCGCGGGAGCGCTCGGCATCGCGCGGCATGTCCGGCATGGACGGGTCGGACGGGGTCTCGCTCATGCCCCCATCGTCTCAGTGCACCGCGAGAGGGTTGGATGGCACCCATGGAACTGAGAGGTGTCGTGCAGCGTGACGTGCCGTTGCTCGTCGTGGCACTCGCGGAGGAGGCCGCCGGTCTTGACGACACCTTTCCGGTGCTCATCACCGGCATGGGCAAGCTCCGCGCCGGCACCGCGGTCACCGGGCTGCTCCTTCAGTCCGGCCCACCGTCGGTCGTCATCAACATCGGCACAGCGGGAGCGCTGCGTCCCGGTCTCACCGGGATCCAGGAGATCGCCACGGTGCTGCAGCACGACTTCGACGACGCGGCGTTCTACGCCCAGCTCGGACAGCACTTCGGTGCCCCCCTGCTCCTCGGCGACGACCGCGACCATGACGCTCCGCTGCCGAGTCCGATCCTCGCGACGGGAGACCGGTTCATCGCCGGCGGGCGCGGACGTGCCGCGCTCGCGAAGCGCGCCGACCTCGTCGACATGGAGGGCTACGCCGTCGTCGCCGCGTGCCGCGGTCTGCGCGTCCCGGTACGCGTGGTGAAGCTCGTCAGCGACGACGCAGACGACGACGCGGCCCTCACGTGGGTCACGTCGCTCGCCGACCACGCCCACACCCTCGCCACCTGGGTGAAGCAGCACCTCTGACCCGCGTTGCTGGCGTATCTGTTCCTGAACCGGGCGGGTCAGCAGCAGGTACGCCAGCATCGCGGGTCCTGTCCGGGCGTCAGACGCGGAGTACGGGCCTGGTCATGCAGGTGGGGCCACCCTCGCCCTTGTCGCTCTGCTCGGAGTTGAAGGTGTGCACCTCGACGCCGTGCTCTCGCAGCTTGTCGGCCGTGCGCACGTTGCGCCTACCCATGACCACCACGCCCGGGCGCACCGCGAGGATGTTGCAGCCGAGGGTGACGTACTCCTCGTCGTCGACGGTCACCCACTCGATGCCGCGTCGCGACAGCGCGCGCAGCATCGCGACCGGCGCGAGCTTCTCGTAGACGACCGCGAGGTCCTCGCGGACCGGCGAGATGACCGACATGAGGTGCAGGCAGTACTCCGGACCCATGTCGTGCGGGACGTCGAACACCTCGACCGCGACGCCGTCGGCGGCGAGGATGCCACGCAGCTGGTCGACTGCGGCCTCGTTCGTGCGATAGCTGCGCCCGATGGCGACCGTGTCCTCGTCGAGCCAGAACATGTCGCCCGCATCGGCGGTTGCCTCGCCGACCAGACGCCCGATGGTCGGCACACCGGCCAGCTCGAGGCCCGCCACGAGCTGCTCGGCCTCTCCCACCCTCGCCGCCTTCGCCGACTGGAACGCGACCGTGCCCGACGGGATCACGAAGGCGGGGTCATAGACGAACACGGCATCGGGGAGGCGGGGCACCGGGTCGAGCTCGATGACCTCGGAGCCGAGCTCGCGCAACGTCGCGACAAATCCAGCGTGCTGCTCGGCGAGCGCCCTGAGGTCGGGCGTCTGCCAGTGCGCCTTCTCGTACTCCGCCACCACATCCGGCCCGCCGACGAGAGGCCGGCGTACGGCGACCCGCTTCAGCTCGGCGACCGAGGACCTGACTCCGTACGCATGTGTCTGCTCGCTCATGGGCGGCACCCTGCCAGGTCGTGGCGGCCCACGCCACGAGTCCTGGACCGCACCGATGTGGCGCACCCCCGGACTACGGCCATTCCATCCGGCAGGATGCGCGACAGTCCTCGTAGCCGCGAGCAGGATGATCGATGAGAGGGGTCGCAGTGCGCACGTTCTCGCGACACCGATTCCTCTCCGCCTTCCGGCCCTGGTCCTCCGCTCCTGACGACCCCCGCCTCCGCCGACCGACTGACATCCTGCTGCTGGCGGGCTCACTGCTCGCGGCGATCGTCATCGGCAGCTCGCTGCGCGACCACCCACCGACCGTCACCTCACCATCGACCGATCCCTCGACCATCACCGACCTCGTCGGCTGGGCGGCAGACGCCGTCTATGCACTGGTGGTCGTCTGGGCCGCGATCGTGGTCGTCCTCGCGGTGTTCGCACGGGGTCGTCGTCGGCTGCTGCTCGACTACGGCATGGGCGCGGCGCTGGCTCTGCTGCTCGGTGCGACGGTGTCGCGCCCGGCTGCGGGCGGCTGGCCCGAGACGCTGCGTTCGGTCATCACGTCAGATCCTCCGCCGGTCGACGTGGTCGGTGCCCTGACGGTCGCCACGGCCATCGTCGTCATCGCCTCGCCGCACCTCACCCGACCGCTGCGCTGGGCGGGTCGGTTCTTCGTGCTCCTCGGTGCGATCTCCGCGGTCGCCCTCGACGTGACGCACCCGCTCGGCGGCCTGACCCTCATCACCGTGGGTGTTCTCGCGGCAGCCACCACGCACCTCGTGCTCGGGACGCCGTCCGGCCACCCGACCGCCGCCCAGGTCGCGGTGTCCCTGCCCGACCTCGGCGTCGAAGTCGATGCCGATGGACTGACGCTGGCTGACCGTCAACCGCCCGGCGCCTCCCGTTTCCACGGGACCCGCGACGACGGCACACCGGTCGTCGTGACCGTCTACGCGCGAGACTCGTGGGACGACCAGCTCGTCGGATCGGTCTGGACCGCGCTGACGATCCGGGGTGAGTCCGTCGACCTCTTCGGCGGTCGGCGACGTCGGGTCGAGCATGAAGCCCTCGTGACGCTCCTCGCCGAACGTGCGGGTGCTCCGGTGATCCCCGTCGTCACCGCCGGCGTCGTCGACGGCGGTGACGCCGTCCTCGTCACCGCTGCGCCGACGACGGCCCTCGGCGACGTGTCCACCGACGACGTCTCTTCGGCCGACCTCGCGTCGATGTGGGCCGGGCTCGCCTCGCTGCACGCGGCCGATATCGCGCACCGCGGGATCGACCGCCTCACGGTCGTACGCCGCAGCGACGGCTGCTGGGCATTCACGGATCTCGACGACTCGAGGATCGCGGCCGACGCGAGCGCCTTCATGATCGACCGGGTGCGGCTGCTCGTCGCGACCGCTATCGCTGCCGGTTACGACCCGGCGGTGAGCGCGGCCGTGAGCGCGTTGGGGGCCGACGGCATCGCCGAGATGCTGCCCTATCTGCAGTCGGCAGTGCTTGATCGGGCCGCCCGAAAAGCTCTGAGCGACAGGACATGGGAGCTCGACGACCTGCGGACCGCTGCAGTCACGGCCGCGGGCGTGGAGGCGCCGGCCCTGCTCAACGTACGACGGGTGACGCCGAAGTCCATCGGGCTCGTGCTGCTCGTCGGCCTCATGGCCTACGTCATCATCGGGATGCTCGCCGGCGTCGACCTCACGGCGATCCGCCAGGAGCTCCAGGACGCGTCGAAGGTCTGGCTGCTCGTCGCACTGTGCATGTCGCCGTTCGTGCAGGCGGCGTTCGCGTTCTCCACCATCGGTGCCTCGATGGCGCGGCTGCGCTACATCCCCGTGCTGATGCTGCAGTACGCCATCCAGTTCATCGGGCTCACCCTGCCGTCGACCGCTGCGCGCCTCGCGCTGTCGGTGCGCTTCTTCCAGCGTTTTGGCGTGCCCCCTGGCACCGCGATCGCGATGGGCGGCATCGACAGCTTCAGCGGCTTCGTGGTCCAGGTCGTGCTGCTCGTGGTGATCGCGCTCTCGGGCCTGCCCGGCCTGACCTCACCGGTCCGCGGTGCCTCGAGCGACACGTCGACCACCGACTCGACCGCCACGTCGCCGTCCCTGATCGCCGTCATCCTCGTGCTCATCGTGGTCGGGCTGGTCGTCACGGCCGTGGTGCCGAGGCTGCGCCACCGGGCTCTGGGCCGGATCCCGGCGCTCCGCGAGACCCTGCGGGAGCAGCTCGACACCGCCAAGACCGGCCTGGTCGTGCTCCGTCACCCGGCCAAGGTGGCGACGATGCTGCTGGGCAACCTCACCGCGCAGGTGCTCCAGGCCGTCATCCTCGGTGTCTGCCTCTATGCCTTCGGGGGCTCCGCACACCTTTCCCAGCTCATTCTCATCAACACCGGCGTCAGCCTGTTCGCCGGCCTCATGCCGGTGCCGGGCGGGATGGGCGTGGCCGAGGCCGGCTTCACCGCGGGTCTTCAGGCCGTCGGAGTGGACCCGGCGGTCGCGATGTCGACCGCCATCACCTTCCGCCTCGTGACCTTCTACCTCCCCCCGATCTGGGGCTCGGTAGCCATGCGCTGGCTCCGCCACCACGACTACCTCTAGCCCACCCCAGCGTCCCCACACCGTTTCCGGTGAGTGTGCCCCACCGTGCCATAGGCGCACGTCAAACGCCCCACTCCAACCACAGGTCACGGGCACGCAGTGGACGGCAGTGACCCGATATGCAGACGCGCTGGGCGTCGTTGGGGCGCCGGACGTGCGCCTATGACACGTCAGGGCACACTCACGACGAAATCGGAGC
>JANMBJ010000261.1:0-14754 GCA_031360335.1 Candidatus Nanopelagicales bacterium
GCGGGGTGGGGGCGGGGGTGGGGCAGGCCGCGCCCCCCCCCCCCCCGCGCCGGTGCCTCCTCCAGGTAATGGGTGTCGGACCCCATCCGGAACGTGCCGCCGGGGATCGCGACGAGGTCGAGCACGGTCATGCGCTGGGCAGGCCCGCCTGCAGCTTCGCGAGCGCCTTCGAGATCCCGAACGAGGCGGGCTTCTGCACCGGTGGGAACTCCACCATCGACGCGGCCATCTGCGCGACGAACGCCTGAGCGGGCACCAGCAGGAAGGCGTGGTCGAGCATCCAGTCCCAGTAGGTGTTGGACGTGAAGTCGGCACGCTCGTAGGGGTCGGTCCGGAGGTTGAAGATCTTCGGCACCCGCAGCTCGGTGAACGGCTCGGCCCACACCTGGAGGGTGCCGGCCGCACGCTGCTCCATGAAGGTCATCTTCCAGTTGTCGTAGCGCACCGCGAGAAGGTCGCCGTCGTCGCTGACGTAGAAGAAGAAGTTGCGCGGGCTCGCCTCGGCCTCACCCGTGAGGTAGGGCAGCTGGTTGTGCCCGTCGAGGTGCACCTTGAACTCTGTGCCGCCTAGGTCGGCGCCAGCCTTGAGCTGTGCGGCAATGTCGGGGACACCGGCAGCGGCGAGCAGAGTGGTGAACCAGTCGTTGTGGGTGACGATGCCGTTGAGCACCGTGCCGGCCGCGACGTGCCCGGGCCAGCGCACCACCGCCGGCACCCGATAGGCGCCTTCCCAGTTGGTGTTCTTCTCGCCCCGGAACGGCGTCGTGCCAGCATCCGGCCACGAGTTCAGGTGCGGGCCGTTGTCGGTTGAGTAGATGACGATCGTGTCCTCGGCCAGCCCGAGCTCGTCGATCAGTGCGAGCAGCTCACCGACCTGCTTGTCGTGGTCGATCATCGTGTCGTGGTAGCCCGACTGCCAGCGGCCGGCCTGGCCGCGGCTCTCGGGCTTGGTGTGCGTGCGGAAGTGCATGTGCGTGGAGTTGAACCACAGGAAGAACGGCGTCTGCTCTGCCGCATTGTCGCGGATGAAGCCCGAGGCCGCCTCGATGAACTCGCCGTCGACTGTCTCCATGCGCTTCTTGGTCAGCGGCCCGGTGTCCTCGATGCGCTGCGTGCCGTCGGCGTTGGCCCAGGTGTGGAGCACGCCGCGCGGTCCGAAGTTCGCCCGGAAGTCCGGGAAGTCCTCGGGTGTCGGATAGTCGTCGAGCTCGGGCTCCTCCTCCGCGTTGAGGTGGTAGAGGTTGCCGAAGAACTCGTCGAAGCCGTGCACTGTCGGCAGGTGCTCGTCGCGGTCACCGAAGTGGTTCTTGCCGAACTGCCCCGTGGCGTAGCCCTGGGCCTTGAGCGCCGTCGCGATGGTCGGGGTGTCCGCGTGCATCCCGAGCTCAGCACCGGGAAGGCCGACCTTGGTCAGGCCGGTGCGGATGGGGTTCTGACCGGTGATGAACGCCGCTCGCCCGGCGGTGCAGCTCTGCTCGCCGTAGTAGTCGGTGAAGCGCGCTCCCTCGTCGGCGATCCGGTCGATGTTGGGCGTGCGGTAGCCCATGAGGCCGTCGCTGTAGCAGCTCAGGTTCGAGATGCCGATGTCATCTCCCCAGATGACCAGGATGTTCGGCTTGCCGGCAGGCATGTGTCTCCCTCGTCCGAGCATGGATGGCGTACGGCGAGGCTAGGACATCGGAGCAGTACACGCCCGGGTAACGGCTGGTGCTGCGACTGCTGGTCAGGCCTCGACGAGAGGGTGCCGCCAGTGGTGGGCGTCCTCGGCCCGACCGGTCTGGATGTCGAGCAGCGCCTGACGCAGGCGCATGGTCACCTCGCCCGAGGTCCCCTCACCGACGGTCCACGAATGCTCCGCGCTCTTCACTGTGCCGACCGGCGTGATGACCGCCGCGGTGCCGCAGGCGAAGACCTCGGTGATCTCGCCGGAGGCATTGCCCTCGCGCCACTCCTCGATCGAGATCCGACCCTCCTCGGCGCCGTAGCCGAGGTCTTTGGCGAGAGTGAGCAACGAGTCGCGCGTGATGCCCGGCAGCAGCGCACCGGACAGCTCAGGGGTCACGATACGGGCGTTTTCCCCTGTGCCGTAGACGAAATAGAGGTTCATGCCCCCCATCTCCTCCACCCAGCGGTGCTCGTGCGCGTCGAGCCACACGACCTGGTCACAGCCCTGGGCAGCTGCCTGCGCCTGGGCCATCAGCGACGCGGCGTAGTTGCCAGCGCACTTGGCCTCGCCGGTGCCACCCGGCGCAGCGCGGACGTACTCCGTCGATAGCCATACCGACACGGGGTGCACGCCGCCGGAGAAGTAGGCACCGGCCGGCGAGGCGATGAGCACGAAGAGGTAGGAGTTGGCCGGGCGCACGCCGAGACCCACCTCGGTCGAAAACATGAACGGCCGCAGGTAGAGCGACTTCTCCGGGTCGTCCGGGACGTAGGCAGCGTCCTGCTGGACGAGCGCCTCGAGCGCACCGAGGAAGAGCTCCGCGGGCAGCCCCGGCATCGCCAGCCGCGCCGCCGAGCGCTGGAACCTTCGGGCGTTGGCCTCAGGGCGGAAGGTCGCGATCGAGCCGTCGGGCAGCCGATAGGCCTTGAGCCCCTCGAAGATCGCCTGGCCGTAGTGCAGGACGTTGACGGCCGGATCCATCGGGATGGCGGAGTACGGCACGAGTGCGGCGTCGTGCCAGCCCTCGGCCTCGGTCCAGGCGATGGTGACCATGTGGTCGGTGAAGACCCGGCCGAAGCCGGGGTCCTCGAGCAGGGCGGCGATCTCCTGGGCGGAGCGCGCGGAGGTCGAGGGAGTGCGGGTGAACGTCGTCGTCGACATGGCGTGAAGGTACCTCTCAGAGCGGGTGGATGCGGGCGACGGGGCCTGATCCAGCCGAGTATCCGGCTGGATCAGCCAGCTACTCGCTCAGCGAGCGCGTCGCCGACCTGCGAGGTGGAACGGGTCGCCGAGCCGCGCGACACGAGGTCGGCCGCCACTGCGGCCTCAACCTCGGCAGCGGCCTTGTCCTCGCCGACGTGGTCGAGCAGCATCGCGACCGACAGCACCGTGGCGGTCGGGTCGGCCTTGCCCTGGCCCGCGATGTCGGGGGCGGAGCCGTGCACCGGCTCGAACATGCTCGGGTGCACCCGGCTCGGGTCGAGGTTGCCGCTCGCGGCGAGACCGATTCCGCCGGCGATCGCGGCACCGATGTCGGTGATGATGTCGCCGAAGAGGTTGTCGGTGACGACGACGTCGAACCGCTCGGGGTGGGTGATGAAGAACATCGTCGCCGCGTCCACGTGGCAGTAGTCGGTGGCCACGCCCGGGAACTCCGCGGCCACAGAGTCGAAGACCCGCTGCCACAGGCCGCCGGAGTGCACCAGGACGTTGGTCTTGTGCACGAGTGTCACCTTGTTGCGGCGACGGGTCGCCCGGTCGAAGGCGTCGCGCACGATGCGTTCGACGCCGTAGGCCGTGTTGATGCTCTCCTCGGTCGCCACCTCGTGCGGCGTGCCGATGCGCAGGTTTCCACCGGCGCCGGCGTAGGGGCCCTCGGTGCCCTCGCGGCACACGACTATGTCGATGTGCTCCGGGCCCTTGCCGGCCAGCGGGGTGGTGACGCCGGGGAACAGCTTCACCGGGCGCAGGTTGACGTGGTGGTCGAGGGCGAAGCGCAGCCGCAGGAGCAGGCCGCGCTCGAGCACGCCCGGAGGCACGCTGGGATCGCCGACGGCACCGAGCAGGATCGCGTCACTCTGACCGAGCTCGGCGAGCACGGAGTCGGGCAGCACCTCGCCGGTGGTGTTGTAACGACGCGCGCCGAGGTCGTACTCCGTGCGCGCGAACGTGATCCCGTGGCGAGCGGCCACGGCGTCGAGGACCTTGAGGCCCTCCGCCACGACCTCCGTCCCGATCCCGTCACCAGGGACAACGGCGAGGTTGTAGTGCGTCGACATGCTCAGCAGCGTACGACCGCGTCCCACCATCCGACACTGCCGTATCAGATATCGAGACGACCCCTTCTCCTGTGAGCGACTCTTGAGACCCCCTTTGCTACCCTCGTCGACATGTCACACGTGGCCCTGCTCCTTAGCGGCCGCAGCGAGGCCTAGACCGGCTTCCTCGCTGCGGGGTGCTGGCGTGCCGGTCGATCGTCCGATCCCGGCCCCACCCCACCCAGCGAGGACCTCGTGACCACCAACAGCTACACAGACAGCTACGACGTACGCAACGCCCAGACCCCGTCTCCGATGGCGTGGCGCCGCTACTCCCCCTTCACCCCCGTCGACCTCGACGGCCGCACCTGGCCGGCCAAGACCATCACGAAGGCGCCGCGCTGGTGCGCGGTCGACCTGCGTGACGGCAACCAGGCCCTCATCGACCCGATGACCCCCGCGCGCAAGATGCGGATGTTCCAGCTGCTCGTGCAGATGGGCTACAAGGAGATCGAGGTCGGGTTCCCCTCGGCGTCGCAGACCGACTTCGACTTCGTGCGCCAGCTCATCGAGGGTGGGCACATCCCCGACGACGTCGTGATCCAGGTGCTGACCCAGGCGCGCGAGCCCCTGATCGAACGCACCTACGAGGCGATCGCCGGTGCACCCCAGGCGATCGTGCACCTCTACAACTCCACCTCGACGTTGCAGCGCCGGGTCGTGTTCGGCCTCGACCGCGACGGCATCAAGGACATCGCGGTCCACGGCGCGCAGCTCGTCCGCAAGTACGCCGAGAACCTCACGGGCACCGAGGTCTACTTCGAGTACTCCCCCGAGTCGTTCACCGGCACGGAGCTCGAGTTCGCCGTCGAGGTCTGCGACGCCGTCTTCGACGTATGGGAGCCGACTCCCGAGCGCAAGGCGATCGTCAACCTGCCCGCGACCGTGGAGATGGCGACGCCCAACGTCTACGCCGACGCCATCGAGTGGATGAACCGCAACCTCGGGCGCCGTGAATCCCTCGTGCTGTCGCTGCACCCGCACAACGACCGCGGCACCGGTGTGGCCGCCGCCGAGCTGGGCTACCTCGCCGGCGCCGACCGAATCGAGGGCTGTCTGTTCGGCAACGGCGAGCGCACCGGCAACGTCTGCCTGGTGACGCTGGGCATGAACCTCAAGAGCCAGGGTGTCGATCCGCAGATCGATTTCCGCGACATCGACGAGATCCGCCGAACGGTGGAGTACTGCAACCAGCTGCCGGTCAACGAGCGCCACCCCTACGGTGGCGACCTGGTCTTCACCGCCTTCTCCGGCTCGCACCAGGACGCCATCAACAAGGGACTGGCATCCATGCAGCGCGACGCTGATGCAGCAGGGGTCGCGATCGACGACTTCCGGTGGGAGGTTCCCTACCTGCCGATCGACCCGAAGGACGTGGGTCGGACCTACGAGGCGGTCATCCGGGTCAACTCGCAGTCGGGCAAGGGCGGCGTCGCCTACATCATGAAGTCCGAGCACAAGCTCGACCTGCCACGTCGGCTCCAGATCGAGTTCAGCGCGGTCGTGCAGCGGGTGACCGACAGCGAGGGCGGCGAGGTCACGCCGGCCGCGATGTGGGACTACTTCCAGGACGAGTACCTCCCCAACCCGGCTGCGCCGTGGGGTCGCTTCGCACTGCGCGGCATCGCGCAGGACTCGGCGGTCGACGGTGCCACCAACGTGCGAGTGGTGCTGTCCGACAACGGCGCCGAGGTCGACCTCGAGGGCACCGGCAACGGTCCCGTCGCGGCCTTCTGCGACGCCTTGGCGTCGCACGGTGTCGACGTACGCGTCCTCGACTACACCGAGCACGCGATGTCGTCCGGCGGCGACGCCGCTGCGGCGTCCTACCTCGAGTGCGCGGTCGGCGGCCGGGTGCTGTGGGGCGTCGGCATCGACCCCTCGATCGTCACGAGCTCGCTCAAGGGCATCGTCAGCGCCGTCAACCGCGCCGAGCGCGACGCGAAGGTCTGACCCAGCACCTTCGCCGAGATCCCGAGTCCCTGCTCTCACGGTCGTCCATGGCTCCGCCGTGGAGGACCGTGAGAGCAGGGACTCGTTCGTTGTCCGGGCGCGCTGTCGGCGCGCGCCCCTAGGGTCGGCGCATGGCTACCCTCCGCGCTCCGTTCACGATCACCGCGCGACCTTCCTCGGCTGACCTCGGCAGCGATCTGCCGGTGGTCGGGCTGACGGTGTTCGACAAGGTCTTCGACAGCGAGGTGCTGCACGGCACCAGCGTCGTGCACATGGTGTCCGCGCTCGGCGCTGCCGGACCGTTGGCGTACGTCGCGATCGAGCGCGTCGACGGCATGCTCGACGGGCGCACGGGCACCTTCGCGCTGCGCCACGTCGGCACGATCATCGACGGCGTCCCGGTGCTCGAGCTGAGTGTCGTCGAGGGCTCGGGCGCCGGAGACCTGCTGGGGCTCACGGGCTCGGGCACCATCGAGCACACCGGCGCCGGCGCGCACCTCGATCTGGTCTACGCCCTGGCCTGACGGCGCTCGACGCGCGGTGCGGCAGGTGCCGTCGGGCGACGACGTACCCGGCCGTTCAGCGAACGGCCCACGCGGCCAGTGCCTCGGCCTCCTTGTCGGGGTCGATGCCCATGCCCGGTCGCGGGTCCGGCGCGGCACCCGCCGCGTCGACCTCGCGTAGCCAGTCCCACGCGTCCGCGACGGTCTGCTCCAGCGGTCGCACCTGCAGGCCCCACGCGAGCGCGCGGCGCACGTCGCTCGTGTGCAGCGCGTACATCTCCACGTCGTCGACCGGCATCCACACGGGGAGCTCGGTCCACGGCTCGATGTGGCGGCCCAGCACGAACTCAGGGTCGACCCACACCAGCCGGGCGTCGGAGCCGGTCACCCGCACGCAGGCGCCGAGCAGGTCGCCCATCGTCGCGTGGCCCACGGGCGAGACCACGTCGACCGGTCCGCTGCGCCCCGCCACCGCTGCGTCGAGTCCGAAGCGCGCGAGGTCCCGCGCGTCGACGTACTGGATGCCGAGATCGGCCGGCCCGGGCGCGAGCACGTCACCACCGCGTGCCACGCGGCGCAGCCACCACGGCAGTCGCCCGACGTTCTCGCGCGGCCCGAGGATGAGACCGGCCCGCAGGTGCACGACGCGGCCGGCGCCCAGCTCGCGCTCGAGGGCCAGCTCGGCTCCACGCTTGTCCGCCGCATACTCGGTCAGGTCGGCGTCCGGGTCTGCCGCGGTCAGGGGTGCCGACTCGTCGCCGCCCTGCGGGATCGGCCAGGAGTAGACCGACCGGCTCGAGACATAGACCCATCGCCCGATGCGGTCCGCAAGGGACCTCGCCGCGTCGCGGGCGACGTACGGCGCACCCGACCAGGTGTCCACCACCACGTCGAAGCCGGCGTCGCCGAGCCGGTCGAACGCGCCGACCTCGGTACGGTCGAGCACCACGGCGTGCGCACCGCGCTGCCCCGGGCCGCTGCGCCCGCGGTTGGCGACGGTGACGTCCCACCCACGCGCGAGCGCGTCCGCGACGATCGCGTGTCCGACGAACTGTGTACCCCCGAGCACCAGCAGCCTCATGGAATCGAGCGTCGTACGCAGGTCGCTGGCACCGCGAGCGCTTCAGCCACAGGCGGAACCCGCCGGTCAGACTGATCGTGTGGCTGTTTCCGGGTGCGGGAAGCAGCCACACGATCAGTATGAGCAGTGGGGTTAGGGTCGGGCAGGTGGCTGACTCGGCGTTGCTCGCTCGTACGTTCGACCTTGCCCGGCAGGCACGGGTGGCCGGCGACCACCCGTTCGGGGCGCTGCTCGCGGTCGACGGTGTCGTGGTCGCCGAGGCGCTCAACCGGGTGGTTTCCGCGCGTGACTTGACGGCGCACGCCGAGACCGAGCTCGTGCGTGAGCTCCAGCGCGAGGGACTGCTCGATCGCGTCGCCGGCGGCGTGGTCTACGCGTCGTGCGAGCCGTGCCCGCAGTGTGTCGGCGCGATGTTCTGGGCCGGTGTGCGCCACGTCGTGTACGGACTCTCGGCCGCGCGCCTCAATGCGCTCGCACCGGCACCCGACGGCTCGGTGCACGGCTTCACCATCCGGGCCGCCGAGATCGGCGCCGCCGCCGTGCCGCCGATGCGGTTCGAGGGCCCGCTCGACCAGGACGCCGCCGCCCAGGTGCACGACGGCTTCTGGCGCTGACAGCACCGACGTGCTTCGTGTCACAGGCGTACGACGGCAGCACCGCTCGCGTGATCTTGGTCGTATGACTGTTTCTCAGCCCCGGAAACGACCACACGACCACGATCACGCCAGGGGGTCCCGGAGTTCACGGGCTGGACGGGGTCAGAGCTCGAGGTCGACGGTGCGGCCGTAGGTCGCGCCGATCTCGGTGACGATGGCCGCCAGGGTCTCGCCCGGGATGGCGGAGTCGACGGTGAGCGCGATGAGCGCGTGGCCGCCGGCCTCGTCGCGGCTGACCTGCATGCCGCCGATGTTGACGCCTGCGTCGCCGAGGATGCGGCCGGCGACGCCGACGATCCCCGGGCGGTCGACGTAGGACAGGAACGCGAGGTGCGCGCTGACCGGAACGTCGACGTCGAAGCCGTCGATCTCGACGATCTTCTGCAGGTTGCGCGGCCCCGTGACGGTGCCCGCGACCGACACGGTCTGGCCGTCGGACAGCGACAGCTTCACGCGGACGAGGTTGCGGTAGTTGGCGCTCTCGCGGTCGGTCGTGAGCGAGACCGACACGCCGCGCTCGCCGGCGAGCACCGGGGCGTTGACGTAGGAGACCGTGTCGGTGACGACCATCGAGAAGACGCCCTTGAGGGCGGAGAGCTCGAGGATCTTGACGTCGTGCTCGGCGATCTCGCCGAGCGCCTCGACCTCGACGGCCTGCAGCGGCGCGGTCGCGAGCGCTCCGGCGACGCGGCCGAGGTTCTCGGCGAGCGCGATGCCCGGGCGCACGATCTCGGCGATGGAGCCGCCCTGCACGTTGACCGCGTCGGGCACGAGCTCGCCGGCGAGCGCCAGGCGCACGGACTTGGCGACCGCGATGCCGGCCTTCTCCTGCGCCTCGTCGGTCGAGGCACCGAGGTGCGGCGTCACGACGACCTGCTCGAACTCGAAGAGCGGCGAGTCGGTGCACGGCTCGGTGGAGAAGACGTCGATGCCGGCGCCAGCGACGCGACCTTCCTTGAGCGCGACGTAGAGCGCGTGCTCGTCGACGATGCCGCCGCGGGCGGCGTTGATGATGCGTACGGTCGGCTTGACCTTGCGCAGCGCCTCCTCGCCGATGAGGCCGATCGTCTCGGGCGTCTTGGGCAGGTGCACGGTGATGAAGTCGGACTCCGCGAGCACCTCGTCGAGCGGGAGCATGCGGATGCCAAGCTGCGCGGCGCGGGCCGGCTGCACGTAGGGGTCGTAGGCGACGAGCTTGACGCCGAACGCCGAGAGGCGCTGCGCGACGAGCAGTCCGATGCGGCCGAGGCCGACCACGCCGACGGTCTTGTCGCTGAGCTCGACCCCGGTGTACTTCGAGCGCTTCCACTGACCCGCGCGCAGCGCCTGGCTGGCCGGCGCGATGTTGCGCGCCGAGGCGAGCAGCAGAGCGACGGCGAGCTCCGCGGCGCTCACGATGTTGGAGGTCGGCGCGTTGACGACCATCACGCCGGCCTGGGTCGCGGCCTTGACGTCGACGTTGTCGAGACCGACACCGGCACGTGCCACGACCTTGAGGCGGGGGGCCGCGGCGATGGCCTCGGCATCGACCTTGGTGGCGGACCGTACGAGGATCGCGTCGACGTCGGCGATGGCCGGCAGCAGCGCTGCGCGGTCGGCGCCGTCGACGTGACGGATCTCGAAGTCCGGCCCGAGGGCGTCGACGGTGGCCGGGGACAGTTCTTCGGCGATGAGGACGATCGGCTTGCTCACGAGGGGCACCTTCGAGGCTCGGCGTCGGGTGACGCGGCTGAGTTACCGATGCCCTTGTGAACGGATTCACGAGGTCCGCATGCTGGACTCACGTCTCACCCGCTGCCGAGCAGCACAGGCTCGACGGTCATCGCGAGCAGCGGTCCGGATCTGTGGTGCCTAGACTCCGCGCGTGCAGATCTTCCACATCGCGACGGCATCGGACTGGCACGCGGCCCTCGTGTCGGGCCGCTACGCGACATCGACGTACGGCGTGACGATCGAGGAGGAGGGGTTCATCCATGCCTCCACCGACGAGCAGGTCCAGGCGACCGCGACGCGCTACTACGCCGACCTCGACGAGCCCCTCGTCGTCCTCGTCATGGACACCGACCGGCTTGAGGTGGGTGGCATCCCCGTGCTGCACGAGGACATCGGCAACGGCCTCGTCTTCCCGCACCTCTACGCGGAGCTGCCTGTGACACTCGTAGAGGATGTGCGTCCGGCGTCCTTCGACGACTCCGGACGTCTGCAGTTCTGACACGCGCCGGCTCGCGGTTCGCCAGACAACTCGGCTCGGACGGACTCGGCGTCGCATCACACGCGCGCCGCACGCCTCCAGGCGGTGAACGAGGCGGCCGAGCCCGAGTGGGGTTCGACGAGCCATGGCCAGGGGTGCACGCTGACCGGCGCCACCCCCGCTGCCCGGGTCGTCCAGCCGGGCACCGGGGCATAGGTCGTCGCCACCGCCAGGTCGGCGAGCGCCTGCACCGGCTCACCTCGCAGGATCCGCACCTCGCGCCGTTCCGCCAGGTCGGCGAGCGACTGGGCCAGGAACACCAAGCGCTTTCCCGACAGCGACAGCCGTGAGAGCAGCGGCTCGTCGAACACGAACACCGCGGGCAGGTCCGGGTGCGCGGTCAGCGCGGGGTCGTCGTCGCCGAGGGACTCCGCAGTGAGCCAGACCGCATCCGGTCGACCCGTGACGACCGGCTGCGCCGGCCCGCGTGTGGCTGCAGCCGATGGATCGCGTGCCACTCCGACCACCGCCTCCACGGTCGACAGCCCCGCATCGTGCGGCCATCCCTGGATCGGGCAGGCGCTACTGAGCTCGCAGCCCTCGCACAGCCCGGGCGCGCGCTTCTCCACCTGCCAGCGGCTGAAGCCGTACGCCTTCCCCGTCCCAGCTCCGACCGTCCACTGCCAGCCGAGTCGGTTCGCCGCCCGCGACCCGTCGAGGAGGTGGGCGAAGAAGTGGTCCTCGCCGTCGCGCCAGCCGTTGCCGAGGCGCACGGTCCAGTGCGACGCGAACCACATGCGTGTCTGGTTGACGAGCCAGCCGTCGTGCAACAGCTCGTCGTCTACGACGTCGAGGCAGGCCATCCCCTGCTCACGACGAGCCGAGCCGCCGCGATCACGTACCCCGTAGCGCAGCGACCAAGACGTCCCGACGGTGCGCGCGTAAAGGTGGCGTGCGTACTCCTGCCAGAGCAGCTCGTCGCGGAACTTCGCGACATCGCGCGACGGGCCCTCGCCGACGTGCTCCCACACGCGCGGGAGACTGAGCAGCCCGTGCCGGATGTACGGCGAGAGCCGGGACGCCCCGCGAGCACCCACCGGCAGGACCTGGTTGCGGCGGGCGGCGTAGCCGCGGACGTCGTAGGTCGCCAGCGCCGCGTCGGCCGATGCCTGGCCGCCGACGAAGGACCGGCTCGCCACGACGTCGTCGCACGCGAGATCGCCGAGGTGAGTGCGGGTCCACGCCACCGTGTCGTCGAGAGCGGGCACCGGCAGCGCGCGTGTCGTCACCGTGAGGTCTGACGTAGAGCGATCGGACCTCGAGCTCGCGAGGGTTCGACCACCCGGCCCGCGACGACGATCTCGGCGACGCCGCTGGCCACGAGCCGTCGGGCGGCGTTGCGCGCCGGCTCGCGGAGCTCCTCAGCCGGCGACGCGCTTCGACCGGCGACGACGCGAGCAGCATCCTCGGGGTCGACCAGCGCGCCACGGCGCCCACTGTCGAGGAGTGCGACCAGTGCTTCCTCGAGAGCCAGATCCACCGGACGTACGCCGCGGCGTCGGCACGCCGTCGAGCAGTAGCGGACCTCGTCCCAGGACCTCGACCACGCCTTGCGCCACGTCATGGTCCGACCGCACGCGACACAGGTCTTCGTCGGCAGCTCGGACACGCCTCGATCCTGGGCCAACGCGTCACTCACCGCACTCCAGAACCCCGGCCGCCGCGCGATCGGGTCTCTAGCCGTGACGCCGGTCGACCAGCCGCCCCGGTGCGCCTACGTGGGCGCGCGTCGGTCACGCGCCCAGATCGCCGGTAGTCCTCGGAGCGCGCTCACGACCGAGACGAGCCAACCAGTCACCAGGCCGGCGACGCAGACGCCGACGACGACCGCCTCGCCGCCGAAACCCCACAGCCGCACCGAGCGATAGCCCACCGCCGCCACGAGGAGCACGGGCGCCGTCATCAGCAGGGCGACCAGAACCGCCAGCAGCGCCGACACGACGAGGTCCGCGGATCGCGGACGGGCCATCCGAAGGGCCCGAGGCAGCGCCACAGCCCACCACGCGGCGACCGTCGGAATCGACACCAGCCACACGACTCCGGGGACCAGGAACCACAGCGGCAGGACCGACCAGCCCGATGAGACGGGGATCCGGGTGTCGCCGGCGATGAGGGACGCCGTTCCAAGCACGAGGAGCGCCAGAGCCACGCGACCGGGCCTGCCCCCCCAGCAGGACGCGTACGACGAGCGGAGCCCCGCCGACGAGCACGAGGACCAGGGCTAGGGCGAGCGCGAACGTCGCCGCCAGGTGGAAGTACTGCCAGCGCTCCGTGCCCAGCGACAGACGCGGTGGGGGCCGGTCCTCGAGGAAGGTCAGAACGCCGTACGTGCCGCAGAGCACGACGCAGAAGCCGACCCAGACGGTCGAGATGCTCGAGAGCAGCCGCAGGCGTCGCGCCTCTGCAGGGGCAGCGCCGTACGACGGCCGCAGCCAGGCGCGCAGCGCGCCGAGGAGCAGATCGACCACGTCGCGCGGGCCGACCCCGGTGTCGTCGAGGAGGGCCGCGAGCTCGTCGCCGTAGCGCTCGCGGAACGACAGCGGGTAGGCTGCGAGGAGCAGCGCCGTGCGCCGGCTCCGACGAGCGGGCTCGGGTGCGGTTGCCAGGTCACCGGTCGATGCGGGGACCGCGCCGTGGTCGCTCATGCGAGTCCGCCGGCTGCGAGGTGGCGCAGGGCCGTGCGGCTGAAGGAGCGCATCGCCTCGGCGCGCTCCCTGAGCACCTCGGCGCCAGCGGCGGTGAGCTCGTAGGGCTTGCGCCGGTCCTCGGTCGGGAGGGCTCGTACCAGGCCGCGTGACTCGAGGCGGGAGATGGCGCCGTACAACGTGCCTGGGCCCAGACGCGCCCCGGTCGTCGCCTCGACGTCCTCAGTGATCGCGTAGCCGTGCTTAGGCCCGCTCGCGAGGCTCCCCAGCACGAGCAGCCCCGGGTCGCTCCACCCACCGTCGGACGTCGCCATCGCCGTACCTCCTACGTACGACGTTACATCGCACGACGTAGTAGCGGCAAGGTCTCGCGCCGACCAGGCCGCCCGACACCCCGCCCAAGATCACGAATTCGGGACAGATTGTGCAGTTGAACTGCCTTGATCATCCCTAAGGGAAGAACAACGCACGGGGGTGGGGAGCGTCCCGGGTGGGGCGCGCTCCCCACAGCCGGGGTGGTACGTCGGTGCTAGCGGGTGGCGGTGCCTTCGACGTAGTCGTCATCGCCGCTCTCGACCCAGCTCATCATGCCGCGCAGCTCGCGACCGACTGCCTCGATCTGGTGCTGCTCGCCCTTCGCACGGAGCGCCGTGAACGCCGGCGCTCCGGCGTCCTGGTCGTCGATGAAGCGCTGGGCGAACGTGCCCGACTGGATGTCGGCGAGCACCGCGCGCATGTTGTCCTTGACGCTCGGGTCGATGACGCGCGGGCCCGACACGTAGTCGCCGTACTCCGCGGTGTCGGAGACCGACCAGCGCTGCTTGGCGATGCCGCCCTCATACATCAGGTCGACGATGAGCTTGAGCTCGTGGAGGCACTCGAAGTAGGCGACCTCGGGCTGATAGCCGGCCTCGACGAGCGTCTCGAAGCCGTACATCACCAGCTGCGACGCACCACCGCAGAGCACGGCCTGCTCGCCGAACAGGTCGGTCTCAGTCTCCTCGGTGAAGGTCGTCTTGATGCCGCCGGCACGCAGGCCGCCGATCGCCTTGGCGTAGGACAGGGCGAGCGCCCACGCGCCACCCGTGGCGTCCTGCTCCACCGCGACGATGACGGGTACGCCGCGGCCCGCGGAGTACTCACGACGCACGAGGTGACCGGGGCCCTTGGGGGCGACCATGATCACGTCGACGTCGGTCGGCGGCACGATGTAGCCGAAGCGGATGTTGAAGCCGTGGCCGAACAGCAGCGCCTTCCCTCCGGTGAGGTGCGGCTCGATGAGCTCGGTGTAGAGGCCACGCTGCTTGTGGTCGGGCGCGAGGATCATGATGACGTCGGCCTCGGCGGCGGCGACGTCGGGCGTCACGACGCGCAGGCCCTCGGCCTCCGCCTTCGGACGCGACGCGCTGCCCTCGAGCAGGCCGACGCGGACGTCGATGCCCGAGTCGCGCAGGTTGAGGCTGTGGGCGTGGCCCTGGGAGCCGTAGCCGATGACCGCCACCTTCTTGCCGGCGAGGATCGACAGATCAGCGTTGTCGTCGTAGAAGAGCTCGGCCACGGGGGGCTTCTCCTTGCGTGTCGGGGACGTGCGAAGTCTGGCAGGGCGGGGCGGGATGCCCCGGAGCGGGTGGATCTGGGCGTCGTCGGATCGGGTCGGCGGTGGGTCGGGTCGTACGCCGGC
>JANMBJ010000268.1:0-4881 GCA_031360335.1 Candidatus Nanopelagicales bacterium
CCGACCGTCCGTGGGTTGCGCAGTCCGACCGGGCCATCGCGACCGCCATCGCGCGGTTCGGCTCGGCCAACGTGCGGCTCGCCGACTGGAACACCTACTCCCAGGGCCACCGCGACTGGTTCTACTCCGACGGCATCCACACCAAGGGAGCCGGCAGCGCCGCCTACGCGCAGCTGATCCGCGACACCTTGCGCAGCTAGCTGTACTGATCGGCGCGAGCTGCCCTGCGACCGAGGTCGCAGCCGGCGTCAGAGGCCGTAGCGCGCCAGAGCGGAGGTGATGAGCCCGACGTAGTGCGGGCGTCCGGTGGAGTTGGGGTGGATGCCGTCGGACCCGAACCACCCGCGATGCCCGGTTGCTGCCTTGTCCCAGTCGATGAGGATGACCCGACGACCGGGGTAGGCCTTGGCGCACGTACGCAGGTGCGCGTTGGCGGTCGGGATCCAGGAGCGCGCACCGTGTGCCGTGACGAGGAAGACCCGCCGCCCCGTGCCCGCGCCGTCGACGATCGCGCGACAGTCCGACACCTTCACGATCCCGTTGGTCCCCAGGTGCACGACGACGTTGCGCGGAAGCCTGTTGGCGCGACGGAGGGCGGCCAGAGTCGGCACGGCCTGGGAGAACTGCCGACTCACGGTCGCGTTGACCGAGATGCCACGGGACGTGAGCAGCTTCTTCGACCCGAGCATCACCGAGTCACCGATCGCGTAGCGACCCGGGGGCACGACGACGCGAGGCGCCGAGGCCGAACCGATGAGCGCCTGCCTGCTCGGCTGCGAGGGCACGGCGCCGGGTGCCGCGGCGTTCACCGGGACCGAGCCTGACGAGACGGCCGCAGCGACGACCGTCACCACCACTGCCGAGCGGATCAAGGCGCGTCGACCTCGGGACGATGCGATGCCCGTGGGGTCGGTCTGTCGTGGGGTCACCCGAGCACCGTAACCGCGCGTCGAGGCGCAGGGCCAGGCCCAGGTCCGCTCAGCCGGGCGGGCACGACACCATCACGACGGCAGCGAGAACGGCCCCTCCTGGCGGGGAGTGGGTGTGACGACGGCCGCCACGATCGGTGGGACGGCGTAGAGCGGCTGCTCGGTGAAGACCGGGCGAGCCCGGTCCTGCCCGCTCGCCCGGCGCATCCGTTCGGTGAGCACGGCCATGAGGAAGACCTCGGGCGGTGTGCCGGGAGGAGGCGGTGGGGTGACGTAGGACGAGATCTCGGCAGCGAGCTGCATCCCCATGGTGGCGCGGACGTTCAGGTCGATCGCTGTCGCCCGCGAGAGGAACTGCCGGGTCTGCATCACGGTGACGTCAGGCAGTCGCGTGAGATCCAGCGAGGACGCCCAGCCTTCGAGCGAGGGGGGCATCGCATAGCCCAGCATCCGAACGCCGGCCGCCGCGGGCACCCGCTCCCGGATCACGACGGTGCCGGCGAAGTGGTCACCGAGGCGCTTGCCCTTGGACGACAGGAGCGAGGAGATCAGGCCGACGGCTCCGAACAGCAGCCAGAAGTCGACGATCATGAACAGAGCGCGTACGAAGGCGTGCCGGAAGCGCACCGGGCCACCGTCGTCACGCACGACCCGAAGGCCGGCCGCGAGCTTGCCGACGGACCGCCCCCGTGTCAGCGTCTCGACGATCGTCGGCATCCCGACCAGGACCCCGACGACCGCCACGAGCGACACGGCCGCCACGACCGCGCCGTCAGCGGTGGAGAGGACCAGCGAGCCGAGCAGGAAGACCAGGAAGAGCGCCACGGCCTGGATGAGCAGGTCGAGGGCGAGAGCGAGGGTGCGGCTCGGGAACTGCGCGAGGCGCAGGTCGAGCGCCACCGCCTCGCCGGTGACCGGCACGAGGGTGGTGTAGTCACCTGAGGACGTCGACACCCCGTTAGTCTCCCTGCTAGTGACGGTCGGCGGGAGGAGCCACACGGATGGAGATCGACACGTTCGTCGCGGCCCACCGCGCGGAGTGGGATCGTCTCGAGCAGCTGGCCAACCGCCGCGGTCGGCTCACCGGTGCCGAGTCCGACGAGCTCGTCGACCTCTACCAACGGACGGCGACGCACTTGTCGATGGTGCAGTCCTCGTCACCTGATCCCGCACTCGTCGGCAGGCTGTCCTCGCTCGTGGCCTCGGGTCGCGCCGCTGTCACGGGTGCGAGCGGCGCGTCGTGGGCCGATGTGTCCCAGTTCGTCCTGCGGTCCTTCCCGGTCGCGGTCTACCGCGCTCGCTGGTGGTGGATCAGCGTCGCGGCGGCCAGTGCACTCGTGGCGTTCGCCATCGGTGCGTGGGTCGCACACAATCCCGACGTCGTCGCGGCAGTGTCGACGCCCGAGGAGCTCAAGTCGCTCGTCGACCAGGACTTTGCCGACTACTACACCTCCAACCCGGCAGGCTCGTTCGCCTTCAAGGTGTGGACCAACAACGCCTGGGTCGCGGCACTGGCGCTGGTCGGCGGGTCGCTGCTCTGCGTGCCGGGCATCTACATCCTGTGGCAGAACGCCCTCAACGTCGGGCTCGTCGGTGGGCTCATGGCCTACTCCGGCCGCCTCGACCTCTTCTTCGGTCTCATCACCCCCCACGGGCTGCTGGAGCTCACCGCCGTGTTCGTCGCGGGAGGCGCCGGCATCCGCCTCGGCTGGCAGATCATCAGCCCCGGCCCGCGGCCCCGCTCCGTCGCACTGGCGGAGGAGGGGCGCGCGACGCTCACGATCGCGCTGGGCCTCGTCGTCGTCCTCCTCGTCAGCGGTGTGGTCGAGGCGTTCGTGACCCCCTCCCCGCTGCCGACCTGGGCGCGCATCAGCATCGGCGCGATCGTATGGATCGCCTTCCTGTCCTACGTCTGGGTCTTCGGTCGCGCGGCCGAGCGTGACGGCCTCATGGGCGACGTCACCGACCGAGCCGCCATGACCGAGACGCTTCCGTACGCCGGCTGACTCCCGGCCGGACGCGCACGAACCTGCCGGCAGCGCCCGTCAGTCGCGCCCGATCGTGAGACGACTGAAGTAGCCAGTTCCAGGCGGCTGACTCGCGGACTCGACCCTCGGTCTGCCGTCGATCGTGACCTCATCGGCCACATAGTCGAAGCCGTCCATGGGTGATCGCCGATACGTGATGCTGACTCGCTGACCCGGCGACGCGTGGCGGTAGCCGGCCACGGACAAGGACGAGAAGTGAGCCCAGCAACCACCTGGTGTCTCGTCCGAGTCGAGAACGCCCCACCCCTCGTCGTCGTGCCACTCCCGGACCACAGCGACCGTCCTGTGCTGACCATGCTCGGGCTCGGGGGCAGCTGACGCGAGCGCGTTCGGCACCCCGTCGCGCGCCGCGAGCGCGGCGGCCAGCTCGTCCACGGTCGGTGATCCTGCGAGGCCGGCGGTGGTGGGGAAGAGCCGGCACGTCAGGCCGAAGCTGCGAGTGCCACCGTCCTCGAACGGGTCCTCTCCATCGATGAGGATCGTGGGAGACCCCCGGAAGTGCGCCGCCTGCGCTTCGGCGTCGGTGGCAATGAGCACGTGCTCCACATCCTGGTCGGGCAGCCCGACCAGGAGCAGTGCCTCGGCCAGGCGGGCATCAGCGACCTGCCAGTTGGGGCAGTCGTCGATGAAGAGAAGTGAGACCTGCACGGGCCCAGCATGCTGGTTCGACCTGTCATCGGGCGAGCCCTGCACCAGCCATCGATAGCGTCAGGGCGGTCGATAGCCCGCGCTGACGCTATCGATGCGGACACCGACGGGCGCGTCAGCCGCCGACGGACGGCTACGGGGTCCACTCGGGGTCGCGACCCATGAAGGCGACCAGCTGGTCGAGCATGGGGGCGGTGCTCGCGATGGGTACCTCGAGGCCGAACGACTTGTCGGGTCCTCGATAGTCGGGCGAGAGCATGCCGCGGCCCGCTTCCAGAGCGGCGGCTGCGGAGGAGTCGTCGTAAGGAGCGCTCTGGCGCGTCGCACGAGCGAGGTCCCAGCCGTGCGTGACGGTCTCCATGAGCACGACACCGAGGGGGAGCGCGTCGGCGTGGGTGCCGCGGCGGTAGCCCTCGACGATCGTCGCGCCGGTGATGAGGTAGTCCATGCCGGGATCGGTGCCGGGCTGCACGGCTCCGGGCTCGGTCGCGGGCTCGTGCCCGTTGACCTTGTCGGCGAAGTTCCTGGCCCAGCCGAGGAGGTGACGGACGAGGTCGTCGACGTCGAAGCCCGGGCAGGGCGTCGGGGCACCACCCACGCCGCTCGGTACGGCGGCGATGATGTCGGCAGTCACGCGCACCGCCGAGGCGAGCGAGTCGATGTCCGGACCCTGCGCGGCGGTCCCGTTGTCAGCAGTCATGGCCCCTGCCTACCCCTCGTAGGCGCCCGCACGCTCCCGAACGCCACAACTCGCCCCGTCAGAGGCGACCGGCCGCCTTGAGGGCGAGATAGCGGTCCGCGAGCTTGGGGGCGATCTCGTCGGGGGTGGCGTCGATGACCTCGATGCCCGAGCGCATCACGAGTGCTGTCATGCGGTCGCGCGTGGCGATCGCCTGGGCCGCCGAGGCCGCGTCGTAGACCGCGGGGGCGTCTCCGCGCATCCCGGCAAGCTCCTCGAGCCGCTGGTCGCGCACCGATGCGAGCACGACCGTGTGACGCGCGGCCAGTCCCGGCAGATAGGGCAGCAGTCCCTCGCGCAGCGCCGAGGGCTCGAGTGCGGTCAGGAGCACGACCAGCGAGTGCTGGCGCACCCGCGCATCGATGGCAGCGACCATGGCGTGCGCGTCCGCCTCGACGAGCAGGGGCTCGACATCGGACAGGGCACGCGACATCTGCGGCAACAGCTCGGTCACACCTGGGCGTCGCACGTCGGCGCGCACGGCGCGGTCGAACGCCAGCAGGTCGACCCGGTCACC
>JANMBJ010000291.1:0-30567 GCA_031360335.1 Candidatus Nanopelagicales bacterium
CCTTGGCCCCGACGAACATACGGGCGTTCTCGATGACCTGGAACATCTGCGCGATGCCGTCGTGGACGTCGCCGATGAGGGTGCCGACCGCCGGGGTCTTCTCACCGAAGGTGACCTCGCAGGTCGTGGAGACCTTCAGGCCCATCTTCTTCTCAACGTTCGTGACGACGACGCCGTTGCGCTCACCGAGCTCACCGGTCTCGAGGTCGACGTGGTGCTTCGGGACGAGGAACAGCGACAGGCCCTTGGTGCCGGCGCCGCCGGCGCCCGGGACGCCCTCGGGGCGCGCGAGCACGAGGTGGATGATGTTGTCGGCCATGTCGTGCTCGGCCGAGGAGATGAAGCGCTTCACACCGGTGATGTGCCAGGAGCCATCGGCCTGCTGCGCGGCCTTCGTGCGGCCGACACCGACGTCGGAGCCGGCGTCGGGCTCGGTGAGCACCATGGTGGCGCCCCACTGCTGGTCGATCATGATGCGCGCGAGCTTCTTCTGCTCCTCGTTGCCGAGGTGGTCGAGGATCGCGGCGAAGCCGGGGCCGGACATGTACATGAACGCCGGCGGGTTGGCGCCGAGCATCATCTCGCTCGCCGCCCAGCGCAGTGAGGCCGGTGCACCGGGTCCGCCGAGGTGCTTGGGGAGGTCGATGTTCCAGAAGCCCGAGTCCATGAGCGCCTTGAACGACGCCTTGAACGAGTCGGGCATGGTCACGGTGCAGGTGGCGGGGTCATAGACCGGCGGGTGGCGGTCGGCGTCGACGAACGACGCGGCCAGCGGGCCCACGGACAGGCGCTCGACCTCGGCGAGGATGTCGCGCGCGGTCTCGACGTCCATGTCGGCGTACGGGCCGGTGCCCAGACGGTTCTGCGCCCCGAAGACCTCGAAGAGGTTGAACTCGATGTCGCGCAGGTTGGACTTGTAGTGGCTCATCGCCGTGGCTCCTCGCTGACGTCCGGTGGGTCACGACGGATGGCGCTCGCGCCAGCGCCGGGGTCGTCCCAGCGGCGGCGGAGTGTTACCCGTCGGTAACCATGATGCTACCCGTCGGTAACCAGCGCAAGGTCTGCCGCGTTACATCGACGTACTCCCAGCAAACCCGCAGGTCACGAGCCCTCCCACCGGCCCGCTCGACCCACCACGCGAGCTCTCGGGGCTGGGGCTCGGCTGGGGCGGGGCTGGCTAGTTCGTGAGGTCTCGGCGGTGCCAGCCGAGGTAGCCCGCGGCGGAGACCAGTGCGGCGACGAGGGTGAGGACGACGACCGGGAGCACGGCGCTGCTCGTGACCGGAAGGGTGGGGGCGTGGCGCAGCGGTGAGACGTCCCTCAGCCACTCGGGCAGCTTCCACAGCGCACCGAACTCGCCGAGCAGCACGAACGACACGAGCAAGCCCCACGCAGCGACGGTGAACCGCGGGAGCCAGCCGAACAGCAGCAGGACCAGGCTGGTCACGACCCAGACGGCGGGCACCTGCACCAGTGCGGCGACGAGCACCCGGCCGAGCTGAGACCAGTCGCCGAGCGAGGCCGACGCCGAGGCACCGATCGACAGCCCAGCGAGGACCATGAGCGCTGCGCTGCCGCTGAGGGCGACGGCGTAGTGGCTGCTCGCCCACCGGACCCGGGTCGTCGACGTCGCGAGCAGCGGCTCGACGCGGCCCTCCACCTCCTCGGAGCGCAGCCGCTCAGCCGCGCTCACGCCGTAGGCCGCCGCGACCGCCGCGATGATCGCGACCTCGGCACCGAGGAAGACGTCGACGAGCCCTGCGGTGCCGCCGATCTTCTCGAAGAAGTCACGCATGGCCGGCGACGTGAGGAGCTTGTCGACACTGCTGGCCAGCGAGCCGAGGATCGCGCCGAACACCACGAATCCCACGGCCCATGCGAGGAAGACCCGACTCTGCAGTCGCCACGAGAGCCCACCGACGCTGCCCAGCGATCCGGCCGAAGGGCCAGGCCGGTCGGCGCGAAGTCCTGCGCCGAGGTCGCGTCGCGAGCGCATCGCGTACGCCGTCAGCACGAGTCCGACGCTCGCCAGCAGTGGCAGCACGAGCACCCACCGGCGGTCGCCGGCGTAGGCGCGCAGCTGCTGGTTCCAGCCGACAGGGGAGAGCCACGACATCGCCCCCGGGGTCGGGTCGGCGAGGTCACCGACGGCCCGCAACGCGTACGTCGCGGCGATGACACCAAGCCCGAGACCCCTTGCGTTGCGGGAACTCTCGGACAGCTGTGCCGTCACACAGCCGACCGCCCCGTAGACCAGCGCGGTCACACCCCAGCCCAGCCCGAACGCGAGCGACCCCTGCCACGGCAGGCCCGCAGCAGTGTTGGCGGCCGCGGTGAGGAGTGCCAGCGCAGCGCTCGCGCCGGACACCAGCACGACCGTCGATGTCAGGGGTGCCTGCCGTCCGAGCCGTCCGCCGGTGAGGAGCTCGAGGCGTCCTGGCTCCTCGTCGCCGCGGGTGTGCCGGATCGCCACGAACAGCATGACGATCCCGACGATCGCCGCGCCGAGAGCGGTCAGCTTGATCATCGAGACGGCGCCCAGCGAGGTGGGGTCATAGACCCGGCCGTACAGCGCAACGACCGCGGCGGAGGAGTTGATGGTGTCGGCCGCGGCGACCCGTGACTCCTCGGTCGGGTAGAGGTCGACGGTGGCCGCAGCGGATAAGCCCGCAGTGGCGGCAAGGCCGATCACCCACGAGGTGAGCATGATCCGGTCCCGACGCAGTGCCAGGCGCAGTGTCGTCGCCCAACCCGCGCTCTGCTCAGGCATGCGCGGTCGCGTCCTCGTCGACGGTGACGCCGTAGTGCGAGAGGAAGAGCTGCTCGAGTGTCGGCGGGTGGCTCTCGAGTGTTTTGATGCCCGCAGCGGTGAGGTGCGACAGCAGCTCGGCGAGGTGCGCCGGCTCGACCGAGCAGCGTAGGTGGTTGCCCTCGAGCACGATGTCGCCGAGACCGGGCACGTCGGTGATGCCGTGCAGCTCGTGCTCCGTCTCGGCCGAGATCGCGAGCCGCTGCAGGTGTCGCATGTCGGAGAGCGCACCGGTCTCCACCACGACGCCGGCGCGGATGATGCTGATCCGGTCCGAGAGCGCCTCGGCCTCACTGAGGATGTGGCTCGAGAGCAGCACCGTACGTCCATCGGCCTTGAGCTCGTGGACACATCGGCGGAACTGCTCCTCCATCAACGGATCGAGGCCGCTCGTCGGCTCGTCGAAGAGATAGACCTCGGCGTGCGACGCGAGTGCGGCGACGAGCGCGACCTTCTGCCTGTTGCCCTTGGAGTAGGAACGAGACTTCTTCGTCGGGTCGAGCTCGAACATCTCCAGCAGCCGGGCCCGGCGCGCGGGGTCGTGGCCACCCTGCAGGCGGCCGAGCAGGTCGATGACCTCACCACCGGTGAGGTTCGGCCACAGCGCCACATCGCCGGGTACGTAGGCGAGCTGCGCGTGCAGCGCGGTGATGTCGCGCCACGGGTCACGACCGAGGACGCGCGCGTGACCGGAGTCGGCCCGCACGCTGCCGAGCAGGACGCGGAGGGCCGTCGTCTTGCCCGCCCCGTTGGGCCCGAGAAAGCCGTGCACCTCGCCGCGCTCGACCCGCAGGTCGAGCCCGTCGAGAGCGCGGGTGGATCCGAAGGTCTTCACAAGACCGCGTACGTCGATGACAGGACCCGAGTCGCTCACCCGCCCTGTCTACTCCTGACCCGACCCCAGTGTGCGCGCACCACTGGAAACTCCGGCGACACAGTCTGGTGGTCGGCGTACGGTCGTCGGGTCGGGTGCACCGCCCGACCACGAGGCAACTGGAGGACGTCATGACCGAGCTCACTCGCGCCGTGTTCCCTGCCTCGGTCCGCGCCTGACTTCTTCTCACGCGCAGACCACGCCCGGCTCCGGCGGCCCCCCGCCTCTCGCGTCGCACGACGACGCACTCTGCCCTGGAGTCCTGCGGTGCCCACTCTCCCGTTCCACGAACTTCCTCCCGTCCTCGCCACCCTCGGCTGGGACCGCACCTGGCACGACCTGATCGAGTCCGACCCCGAGACCCGGGCCGTACGTCGTCCCGCGCGAGTCACGTTGCACGGCCGCGATGCGTGGCGCGTACATGACGGCGTCGACGAGCACACCGTCGGCGTACGCGGTCGCCTGCGCGAGCTGCACTCGCTCCCGGTGGCGGGTGACTGGGTGCTGCTGAGCGGCACCTCGCGCGACGACGCCGTGATCGAGGCGCTGCTCCCACGACGCACCGCACTCGTGCGCAAGGTGGCGGGCAACCGCACCGACGAGCAGGTGGTCGCCGCCAACGTCGACGTCGTCCTCGTCTGCGCCCCGATGCACTCGCTCAACCCGCGTCGCCTCGAGCGCGAGCTCACGCTCGTCTGGGAGTCGGGGGCGCAACCCGTCGTGGCAGTGACGAAGACCGACCTCGCGGAGGATCTCGGTGCCGACCTCGACGAGGCCCTCGCCGACATCAGAGCCGTCGCCGTGGGTGTCGACGTGCTGGCCGTGTCGTCGTACGACGGGGACGGGCTCGAGGCCGTGCGGGCGCTGATGCCCGAAGGTGTCACCGTCGCCGTGATCGGGCCATCAGGTGCCGGGAAGTCGACGCTCGTGAATGCGCTCGTCGGGCATCAGGTTCTGGCGACCACCGCCGTGCGCGACGACAACCGCGGCATGCATACGACGACGGCGCGCCACCTCGTCCGCGTGCCCGATGCGGGGCTCGTGCTCGACACCCCGGGCATGCGCGAGCTCTCGCTATGGGCCGACGAGGACGCGTTGGAGGCGACGTTCGTCGACCTCGAGGACTTCGCCCGCGACTGCAGGTTCCACGACTGCAAGCACGACTCCGAGCCGGGGTGCGCGGTTCTTGCCGCCATCGAGGCTGGCCTCGTCGAGGAGTCGCGGCTCGCGAGCTGGCGCAAGCTGCAGCGCGAGCTGGCATTCCTCGCGCGCAAGCACGACGTACGCCTCGCTCAGGAGGAGCGCAAGAAGTGGGCACGAATCGGCAAGGCCAGCCGTGCCCACATCCGCCCCTAGGACGGATCCCCAGGCGACGGGGACGACCGAGTTGGAGCCGATGAGGTTTCCAAACAGGGTCGGTGCGAGGATGCCGCGGAGCGCGGTGCCCAGAGCGTAGAGAAGGCGATCGCCATCGCGCGAGTCTCCATGGGGAAGACCGACCAATCGCGGCCGGTCGTTTCAGATCCTTCGCGCGGGGGTAGTGGCGGCGCATGACGAGCGACCTGCACGCAGCCGGGCAGACCCCGGGCGACGAGCACGACCCCGACGTGCACCAGGTCGAACCCAAGCGCACCTCGGTGGGTCTCCCAGCCATCGCGGTGCTCACGGAGCGCACGGTGCGGTCGATGGGCGTCATACGCACCGGTCGCACCCTCGCGCGCCTCAACCAGGCCGACGGGTTCGACTGCATGGGGTGTGCGTGGCCGGACCCCGATCCCGAGGTTCGCAGCGTGGCGGAGTTCTGTGAGAACGGTGCCAAGGCGGTGGCCAACGAGGCGACGACCGCACGAATCGACCGCGCCTTCTTCTCGGAGCACAGCCTCGCCGACCTCGAGACCCGTGACGAGTACTGGCTCGGTCAGCAGGGTCGCCTCACGGAGCCGATGGTGCGCCTCGACGGCGACACGCACTACCGACCCATCACATGGGATGGCGCCTTCCTCCTTGTCGCCGAGCACCTGAACGGGCTGGGGTCACCGGACGAGGCGGTCTTCTACACGAGCGGCCGCGCGTCCAACGAGGCCGCGTTCACCTATCAGCTGTTCGTGCGTTCCTTCGGCACCAACAACCTGCCCGACTGTTCGAACATGTGCCACGAGTCGACCTCGGTGGCGCTGGCCGAGACGATCGGAATCGGGAAGGGGAGCGTCTCGCTACAGGACGTGCACGACGCGGGGCTCATCGTCATCTGCGGACAGAACCCCGGCACCAACCACCCTCGGATGCTCACGGCTCTCGAGATGGCGAAGAAGAACGGCGCCACCATCCTCGCGGTCAACCCGTTGCCCGAGGCCGGGCTCTTGCGCTTCAACAACCCCAAGACGCCGCGGGGCGTCTCCGGGATCGGCACCGAGCTCGCCGACCTGCACCTGCCCATCCGGGTCAATGGCGACTTGGCGTTGTTCCAGGCCATCGGCGCGCTCCTGCTCGAGGCCGAGGAGGCCGCTGCGGCGGCTGGTCGGCCCGGCTCGGTGATCGACCTCGACTTCATCGAGCGATACACGTTCGGGTTCGAGGACTGGGCAGCGCACGTCCGCGACCTCGACTGGGACGACGTCCTCGCCTCGACCAGCCTCACCCGGGTGCAGATCGAGCAGGCGGCCGAGATGTTTGTGCGCTCGTCGAAGACAGTCGTGTGCTGGGCGATGGGAATCACGCAGCACCGCAACGCCGTCGCGACGATCAAGGAGATCGTCAACGTAACCCTGGCGCAGGGCAACATCGGGAAGCCCGGCGCCGGCCTGTGTCCCGTGCGCGGCCACTCCAACGTGCAGGGTGACCGCACGATGGGGATCTGGGAGAAGCTGCCCGAACACTTCGGAGACGCGCTTCGCGACGAGTTCGGGTTCGAGCCGCCGCGCCGCCGTGGCCTCGATGTCGTCGACTCGATCCGCGGTCTGCGCGACAGTCAGGTGAAGGTGTTCGTCGGGCTCGGCGGCAACTTCGCCTCGGCAACCCCCGACACGGAGGTGACGCAGAAGGCCCTGCGAAAGGCACAGCTCACCGTGCAGATCTCGACGAAGCTCAACCGTTCTCACGTGGTGTGCGGGCGCACCGCGCTCATCCTTCCGACACTCGGGCGCACCGAGCGCGACGTGCGTGCCGGGGTAGAGCAGGCGGTCTCGGTCGAGGACTCGATGTCGGCGGTGCACCTGTCCCGAGGGCGGCTCGCGCCGGCCAGCGAGCACCTGCGCTCGGAGGTGGCGATCGTGTGCGGTCTGGCATCGGCCGTGCTCGGCACCGGTCCCGAGGGATCGAGCATCGACTGGAGCGCGATGTCGAACGACTACACGCGGATCCGTGAGCACATCGCCCACGTGGTGCCGGGGTGCGCGGCCTACGGGGAGAAGGTCGCGCGCCCGGGAGGGTTCGTCCTGCCGCACCCGCCGCGCGACTCGCGCACCTTCGATACGCCGAGCAAGCGCGCCGTCTTCTCGGTGAGCCCGATGGGCGTCCTGGACGTGCCCGAAGGCCACCTTCTCCTGCAGTCGCTGCGGAGTCACGACCAGTTCAACACGACGATCTACGGCCACGACGACCGCTATCGCGGACTGTCGGGGAGCCGCGACGTCGTGATGGTGCACCGCGATGACATCACCGTTCTCGGCCTGCACGTCGGTCAGCTGGTCGACCTCGTGCACTCGAGCGACGACGGTTCGGTGCGGGTCGTCACGGGCTTCCGCCTGGTCGCCTACCCAACGCCTCGTGGTTGCGCTGCGGCGTACTACCCCGAGGTCAACAACCTCGTCGCGCTCGATTCGACCGCGCGCGGCAGCAACTGCCCGACGTCGAAGTCGGTGGTGATCCAGGTGCTGCCGACCGACCCGTCGCGGCATTCGTCCATCGTCGCCCCCAGCACCGGAGTTGGATCCGACGACCACCACAAGAGCTCGGTGCAGCCCCGCCATCTCAGCTGAGCGCGCCTCGGGGCGCGTTCACCTGACGGCAGAGCTCAAGGGTGGGAGCCTCGAGAGGTGACCGACACCAACGAGCACGTCGCCCGGATGGCCAAGCTCTTCGACGCGCTGTCGGCGACGTATGACGACGTGGGGGTCGACTTCTTCGGACCTATCGCCGACGGCCTGCTCGAGGCGATGCCCCCGGCAGTCGGCGAGAGCTGGCTCGACATCGGCTGCGGTCGTGGTGCGGTGCTGCTCCCGGTCGCTGAGGGAGTCGGTCCCACCGGTCTTGTCACGGGGATCGACATCTCGCCGGCCATGGTCGACCTCGCCCGGATCGGTGCGCAGGCGCGCGGTCTGACCAACGTCCACGTGTCGGTGGGCGATGCCGGATCACCGGAGATCGAGGGCACCTTCGACACGGTGTCGTCGTGCCTCGTGCTGTTCTTCCTGACCGACCCGGTGGCGGCCCTGCAGTCGTGGGTGCCGCTGCTGCGGGCCGGCGGTCGCCTCGGTGTCACGACATTCGGCCCGGTCGACGAGCGGTGGCAGCACCTCGACGAGGTGTTCGTGCCGTTCCTGCCACCGGCGATGCGCGATGCGCGCACGAGCGGTGGCCCGTTCACGAGTGACGAGGGCATGGAGCGGCTCGTCGCGAGCGCGGGCTATTCCGACGTGCGCACCGTGACCGGTGAGGTCGCCGTGCGCTTCGCCGACGCGGAGCAGTGGCACTCGTTCACCTGGTCGACCGGGCAGCGTCAGATGTGGCTCTCGATCCCCGATGACCAACGCGCCGAGGTGCGCGCCGAGGCCGAGCGACGACTGGAGTCGTACGCCGATGCCGACGGGTCCGTCACCTTCAGCCAAGGAGTGCGCCACACGCTCGCCTCCCGCACCGCCTGACCCTGCGGACAGAGATGGAGGTGGCTACTCGCCGCGGTCGAGGGGGGTCTGGTCGGCGTTGGGTGCGGTGACCCAGAAGGATGCGCCGAACGGATCGGTGACCGCTGCCATCCGGCCGAACGGCGTGTCGAAGCCGGGGCTGACCGTGTGACCGCCGTTTTCCTCGACGTAGGCGACCGCCGCGTCGACGTCGGTGACGCCGAAGTAGACGATCCAGTGCGATGGGAAGCCCTCCATGCCCATCATCCCGCCGAGACCACCCATCGGCGCCTCGTCACCGGGGAGGTGGACGGTGGCGTAGTCCGGGCCGGCCATCGGCAGCGGCTGGTAGTCCCAGCCGAGCACCGCGGCATAGAACGCCCTCGCCGCATCGGGGTCCGACGAGCGCAGGTCTTCCCACGCGAGCCCGCCGGGCTCGCTGTAGACGCCCGTGCCGATGTGGTCGCCGGCCTGCCACAGACCGAAGGAAGCACCCGAGGTGTCAGCGGCGACGACCATCGACCCGGCGCTCCCGATGTCCATGACCTCGCCGTAGAGCGAACCGCCGGCCGCGGTGATGCGCTCGGCCGCTGCACGCACGTCGTCGGTGGAGAAGTACAGCGTCCACGCGGGTGCCCAGCCCTCGCGTGCCGGTGCCATGCCCGCGACGGGCACGCCACCGACCTCGCCCATGCAGTAGCCGCCGTAGTGGGGGTCACCCTCGCCGAACGTCCACCCGAGCAGTCCGCCGTAGAAGGCCTGCGCTCCAGGGATGTCGGACGTCGTCACGTCCAACCAGTTCGGCATCCCGACCGGCCAGGGCGATGTACGACGAGGGCTCATGACCGACACCCTCTCCCCACCTCCCGCGCCCTGTCCACCCCCGATGCCTGCGGATGGCGGCGGCACTCGGTCGCGGCGCTCCGAGATTGGCCGCATCGGGCTCTGGACCCCGCGCAACCTCGTCCCTAAGATTCGTACGGACACAAACGAATGGAGATCACCGTGCCGGAGCTGCAGGGATTCGCACCGCCGTATACCGAGAGCGGGCGCAGTGCCGTCATTCCGGACCCGCCGTGGCACTACAGCGGTGACCTCCTGACCGTGGAATACCGCACCGATCCCGAGCGGGTGCGCGCGCTGCTGCCCGACGATGTCGACCTCGCACCGGAGGACCCGGGCGCGGTCGCCTTCATCTGGGCCGACTGGCAGTCCTGCAGCGGGTCCTTCGAGGAGCTTCTCGATCCCGCGCGGTCGCAGTACAAGGAGGCGTTCGCGGTCGTGCGCTGCTCGTACGAGGGCACGACCTACTCGCGCTGCGTGCTCATCTGGGTGACCAGCGACTTCGCCATCGCGCGTGGGGTGCACCAGGGCTATCCGAAGAAGCTCGGCTCGATCCAGCAGACCCGTCCGATGCCCTATGGCAAGGCGGCACCCCGCGTCGACGTCGGAGGCACCTTCGGCGCCACGCTCGCGGCATACGACCACCGCCTCGCGCAGGCGCGCATCACCATCACCGGCCCCAGCGAGACCAACGGCTTCGTCAACGCACTGCCGATGCTGCACCATCGCCAGGTGCGCAAGCTCGAGCGCGACGCGACCGGTTGGGCGCTCGATGAGGTCATCACGATGAGCGGCATCGACTTCGAGGGCGGGCCGTGCTGGAAGGCCGACGCCACTCTCGAGCTGTTCGACTCACCGTGGGACGAGCTCGCCTCGGCCCTGCCGGTAGGCGAGATCATCGGCGGCTACTACCGCCAGGTCGGCACCTCCTGGAACGGCGGCACCACCCTCACCCACCGCTGACGCACTGACTCACGAGCCGATGCTGTTGACAGCTTTGGCCACCACCAGCGTCGCCAGCGCGAGCGACACGGTCGACTCCAGGATCATGAGGAGCTTGGCCCAGCGCTTGATCGCCGAGACGTCGGTGGGGCTGAACGCCGTCGAGGTATTGAACGACAGCGCGAGGTAGTCCGTGAACTGCGGATACCAGTCGGGCCCGACGGTCTCGGCAAGGTGCATCTCCGGGAAGACGAAGGCCGGCCGGGTCCATGCCCCGTGACGCGCGCGTGCCGACGCCGTCGGTGTCCCGGTACCACATCGCGAACGCGATCACGTTAGTCACCCAGATCCCCGCGCCGATGCCGAGCAGGGTGTTGGGATCCCCCAACGCCGTGTCGCCGTGGAGGATCCCGTCGATCAGCCGGATCGCGGAGAACAGGTTCGACAGCGCGATGAGAGCGATGAGCAGCCCGGTGACCACGCGCAGCCAACGACGCTCGCGGTCGACGACGCCGGTCAACCGCGATCAGCAGGACGAGGAAGACCGACATCGTGCCGGGATAGAGCCACAGCGGTGCCAGCCGGAACGTGTCGGGCAGCAGCTGGTGGATGCCGAGGGCGACGAGCGCCGCGACGACCATCTGCCATCTGTGCTCACCCACCTGCAGAGGCAGGTCGTCGCCCTGCACCGCGGCACGAGCATCCTGGTCGTCGGTCGCGCCGCAGTATGGCGCGTGGGTCGCAGGTCAGGCGACGACTTGTGGTCGTTCCGGCTCGTGCCCGGGTCAACCAGCAGGCGAGTGCAGGGGGATGACGACCTCGTTGCGCCGCTTGAACCAGGGCGTCCACGGCGGGTCGAACCGCGCGAAGCGCGTGGGTCCGGCGGCCGACAGTCCGTCCGCGTCGAGCGCCGCGACGAGCTCGGCGACGCGCTTCGCGTACGACGAGGACGTCCAGCGTCCGGAGAAGCGCGTGACGGCGGCGTACTCCTCGTCGACCATGCGGACGTGCACCCGCTCATCGGTCGGCACCGGTGCACGACTCGGATCGGTGTCCGCGGGGAGCACGAACGACACGATGAACTTCCCCGGGCCGGTGCTCTCCGTCGTCGTCTCGGCCCCGAGAGCCGTCGGTGCGTCGCTGCGCTGGATGACGGGAGCGGTCATCGCCATGCTGTCACCGCCCACGTTGCGCCCACCGATGTAGCCCACCAGCGGGCGGAACGCCGCGTTGCCCGCCGACTCGAACGTGCCGTCGACCTCGATCTCGGCGACCGCGTGCGGGTGATAGCGCCGCACCTCATAGGTCGGCTCCGTGCGCACGACGTCGTAGCGCTGCTCCTCGATCATGAGGTGACCGTACGCCCATCGATCAGGGTCGGCGCGGCTCGAGACCGGCGTGCGGGCGGTCGCCTCAAGGTCAACGGGTCGTGACGGTCACCGGCATGCGCTTGATGCCGTTGACGAAATTGCTGCGCAGGCGTTCCACCGGCCCGCTGAAGGTCGCAGTGTCGAGGCGTGCGACGAGCTCCTCGACCGTCACGCGGTATTCGAGCTTGGCGAGGAACGAGCCCATGCAGAAGTGCGGGCCACCCTTGCCGAAGGTGAGCAGGTCCACGCTCGGGCGGTCGAGGTCGATGGTGTCAGGGTTCTCGATCGCGCGCTCGTCGCGGTTGCCCGAGGGATACCACATCGCGATCTTGTCGCCGGACTTCACCGCAGTCTCGCCGATCACGGCGTCACGCGTCGCGGTGCGGCGCATGTGGTAGACCGGCGGCCCCCAGCGCAGCAGCTCGTCGAGCGCGGGACCTGACAAGAGCTCGGGTTCGGACTGCAGGCGGGCGAGCACCTCGGGGTGCTCGACGAGGGTGTTCATCGCGAGGGTGATCGCCTGGCGGGTGGTCTCCTGGCCGGCGAGAGCGAGAAGCAAGAAGTAGTTGTCGAGGTCCTGCTGGCTCAGCTTCTCGCCGTCGACCTCGGCCTCGACAAGACGGCTGATGAGGTCGCCCGTCGGCGCGGCACGTCGCTCGGCCTGCAGTGCCCGGCCGTAGTCGAAGACCTCGAGCGCCGCGGGCGAGCGGAAGGGAACGAGGCGGTACTCCTCGTACTCCGGCGTGCCGGGCAGGTGGTCGGCGAACTCCGGATCGGTGCCGCCCACGAGACGGTCGCCCCACGAGGTGAGCTTGGCGTGGTCGCTGTCGGGCACTGAGAGCATGCGCGCGAGCACGCGCACCGGGATCTCGCTCGAGACCCGCTCGACGAAGTCGAACGAGCCCTGCGCGAGAGCGTTGTCGAGGGTGGTCGCCACGATGCCGCGCAGGAACGACTCGTAGCCGTTGACGACGCGCGGCAGGAACATGCCCGACACGATCTTGCGCATCGCCGCGTGGGTCGGCGGGTCGGTGTCGATGAGCGAGGTCCGGTGCTCGAGCTGGTCGTCCTCGAGGTCCTCGAGCGACACCCCGCGGCTGGAGGTGAACGTCTCCCAGTCCCGGCTCACGGCGACGATGTCGGCGTGCCGCGTCACCGACCAGAAACCGCTGCCGTGGTCTGGCTCCGGAGTCCACGCGACCGGCTCGTCGTCGCGGAGCGCGCGGAAGAGCTCCCACGGTGACCCGCCGACAAAGCTGTCCGGGTCGGCGAGCGGTGCGGCGAGCCCACCGGTGACGGTGTCGGTCATGTGGTGCTCCTCAACGAGGTCGATGCAGCAGGTGTCGCTGGGCAGTGCTGAGAGCGACCTACAGGTGGTAGGCGTACTCCCGGAACTCCCAGTCGGTGACCGAGCGGCTGAAGCGCTCGACCTCGTTGCGCTTGTAGGTCAGGAACGAGTTGACGAAGAACTCGCCGAGCACCTCGATCAGCTCGGTGTCGGCCTCGAGCGCATCGAGCGCCTCGGGCAGCGACTGCGGGAGCATCGGCGCACTCTCCGGGTCATAGCCATAGCCCTGGAGCGGTGCCGGCGGCTCGAGCTTGTCGCGTACGCCGAGGTAGACGGCGGCGCTGACCGCCGCCATCGCGATGTAGGGGTTGGCGGTCGCGTCACCGAGACGGACCTCCATGCGCGACGCTCCGCCGCGCTCCGGTGGGATCCGCACCATGGCACTTCGGTTGTCCATGCCCCAGTCGATGAGCCACGGAGCCAAGGTGTCGGGCCCGAACCGCTTGTAGGAGTTGATGGTCGGGTTGAGGAGCGCGGCCAGTGCCGAGGCGTGCGCCATCACCCCGGCGACGGCGGAACGACCGGTCTGGGACAGGCCGTCCGGGCCGTCCGGGTCGCCGAACACGTTGGTGCCGTCGGCGTCGACCAGCGAGAGGTGCAGGTGGAAGCCGCTGCCACCCTCGTCGTTGAAGGGCTTCGCCATGAAGGTCGCGAGGAGCCCCTGATGACGGGCGATCTCCTGCACGGCCGACTTCATCCTGAATGCCCGGTCTGCTGCGTCGAGCAGCTCGGAGTGGTTGAGGTTGATCTCGAACTGGCCGGGGCTGAACTCGTGGTTGGCCGCTGTGACCTGCAGCTGAGCATCGCGCATGAAGCGCAGCATCGTCAGCAGGATGCCTCGAGGGTCGCCCTTGCGTCCGACGACGTAGACGTTGCCCGGCTCGTCGGCATAGCGCTTCCAGCCGCGGTCGCAGGTCTCGTCGGGCTCCATGACGTAGAACTCGAGCTCCGGGCCGATGATCGCGGAGAGGCCGACCTCGCCGAGCCGCGCGCTCACCCGGCGGGCGAGGCCACGCGGTGACTCCATCGCCGGATCCCCGACGGAGGTCGTGTCAGCGAGGCACCAGGCTGCACCGGGCTCCCACGGAAGGTCGGTGAGCGTCGAGAGGTCGGGGTGTGCCGCGATGTCGGGCAGCCCGCTCTCGAGGCCGCCCTGCACTGGCACGACGTCGCCGCGAGGGCTCGTGTGGTAGATCGCCCTGCAGAAGGCGATGCCGTGGGCCATGACGCTGGGGAGCTCGTCGATGAGCACGTCGCGACCCCGGTCGACGCCGATGAGGTCCGGGTAGGACACCCGGATGACGTCGATCCCCCGAGCGCGCAGCTCCTCCACGACACCGCTGACATCCACGTGCTCCATACGGTTGCTCCCGTTCCTGCCGAGTGGCTGGCTGTAGACGACCCGGGTCCGAACGAGGCAACTCGTTCGGACCCAAACATTCTGGGTGGCCCGACGATAGACCCTCCCACACGGTCGAGGGAAGCACTTGTGGGCGACTTCGTCGACCGCACGGCGGCGTGCCGGCAGGTCCGAGGTCCCGGATGCTCCCTTCACTCCACCTGCGACAGGGAGAGCGCCTTCCCCGGCCTGTTGACGCCGGCCGGATCGGGACTTACGTTCGGACCCGAACGAAGGCAGACCTCACGTGCTGCCTCGCCTCGGGAGGATTCGTGCGCGCGCTGTTCGTCCAGCAGGATCACGTATCGCCGACCGGCCCGGTGGGCGACCGCTTCCGCCACCACGGCTATGAGATCGAGGAGTTCCTCGTCGTCCCCCCGGAGCGGTTCGAGAGCCCCGACGTCACCGTGACGTTTCCCGACCCGGCGGACTTCGATGTGATCGTGCCGATGGGTGCGCCCTGGTCGGTCTACGACGTGGCCATGATCGGCTCCTGGATCGGCGGCGAGATCGCCTTCCTGCGCACGGCGCACGACACGGGGGTACCGATCTTCGGCATCTGCTTCGGCGGGCAGGCTCTTGCCGCGGCGCTGGGTGGCACGGTGCAGCGAGCGGAGACGGCCGAGATCGGTTGGTACGAGATCGACACCGACGATGGGAGCCTGGTCGGGCCTGGTCCGTGGTTTCAGTGGCACTACGACCAGTTCACGCCGCCGCCGGGCTCGCGGATGTTCGCGCACACGGCGGTCGGACCTCAGGCGTACACGATCGGGCGCAGTCTCGGCCTTCAGTTCCATCCCGAGCTCACGCCGGCACAGCTCGTCGCGTGGATCGACAACGGCGGCGCCGCCGCGCTCGACGGGGCCGGGATCGACGCCGACGCCCTCGTCGCGCGCACGGTGGCGACCGCCGACCAGGCTGCCGCGCGCACCCACGCCCTGGTCGACGCCTTCCTCGCTCAGGTCTCCACCCGGCCCCACGGTCGCGCCTGACGGACGAGCCGTTGTCGCCGTAGCAGCGGCTAGGGGTCAGTCCCGTTCGCGGGTGTCGAGCCAGGTGAGGGTCTCGGGGCCGGTGGCGGCGATTTCGCCCTCGCAGCGTTCGTCACCTCGGGCCGCTTCTGACCGTACGCCTTCTGACCTCAGTGCGGACCGCAGGGTCAGGAGACGCGTACGGGGAACTTCTTGATGCCGTTGACGAAGTTGCTGCGCACGCGCGTGACGTCACCTGTCACGGCGATCCCTCCGGAGAGCCGCGGGATGAGCTCCTCGAACATGATCTTGATCTCCATGCGCGCGAGCTGGTTGCCGAGACAGAAGTGCGGGCCGCCCTTGCCGAATGTCACGTGGTCGACACGGGTGCGGGTGACGTCGAAGCGGTAGGGGTCCTCGAAGACCCGGTCGTCACGGTTGCCGGAGGCGAACCACACAACGACCTTGTCGCCGGACTTGATGGTCTTGCCGTGCATCTCGACGTCGGTCGTCGCCGTGCGACGGAAGTGGTAGACCGGCGAGGCCCAACGCAGCATCTCCTCGACCGCGCCGGGGATCAGCTCCGGCTGCGCCTGCAGGAGGGCGAGCTGGCCAGGGTTGTCGATCAGCGCCTTCATCGAGTGCGAGATCGCGTGCCGGGTCGTCTCGTTACCGGCCACCACGAGCAGCAGGAAGTAGTTGCGGAAGTCGCGCTCTGACAGGGCGACGCCGTCCTCCGGCACCTGGTTGACCAGCTTGCTGACCAGGTCGTCTCCGGCCAGCCCCTTGCGCCGTGCGGCGAGCTCGAAGCCATAGTCGAAGACCTCGAGGGCCGCGGGGGAGCGGAACGGCAGCAGCCGGAACTCTTCGCTCTCCTCCGAGTCCGCGAGCACGTCGGCGTAGTCGGGGTCGGAGTTACCGACCATCCGGTTGCCCCACTCGATGAGCTGGTCGGTGCGCTCGTCGGGCACGTCGAGCATCCGGGCGAGCACCCGGATCGGGAAGTCGGCGCTCACCTCCTGCACGAAGTCGAACTCCCCCTTCGCCAGGGCAGCGTCGACGGTGGTGCGGGTGAGCCCGCGCAGGAACGTCTCGTAGCCCACGAGCCCGCGTGGCGTGAACTGGTGCTGCAGCAGGCGTCGCAGTGCCCAGTGCCGTGCTCCATCGGTCTCGAGCATCGACTTGCGCATCTCGATCTGCTCGTCGTCGAGCTCCTCGAGGTTGGCCCCGCCGAGCTCGGAGGAGAACGTCGCTTCGTCGCGGGTGACGGCGGCAACATCGGCGTGGCGGGTCAGCGCCCAGAACCCGTGAGCCGGGCTCGCCTCCGCGTTCCAGTGCAGCGGCTCCTGCTCGCGGAGCACGTCGAACAGGGGCCATGCTTTGTCTTGCTCGAAGGCATCGAGATCGCTGAGGTCGACATCGGCCGGTGTCATCGCGTCTCCTGCTGGCTGTGCGACGTGGTAAGTCGTTCGGATCCAAACGACTAACGTGGACTCTAGGACGGCGCCACCGACCGTGACAAGGGGTACGGCGTACCTGATCTGCGCGGGTCTGCGCGACGTACGGCATCGAACGACAGCGCGCGTCTAGGATCAGCACGTGGCCAGGGTGGAGCACCGGAGCGGTCCGGACGGTGAAGGCATCTGCGTGCCGGACAACTGCCCCTGCGAGATTGGTGCCTGCACCTTGAGCAAGTACGTGCGTACGACCAGCGAGTCGCGCGGCGACCACCATCACACCCTTGCCGAGACCGAGACCGCAGTCGCAGAGATGCTCAGCGGGATGTCGGTCGACATGGAGTCGATGGCCGCAGTGCAGAACATCTATCGGGCGGCCAATGCGGTTCGCAAACGCCTAGAGAGCTCGGTGCTCGCCCCCCACGACCTCACCTGGACGGGTTGGGTGGTGCTCTGGGTCGTCTGGATCTGGGGTGACATCGAGACCCGCCACGTCGCCGCCGAGGCTGGAATCTCGAAGGGCACTCTCACCGGTGTCATCGGCACCCTGGAGAAGCGCGGTCTGCTCAAGCGACGGACCCACCCCGACGATGCGCGGCGGGTGCTCGTCTCGCTCACCGCGAAGGGCCGCAAGCTCATGGTCGTGCTCTTCCCCAAGTTCAACGAGGAGGAGTCCTACGTGACCCACACCCTCTCCTCGCCCGAGAAGGCCACCCTCGCCCGCACGCTGCGCAAGGTAGCCCTCCAGGTAGAGCCCTAACCCACCCGTCGATGTGTAACCACGACGTCGTATAGCCCGTTGTGATTACACATCGACGGAGGCGGCGGCGATGAGGGCTTGCACGACGGCTACCTGGGCGGGGTCCGTGGTGAAGGTGTCCTCGGGGTGCCACTGGACGGCGAGGAACCAGCCCGCCCCGTCTGGCCTGGCGAGGGCCTCGACCGTGCCGTCGGCGGCGTGCGCGATGGCGACGAGGCCGTCGCCGAGGCGCTGCACCCGCTGGTGGTGATAGCACGAGGCGGCCACGGAGCCGCCGACCGCGTCGTCAAGAACGGTCCCTGCGTCGACGGTGACCTCGTGGACGAGGTGGCGGTGCGGGTCGGCCATGTGCTGCTCGAGGTCACCGCCGAGCGCGACGTTGACGACCTGCATCCCGCGGCACACGGCCAGCAGGGGTGTGCCGGCCGCCAGGGCCCACTGCGCGACCGCGAGGTCGAACGCGTCCTGCTCGTCGTCCACGTCGTAGACCTCGTCGTGGGCGGCGTCCTGGCCGTAGCGGGCCGGCGACAGGTCGCCGCCTCCCGGGAGGAGCACCCCGTCGACGAAGGCGAGGCGATCACCGACCGCGTCGGGAGTCACGGCTCCATCCGGTGCCCAGGGATGCACGGTCACGGGCTCGCCGCCGGCGGCCAGCACGAGCTCGGAGAGCGCTCGGGCGGTCGTGAGGGCACGATGGCGGTGGGCCGACGCAGATGAGGAGAACCGCCCAGGGATGGCGATGATCGGACTACGCAACATCTCTTGACGCCTTCCGGTGACGGCAATACGTTTGGCCCCGAACGATATCGGACGGCAGCGTGATTCGTCACCCCATTCTCTGTGCAGCCCTACGCACGCACACCCCACTTGGGAGGGTCCAGCCGGTGACCACAGCAGTCGTCGCGGGTGTCGAGGTCGACACCCGGCACTGGATCGGCGGACACCGCGTCGGGAGCGCCACCACGTTCGAGACGGTCTCGCCGCTCGACGGCACCGTCATCGCGCACATGAGCCGCGGCGGCCAGGTCGAGGTCGACTCGGCGGTCGCGGCAGCCAAGGCTGCATTCGTCGGCTGGTCGCAGACGGCACCCGCGGATCGAGCGGCGATCCTGCACCGCGTCGCCGATGGTGTCGAGGCGCGCATCGAGGAGCTGAGCCAGGTCGAGACCCTCGACAACGGCTCGCTGCTGCGGTCGCACCGACGTGGCGTCATGCCTCGGGTCGCGATGAACTTCCGCTTCTTCGCCGATCACCTGCTCGAGCTGTCCCACCCTGACTTCGACACGCGGGGACATCGCAACCACGTCTCGTGGGACCCAGCCGGAGTCACCGCGATCGTCACGCCGTGGAATGCGCCGCTCATGCTGGCGACGTGGCGCATCGGCCCGGCCCTTGCCGCCGGCAACACGGTGGTCGCCAAGCCGCCGGAGTGGGCACCGCTCACCGCGTCGCTTCTCGCCGACATCGCGCACGACGCCGGCCTCCCCGCTGGAGTCTTCAACGTCGTGCAGGGCCTCGGCACGGAGGCGGGAGCGCCCCTCGTCGCGCACCCCGATGTCCGGCGGATCTGCTTTACCGGCTCGGTGCCCACATCTCAGCGGATCGGTGCCAGTGCGGCAGCCAACGTGACGCCGGTGAGCTTCGAGCTCGGCGGCAAGTCGCCGCTGCTGGTGTTCGACGATGCCGACCTCGGCCTCGCCGTCGACCTCGCCGTCGAGCAGTTCGACAACTCCGGTCAGGTCTGTCTGGCGGCGGTCCGCATGCTCGTGCAAGAGGGTGTCTACGACGAGTTCCGTGCGAAGTTCCTCGCTAAGGCAGCGACCATCATCCAGGGCGACTCGCGCGACGAGTTCACGGACATCGGTCCGCTCGTGAGCCGAACGCACTTCGACCGTGTTGACGGCTTCGTGACGCGAGCGGTCGCCGACGGCGCGCAGGTCATCCTCGGCGGGGAGCCCAACCACGAGCTCAACGCTGCGACCGGCGGGTTCTACTACCGCCCCACCGTTTTCGAAGGGTTCGACACCGGGGCGGAGATCGTCTGCAACGAGGTGTTCGGCCCCGTGCTCACGCTGCAGTCCTTCGCCACGGAGGAGGATGGCGTCGCGATGGCCAACGACACCGACTACGGACTCGCGGCCACCCTCGTGACCGGTGACCGGGACCGCGCTGAGCGGGTCTCGGCGAGACTGCGCGCCGGGACGGTCTGGATCAACTGCTTCTTCGTACGCGACCTCTCGGCGCCGTTCGGCGGCAGCGGGCGTTCGGGCATCGGTCGTGAGGGCGGCACCTGGTCGTTCGACTTCTACTGCGACGTCAAGAACTCGGTCTTTGCACCGAAGGGATGGAACTGACATGGGCGAGGTAGTCGGTGCCGGGTTCCTGTCGCACGTACCCACCATCATGCTTCCGGAAGCGACACGCCGAGAGCTCAATGAGGGCAGGGAGATCTCCCTCGTCCCGGCGCTGCACCGACTGCGCGCAGAGAAGTTCGAGCAGCTCGACTACGACACCGTGATCGTCCTCGACTCGCACTGGTTCACCACGGTCGAGTTCATCGTCGCGTCGCAGGCGCTGCGCGCCGGTCTCTTCACCGCTGAGGAGCTGCCGCGCGGCATGTGCCGCATTCCCTACGAGTGGCGTGGGGACCCCGAGCTGGCGAATGCGATCGCTGCCGAGGGTGACCCGGCGGGCACCTGGATCACTGCGATCGATGATCCCTATCTCCCGCTCTACTACCCGTCGATTAACCTGTGGAACTACCTCGGGAAGGGTCTGGACAAGCAGTGGATCTCGATGTCGGTGTGCCAGACAGGTGAGACCGACGACTTCCTACGCGCTGGCCGCGCCATCGGTGCGGCGATCGCGAAGACCGACCGCAGGGTGATCGTCATCGCCACCGGATCGATGTCGCACACGTTCTACAAGCTCAAGGAGATGCGCAAGCACGAGGCCAGCGACCCGTCGCACATCTTCAGCCAGAAGGCCCGCGTCATGGACCATGAACGGCTTGCCTGGTTTGCCGAAGGCCGTCATGACCGCGTGCTCGAGACGATGCCGGAGTTCATGTCGGTGCGTCCCGAGGGGATGTTCGCGCACTACCTGATGATGGCCGCTGCCTTGGGCGAGAACGACTTCACGGCGCCGGGCGTGCAGTACGGCGACTATGAGAACTCCGTCGGCACCAGCCAGGTGCACGTGTGGTTCGACCGCCCCGCCGCGGGGTGGACCGCCCCGCGCGACGCCTGACCCCGACTGCGATCCCTGGAGACCCTGTGCCTGAATACCGCCGCATCCTGCTCGACGGCAACGCCGTCCGGACGGTCCGCCACGGTGACACCCTGGTCGCAGCCGACGGTAGGGAGATCGGAGTCGACGAGGCCATCCACCTTGCCCCGAGTGAGCCGTCGAAGATCATCGCCGTACACCTCAACTACGACAGCCGCACGCAGGAGTTCATGACCAAGCTCCCCGCGGCGCCGACCTACTTCCACAAGCCGGTCACCGCACTCAACGCCCACAAGAGCGCGGTCGTCCGTCCGCAGGGCTGCAAGTGGCTCAACTACGAGGGCGAGATCGTGATCGTCATCGGACGTACGTGCCGCAACGTCTCCCCTGAGGAGGCTGGTGACTACATCGCCGGCTACACGGTCGGCAACGACTATGGGCTGCACGACTTCCGCGACACCGATGCCGGCTCGATGCTGCGCGTCAAGGGAAGCGACACGCTCGCGCCAGTGGGCCCGGGACTCGTCACCGGCTGGGACTTCCGCGGCAAGACCATCCGCACCCTCGTCAACGGTGTCGTCGTCCAGCAGGACACCACCGACGGCATGGAATGGGACATGCACTACCTCGTCGCAGACATCGCTCGGACGATCACGCTCTCACCCGGTGACCTGCTCTTTTCCGGCACGCCGGCCCACTCGCGTCCGGTCGAGCCCGGCGACGTCGTCGACGTCGAGGTCGAGGGACTGGGAAAACTCACCAACCACATCGTCACCGGCCCGACGCCGATCCGCACCGACGTCGGCGCCCAGCCGACCGAGAGCGAAGAGGTCGTCTCCACCGCACTGGGTGGCGACTGGGAGTTCCGCGGGATCCGCACGCCCAGCAAGGATCTCTACCCCTCCACCGTCACCGAGAAGGAGTAAGCGCGTGAGTCTCAAGGTCGTCGTCGACTTCAACGTCTGCCAGGACCACGGTCAGTGCGTGTTCGCCGCACCTGAGGTCTTCGAGCTCGATGAGGCAGGACGCATGGTCGTTCTGGTCGCTGAGCCCGAGGAGGCGCTGCGCGCCGGCGTCGAGGATGCCGCCGACGTCTGCCCCGTGCAGGCAATCACGATCGAGGGCTAGACCCCGTGACGTCGCAGCGCGCCCTGGTCGTGGGTGCCGGTCTCGGGGGCCTGCGCACGGCGGAGGCGCTCCGCACCGGCGGCTTCACCGGAGACGTCCTCGTCGTGGGCGACGAGGACTGGGCGCCCTACAACCGGCCGCCGCTGTCGAAGGAGGCGCTGGCCGGAGAGCTCGCGCACGAGAAGCTCGCCTTCCGGGTACGCAGCAACGCTGCCGACGTCGTCTGGCGTCACGGCGTGCGTGTCGACTACGCCGACCTCGACGGTCGCACGGTCACGCTCGCTGATGGCGAGACACTCGGCTACGACGTGCTCGTGGCCGCGACCGGGGTGAACGCTCGACGACTCCCGATCCCCGGGCCGCAGGCGACCGCTGCCGGCGGCCGTCACGTAATCCGTACCCTCGACGACGCGATCGGGTTGCGGGCGGCGCTCGTCCCGGGTGCGAAGGTCGTGGTCCTGGGCGCCGGCTTCATCGGTTGTGAGGTGGCAGCAACCGCGCGCAAGCTCGGCTGCGAGGTGCACTGCGTCGCCATCGACGCCTTCCCGATGATCCGTCCCCTCGGCGAGGATCTTGCGTCAGAGCTGCAGCGCCGGCACGAGGCTCAGGGCGTGATCTTTCATCTGGGAGTTGGAGTCTCGGCGTTCGTCGGTGACGAGCATGTCACCGGTGTCGTGCTCTCGGACGGGACCCATCTCGACGCCGACGTCGTGCTCGAGGCGCTGGGCTCGCGATGCAATGTCGAGTGGCTCGAGGGCAACGGGCTCGACCTCAGCGACGGCGTGCTCACCGACACGGCGCTGCGGCCGCTGCGCGACGATGTGCCGATCGACGGGGTCGCAGCGGTCGGTGACGTCGTGCGGTTCCCCAACCGACGTTTCGACGACAAGGCCTGGCGCGTCGAGCACTGGAACATCCCGACCGACTCCGGGCGTCGTGCAGGTGCCGTGCTGTCGGCCTGGTTGGCCGCTGACGGCTACGACGAGGTCACCGCCGCCGACTGGACCCTGCTCCCGGCGTTCTGGTCGGACCAGTACGACACGCGCCTGCAGTCCTACGGGATGCCGGGTCTCGCCGATGCCGACGGGATCCGGGTGCTCGAGGGCTCTCTCGATGACGAGTGCGTCGTCGGCTATCACCGAGGTGATGACCTCATCGGTGTCGTCGGCGTCGGCATGCTGCGCGTGGTCAACGGCTATCGCGACCGCGTGGGTCGCGGACTGGTGGGGTGATGACGGAGGACTGCAAGGTCATGCTCGTCACCGGAGCCGGAAGCGGAATCGGCGCTGCCACAGCCACTCTCGCCTCGCAGCGCGGCTGGCAGGTGGTGCTGTGCGGGCGCCGGCGTGACGCGCTCGAGGTCGTCGCGGCGCGGAGCGACGCCGCTGTCCGGGTGACAGACGTGACCGCCTCAGGGGCCGTCGACGAGCTCGTGGCCTCCGTCGTGGCGGAGTTCGGTCGGTTGGACTCCGTGGTCGCCAACGCCGGAATCATGGCCGTCGGCTCCGTCGTCGAGACAGATCCGGCCGACTGGGATGCCGTCATGGCGACCAACCTGACGTCGGTGTATCTCCTGGCGCGCGCGGCCGTGCCACATCTGGTGAGTGCGGGCGGGACGCTGGTGGGCGTGAGCTCCATCGCGGCCCTGCGCAGCTCGCTCTCGACCGCTGCCTACGCCACGAGCAAGGCCGGGCTGGTCGCTTTGGTGCAGAGCATCGCCCGCGACTTCGGGCCACAGGGTGTGCGCGCCAACGTCGTGTGTCCCGGCTGGGTGCGCACGGAGATGGCCGACGGCGAGATGGCGGAGTTCGGCTCTCCGTGGGGCCTGACCGTCGACCAGGCCTACTCCGCTGCCACCGAGCTGGTGCCGCAGCGCCGGGCAGGTGACCCGGCCGAGATCGCGTCGGCCATCGAGTGGCTCGCCGGCTCGGAGTCGTCGTATGTCAACGGTGCGACCCTCGTGGTCGACGGCGGCACGATCCTCGTCGACGGCGGCACGGTTGCGTTCGACTACACGCTCACCCCGCGCGCCACGACCTGACGACCCGCTGCCGGTCTTCCTCCCCAGATCCTCACGACGACAAGGACTCTCCCGTGTCATGCGTCAAGCTCCTGCTGGTCCTGACCGAGAACGAGACCCTCGTGGAGCCGCGCGACCTGCGTGGTCTCGTCGACATGGCGGTGCAGGCGGAGGCGGCGGGCATCGACGGGGTCATGATGAGTGAGCACGTGCTCCTCGGCCTCGACTCGGGAGCTGCTGGGGAGATGACCAACCCGCGCGACTACGCCGCACCCGGCAACCAGGACCCGGCGTATGCCTGGCCCAACTCGATCGTGATGCTCTCGGCCATCGCCGCCGCAACCAGCACGCTTCGCCTGGTCGCGGGCGCCATCATCGCGCCGCTGCGGCATCCGCTGCTGCTCGCCAAAGAGCTCGGCACGCTCGACCTGCTGTCTCAGGGTCGCCTCGTCGTGCTCCCTACCGTGAGCTGGTCCCAGGACGAGTACGCAGCGCTCGGTGTCCCTTTCACCGAACGCGGCAAGATCCTCGACGAGCAGCTCGAGGTGCTGGCGAAGGCGTGGGGTCCCTACCCGATCCGGCATGAGGGCCAGTACTTCTCGTTCGGAGACGTCTGGCTCGAGCCGGGCGCTCACCGCCCCGAGGGGCCGGCGTTCTGGTTCGGCGGCCAGGGGATGCACCCGCCCCTGGTGAGACGGCTCGCCCGCTACGGCCACGGCCTCAACCCCTTCGGCTCGCTCACCGACGACGACCTCGCGATGCTCGCGGCAGGGATGCGCGAGGCCGGGCGCGATATCTCCGAGCTCGAGATGGTCGGGGGCATCCGGGGCACGTTCCACGGCCGCGACGATGTCGCCGACCTCGACCAGGCGCTCGTGTCGCTGCCGCGACAGCTCGCTCAGGGCTACACCACCATCTGCTTCAAGCCGGCGATGTTCGTCCATCATGTCGACGAGCTCCCCGCGTTCTACGCCGAGCTCGTCGAGAAGACCGATCGCATCGCCGCAGACGCGGGTCGCTGACCGGAAAGTGACGTCGTAGGCGGTCCCAGGCGCCGTCGCGGGGTGACTGTCGGCGGCGTCGGTCGGTGCACGTCTGGGGACATCCTGTGGATACATCAATCGTGTAACAGGCTGTGTTATATAGGCTTCAGGGTTGAATACGAATCGTACCGGTGTACGATAACGCCAGGATCGAGAAGCAGTGGTCTCAGGTGATGCAGGCTCCCGTGCCCGTCGTCGTCCTGGCCGCCGTCGACGGTCGTCACGGTCTGACCCGCTTGGCGCAGGTGTGGGCCGACCGTCTCCGGGCCGCGCTCGCGGAGCCGACGACGGAGCACACCGCTGCGGTGCTCGCTTCGGTGCCGATGGTGCCGCTCGACGAGGAGGGTCTGCTGCTGCGGGTGCAGCTCGCGGACCGCGTGCTGGCGTGGGCGCAGGCTCAGGCGCACGCCGCGTTGGCTGACTACGTCGGCCCGCGCTCGGAGGTCCAGGACCGGGAGCGGCGCCTGCGGCTCGAGGTCAGGATCGCCCGCGGGTGCTCCGATGATGCGGCGGGTGGCGACATCGAGTCGGCTCGCCGGCTCGCGGGGCCGTGCCGCGTGGTGCGCGACCTGCTCGAGGCCGGGGAGATCTCCCAGCGCCACGTCTGGCCCATCCTCAACCGCACTGAGGGGATCAGCGACGAGGTCACGGTCGAGGCGATCGACCGCATCGCCGGGCGCCTCTCGCGGATGGCCTCGACCGGGGTCGGCGGGTCGATCACCCGTGCGTTGGCCAAGGTCGACTCACGCGCGCAGGCCGCGAAAGCCCGGGTCGCTCGCGCCCACAACGTCGGGGTGACGTTCCGGTCCTTGCCCGACGGGCTCGCGCAGGTCACCGCGACCCACAAGGTCGAGGATGCCCGACTGATCATGGAGATCATCGACACCACGGCCGACCGGTTCCTCGCCCACCAGGGCGACTGCGAACCCTGCGCCGAGGCGGTGCCCCACGAGATCGGCCCGGCCCGCGCTGCCGCGCACCTCGCGATGGTGCTCAACGCCGACCTGACGCGGCACCGGACGGCACATCACCCGCATCAGTCCCGGAGCCCACTGCGGTCCACGAGCTCACCACGGTCCTCGCACTCACCACGGTCCCCGCGCTGGCTGCGGTCCGGTCGACGGCGATGAAGCGACGCCGGGGTGGGACGCGTCGGCGTCGGGGCGAGACCCAGGTCGTCATGGACTTCACGACGTGGCTCGGCCTCGACGACCCCCCCATGGTCGCGGGATGACCGATCCCCGCTGACATCGCCCGCGATATCGCCGCCACGACCGGCTCGCTACGCCGGATCGTGACCGACCCGGCCGACGGGCACCTCATCGACCACGGCGACCGGATCTACCTGCCCGACGACCTCCGCCGACATGTGATCGCCCGCGACGCCCACTGCCAGGCGCCCGGCTGCCGACAGCCCGCCGACCGCTGCGAACTCGAACACATCACCCCGTTCCCCGCCGGAGCATCCAGCACCACCAACACCGACACGTACTGCAGACGCGACCACATCTCCGAAAACCCGCGGGGACATCGAGATTCTCGACCACGGCAGCGACGGATCCGCGACCTGGCGAACCAGACACGGACAGACCGGCGCCATCGAGGCTCGCCCCTACCTCAACCCACCCGAGCCACCCACACCCCGCGACCCGTGGATCGATGACCGACCTCCGTTCTAGACTCACGCCCAGAACCCTGAAGCAGAGAACGCAGCAGAGAAAGAACCGGCATTATGCGCGGCATGAGGTGGATGCTGCTCGCCGTGGTTGGAGCCGTTGCGTTGGCTGGCTGTTCTGCACCTGCGTCGACCACGGTCGCTGCCGGAACCGTCGCGTCGAGCACCCAGCCTCCGGCTCCTGAATGTGGTGGGAAGGCACTTACGGGTTCGGTGACGCTGGCGGGGAGCAACGCCAGCCAGCCGTACGTCGTCGTGGCGCTGAAGAACGCCTCGACCTCCGCCTGCTCGATGAGCGGCTACCCCGTCGTGACCTTCGCGGATGCGGCTGGAAAGCCTGTCGGTGTTGCGATCACGCATGGGTCGACCTACGAGGTTGCCGATCCGGGCGAAGCCGTCGCGGACCTGAAGCCGGGTGGCTCGGCGTGGTTCGCCATCGGCACGGGGACCGCTTACGGCGGTCCGATGGTGGACCTGACCACTGCTCGGGTGTCCCTTGGCGGTTCAGAGACGGCTGTGAAGGTCGATCTGGTGGGCGACGCGGCGAAGTCAGCCGATCCTTTGCCAGTGTCAGTTACGGCGTTCTCCGCGTCGGTGCCGCCTCACTGACGCCGAACAGACGTTCTGCATCGGCTTCGTCGAGGTCCCCGGTCATCATCAGTGGATGACGGAGCCGCCCAGCCTGTGGACCAGTACCGGACCCCCGTACAGGGACTACCTGACGGATGGGGTGACTCGGGTCGAGGCCTTGGCCTCGTGCGAACGGGTCGCACTGGAAACGCCAGAGGTCGCCGCCGCCTACCTGCGCTGGCTCGTCAGCGAAGTCCGCGCAAGCGGGTGGGCAGAGGTGCCAGACGAGGTTGTGGAGTAGCGTGCCCGCAGTTCGCGCTCGCATCGGAGTGGGTCAACCGGCATTACCGATCGCGTGACGGGGCCGATGACGACGGAGCACGAAATCGTACGCAGCGCCGACGGGCTCACGCAGTTCCTGTCCGTGTGGGACGGTCCGTTCGGGCCGGGTGACATTGCGTGGTTGCGCTAGGGCGCGAATCGGGGCAGCACTCTGCACGGGCAGAACGACCTAGCCTTCCTGCGCACCCTGGATGGGCCGTACCGGCTGAGCGTCAGCGGTCACTGGTCCGACGATTCGGGAATCAGGTGGGCGACGACTGCGACCGACCTGTCCGTCCTCACGCTCAAGTCGCTCGAACTTGTAGCCGTCGAGCCGGAGTCGCTGGAGTGGTTGTCGGGTCACCGCACGCTCGGCGACATCCTGATCAACCTCGACGGGCTGTCACTGACCCGACCCCTGGGTCTGCAAGCATTGGCCGACTTGCCTGGGCTCCGTCGAGCTCGCGTCACGCAGGCATAGCGCGACGCCCAACCCAGCCGCCCGCTCGTCACGGCAATCACGCTACCGCGCGACGACGTGGATGAGGAGCTGCACGGTGACGTAGGTGGTGGGGAAGCCAGCTGCGGCCAGCTCGCGGCGCGCCGTGAGAAGGTTGACGGGCTCGTAGCGAGCGTGCGACTCGACCACGACGCCTGTCCCCGCCGCCCACGACGAGGGACCTCACTGATCGGTGGAGTCCTTCGTCGTTCGGCACGATGCGGTCAGAGCTTGACTGGGCCCTGCTCGGAGACCGGCAGCTCCTCGAACGAGGTGTGCGCCGTCTGCTTGCCCGGGAACACGAAGCTCAGGACGAAGCCGATGACGAGCAGGCCGAGCGCGGCCCACACGACCCAGACGGTCGGTGCCGGCACGAGGTACCAGGCGCCGAACATCGCACCGCCCGTCACGACAAGGCTCACCAGGATCGTGAGATAGAGCAGGCCCTTGTTCTTGTGGTCAGCCAGTCCGCGGATCGCGCCGAGCGTCATGAGGAAGTAGATGACGACGAGCGCGAAGCCGCCGAACGAGGAGAACCAGGCGAACATCGCGATGTAGTGCGGCGTGTCCGGCAGCTGGAACAGGTGGATGAACTGACGGGTGGCGATGATGAACAGCGCGAAGATCACCACGACCACGACGCTGGCCCGGAGCGGTGTTCCCCGCTTGGATACCTTGCCGAGTCCCGAGGGGAAGCGGTGGTCGCGCGACATCGCGAACACGCCGCGTGAGCCCGCGACCGAGATCCCGATGAGCACTGCGATCATGTCGAGGACCACGACGAGCTCGAGAAGCCGAGCGATCGCCACGCCTCCATAGCCGCCAGCCTCGGCGGGGGCGGCGAGCCCGAACAGGGGCGCCAGAGCGTTCTTGCCCAGTTCGTCGAGGTTGAAGTGGTAGCCAGCGATCTGCGCGTACGTGACGAACAGGTAGAAGGCGCCGATCACGACGACTGCGGTGATGATCGCCCGCGGGATGTCGCGCTTGGGGTGCTCCGTCTCCTCGCCGAGGTTTGCGGCGGTCTCGAAGCCCGTGAAGAGCAGGACGCCGTACAGGACGCCGAAGAAGACGCCGCTCCAACCGTCGGAGGACGACGACGGGCTGAACGCGGTGCTGACGCTGTTGTCGCCACCGACCTGGATGACGACGTAGATGCAGAAGGCGAGGACCACGAGGATCGAGAAGAAGGCCAGTGCGAGCTGAGCCCTCGTCGACAGGCCGACACCGAAGTAGAGGATGAAGACCACGAGGGCCAGCAGGATCAGGTCCCAGCCGGTGTTGGGGATCTTGTCGAAGCCGAACTCGGCGAGCAGCGTGTCGTGGATCGTGCCACCGATCATGACGAGCAGACCGCCGCCGAGGCCGATGACGCCGAGGTAGTAGAGGAAGCCGGCGGCTGCGCCGGCGCGGACGCCGAGGCCGTCGGTGACGTAGTCGTACAGCGAACCCGCGGCCTGGATCTTCTTCGCATACTGCGCCACGAGCCACGACAGGGCGAGCACCCCGACAGCAGCGACGAGAACCGACAACGGGGCTGCGGCGCCGGCACCCTTGCTCGTGGCGTTGAGGCCGACGATGAGGGGGACCAGGAAGGCCATCGAGAAGACCGGGCCCATGAAGCCGACCGACTGGGCAACGGCGTCGACCAGGGTGAGCTTGCGGCCTGAGCCGCCAAGCCTGGTGGGCTCACCAGCTGCATCGGTGGGTGTGGCTGGGCTGTGCGTCATATGGCTCTCCTCGCAAGGCGCCCAGTCGGGTATTGGGCAGGTCATACGGACCCGAATGATCGCACAGAGTGTCGGACGCCTGGGGTCCCGTCAAGGGTTCGGGGACATTGTTGTTCGGGGCCGAACGTATTTCCCTCGGACGGGACGCGCGAACGCCCGTGCCCCCCGGCCGGAGCGGCCAGGGGCACGGGCGTCGAGTGCGGCGCGGCAGCGGGCGGGCCAGGTGGGCCCTCTCGGCATCCGCGGGTGAGCGGGCGCTACTTGCGGGTGAGGCAGTAGTAGACGCCGTTCTCGATGATCGATCCCTCCGCGGAGTCCGGGCAGGAGCTCTGCGTGGGTGACGTGGAGGTCGCGATGTAGGCGGCGCTGCTGTCGCTGCACTCGACCTGAAGGACCTTGTCGCCGGAGTCGGCCCAGCACGAACCCACGGCAGCGGTGAGCTTGGGGGCGGTCAGGGTGCCGACGTACTGCACCACGAAGAGTGCGGTGAGGATCAGCGTCAGACCCCCGAGCACCCCGGCGATCGCCTTCTGCGGTGGCGTGAGGCCCTGACCGGTCCGCGCAGCGGTGGACTTGTAGTAGACCCACGACCGCCGCCAGGCGGCGAAGGTGACGAAGTAGCCGCCGAACCAGAAGATGCCGCTTGAGTGCGTCTTCATGATCCACAGCCCGAGTGCTGTGACTGCGAGACCGACGGCGGCGCCGAGCAGGAACGACGGAGCCGCGGGCTTGGGGGGTGACT
>JANMBJ010000332.1:0-13810 GCA_031360335.1 Candidatus Nanopelagicales bacterium
GGCATGCTCGCCAACGGCTATAGCAAGCACTCGATCGACACGCTGTGGGCGATCCTCGTCCCGTTCTCCGACTATGCGTTCAACAAGGCGCACACCGCCGGCTACGGCCTGGTGTCCTACTGGACCGGCTTCCTCAAGGCCAACTACCCGGCCGAGTACATGGCCGCGCTGCTGCAGAGCGTCAAGGACGACAAGGACAAGTCCGCCGTCTACCTCAACGAGTGTCGGCGCATGGGCATCAAGGTGCTCCCGCCCGATGTCAACGACTCCGACTTCGACTACACCCCGCGCGGCACCGACATCCGCTTCGGGCTCTCCGCCGTGCGCAACGTGGGCGGCACCGTCGTCGAGTCGCTCATCGACGCGCGCACGAGCAAGGGCCGCTTCTCCGATTTCGACGACTTCCTGGAGAAGGTGCCGATCGCGGTCGTCAACAAGCGCGTTGTCGAGTCGCTCGTGAAGGCGGGCGCCTTCGACTCCCTGGGCGAGGCTCGCCGCGGTCTGCTCGTCGTGCACGAGCAGCGCATCGACTCGATCCTCGACATCAAGCGCAACGAGGCCATCGGCCAGGACTCGCTCTTCGGCGGTCCCGACGATGCCGCGACCGCTGCGATGTGGTCGCCCCCGCCGATCCCGAGCGGGGAGTGGGACAAGGCCACCCTGTTGGGCTACGAGCGCGAGATGCTCGGTCTCTACGTCTCCGACCACCCGCTCAACGGCGTCGAGCACGTGCTGTCGGTCAGCACCGACTACCCCGTCTCCGCTCTCCACACCGACGACGTCGGCGACGGCCGGGTCATCACCGTGGGCGGACTCGTCACCAGCGTGCAGCGCAAGGTGACCAAGCAGGGCAACGTCTGGGCCATCGCCTCCCTCGAGGACCTCGAGGCCTCGATCGACGTCATGGTGTTCCCCGCGACCTACCAGCTCGTCGGCCCCCACGTCGTCCCCGACGCCGTGCTGCTCATCAAGGGCCGCCTCGACAAGAGCGAGGAGGAGGCGCCCAAGCTCATCGCGATGGAGGTCACGGTCCCCGACCTCTCGACAGGCGACGGCGGTCCGGTCGTCGTGCACATCCCGGCGGCTCGATGCATCCCGCCGGTCATCGAGCGGTTCAAGGACGTCCTGGCCGCGCACCCCGGCGTCACCGAGGTGCGCCTGGCGATGATGAACGGGCCGCGCACCACGGTCGTGCGCCTCGACGACAAGCTGCGGGTCACCCGTACCCCCGCGCTCTACGCCGACCTCAAGGCCCTGCTCGGCCCTTCCTGCCTGCAGTGACGACCGCGAGGTGGGTCGTCAGCGCGGCGTGACGCGCGCCGCATCGGGCTGCTCGTCGGGAATGCGCCTGTCTCACCCGGCTAGGTTGGAGATGTCATGAACCGCATAGCCGATGTGCTCGCCGAGAATCCGCTCATCCTGCTCAGCCTGCTGCTTGCCCTGGGCAGCCTTCTCGGTAGGGTCGCGGTGCTGCGTGTCTCGCTCGGCCCCGCAGCCGTGCTCTTCCTCGCCCTAGGGCTGTCGGCCTACGACGAGCGGCTCAAGCTGCCCGCGATCATCGGCACCCTGGGTCTCGTCCTCTTCGCCTACACGATCGGCGTTACTGCCGGCCCGTCGTTCTTCTCCTCGCTGCGCACCGGTGGCCGTACCCTCGTCGCCGTTCTCGCCATGCTGGTGCTTGCGGGAGGTGTCACCGTCGGTGTCGGCCATCTCGTCGGCCTGTCGGGTCCGGTGCTCTCCGGTGTCTACGCCGGAGCGCTGACCAACACTCCCGCGCTCGCGGCGAGCCTCGAGCAGCTCAGCTCCACGCAGCCTGTCGTGGGCTACTCCGTCACCTATCTCGGCGGTGTCCTGGGCATGATGCTCGCCGCCGGCATCGCCATCCGGCGTCATCCCCCCGAAGGTGTCGCAGACCCGAGCGGTGTCCCGGCGAAGATCGAGCGCGGCACAGTGCGCATCGACGTGGACGGCCTACCCGATCTCGACGCCCTCGCTGAGCGCTATGAGCACCGCGTGGTGTTCTCCCGGCTCATGACTGGCGACCAGCCTGGCCACCCCGGCACGCTCGACCTTCCCGCGCCCGCCGTGCACCCGCACCGCGGCGACATCCTCACCGTCATCGGCGACCGGGAGACGGTTGCTCAGGTGGTCGCCGACCTCGGACACCCCTCGACCGTGCCGCTCGTACTGGACCGCTCGAGGCTCGACTTCCGGCGGATCACCGTCTCCAACCGCATCGTCGCGGGCCGTCACCTCGGCGACCTCGACCTCGGTGAGAAGTTCGGCGCGACCGCCACTCGGGTGCGCCGCGGCGACATCGACCTGCTCGCCACCGACGATCTCGTGCTCGCCCTCGGCGACCGGGTCCGCGTCGTCGCGCAGCGAGAGCGGCTCCCCGAGATCGCGACGTATCTCGGCGACTCCGAGCGCGGGGCCACCGATATCAACCCGGTCGGGCTCTTCCTCGGCATCGGGCTCGGACTGCTGCTGGGCCTCGCGACCCTCCCGCTCCCCGGGGGCGAGAAGATCGCACTCGGCGTCGCCGGTGGTCCGCTGCTCGTGGGTCTGGTCGTCGGGCGGCTCCAGCGCACGGGCCCGATCGTGTGGTCGCTGCCGCACTCGGTGTCGGCGACGCTCGGCCAGTTCGGCATGCTGGCGTTCCTCGCCACCGCGGGATCGAGTGCCGGCGCCGCCCTGGCCACGGCGCTCAAGACCGACCTCGGACCGCGCCTGCTGCTGGTCGGCGTCGTCGTGACGGCGTTCACCGCGACAGGACTTCTGCTGCTGTCACGGGTGATCCGGGTCTACGGCCCAACTCTCGGCGGCGTTGTCGCCGGCACCCAGACGCAGCCCGCGGTGCTGGCCTATGCCAACGACTCGACCGATGCCGACCCGCGCGTCAACCTCGGCTACGCCCTCGTCTACCCGGTCGCGATGATCACCAAGGTGATTCTCGCCCCGATCCTCGGTGGCTGGCTCTAGCCGTCGTCGACGGCTCTCGCGCAACGACAGGGCGCTCCGGGCCCGCTCCCGCTCTCGGTGCTAGCGTCCGGGCCACAGTCACGAGGGGGACCTGATGAAGTTGGTACGCACCGCTGTCGCTCTGCTCGCAGCGCTCTCGCTCGCCGCGTGCGGCGGCTTGGCCACGAAGGTCGTGGCGGGCAGCTCGACTCTCGAGACGGTATCGCCGTCGACGTCATCCGCACCCTCGTCGCCCATCGCCTCGGCAACGCCGTCCGTGACGCCGACGGCCGCGCCGACGACGTTGCCCGAGTCCGTGCTGCCGACCCTGCCGGGCTACACCTACACCACGAGCGGCGTGTCCGACGACGAGCTCCTCGCGCAGATGTCGGCCCGGATGGGGGACCAGAAGGGCGATCTCAACGGAGTCCTGCAGCGTGCCCTCGTCCGCAACAACATCATCGTCGGCGGCGTGACGATCCTCCGGCCGACCACGACGCCCACGCCCAAGGAGGCCTCCCAGGGCGCGCTCGACTCCGTCGCCGGGTTCGCTGGAGCCACACAGGCGAAGAGCGTCACGATCGCCGGCCAGAAGAGCTGGCAGGCGACGCGGCCGGGGAAGCAGCCGCTCACCGGGATCGCCTGGCCGGACGGCACGGACTTCATCCTGGTCTTCGCTGGCTCGGTCCGCGACGCCCAGGTCATGGCAGCGGCCTACATCAAGGCTGCGCGCGGTTGATGCCCGACCGGTTCAGGGACGGGCGATGGCGGCGGTCACGGCCTTCGTCTGTGCCACCAGGTCGACGGGCGCGAGACCGAGGTCGAAGCCGCGTCGTCCGCCGCTGACGTAGACCAGGTCGTGCAGCAGAGCCGTCTCGTCGAGCACGGTCAGCAGCGCCTTCTTCTGACCGATCGGGCTGATGCCGCCGACGACGTAGCCGGTCGTGCGCTCGGCCACCGTCGGGTCGGCCATCACCGCCTTCTTGCCCCCTGCAGCGGCAGCGAGAGCCTTGAGGTCGAGCTTGCCGGCGACCGGCACGATCCCCACCACCAGGTGGCCGTCGACGTCGGCGAGCAGCGTCTTGAACACCTGCTCGTGAGGCAGCCCGAGCACCTCGGCGGCCTCCACGCCGTACGACGGGGCCGCCGGGTCGTGCTCATAGGTGTGCGTCGTGAAGGGCACTCCGGCGGCGGTCAGCGCCACGGTCGCCGGCGTGCCACCCGTGCCGTGCTTGTTGTCCCTGGCCACGGGCTGATCCTGGCGCAGGCGCGATCAGTTCATCCCGCTGGGGGTTCGCGCCAGGTCGACCGCGGGCAACGACGGCAGCTCCTTCACGAGGGTCGACTCGCGGTTGAGCAGCACGATCTCGGCACGGAGCCGGTCGGCGGTGGACACGCACTCGAGGAGGCGTTGACGGTCGTGCAGGTCGAGCACCATCGCCACCGCGACGAGGTAGGAGACTACGGCGGGGTCATCAGGCAACATCGCCATCTGCGCCGCTTCGACCGCACCCACCTCGGCGAGGAGACCCCGGTAGGTGTCGAAGCGCCGGGCGACTGCCGAGCCGAGCACCTCGGTCTCCCCGGTGCTGCCGCCGTCGTCCTCCGCCAGCCACTCCACCTCGGCCGAGATGTAAGGCGTGCCGACGTCGACGACGGAGACGAGGCGGAACCTCGCGTCGCCGTTGCTGATGAGGTCATAGCGGCCGTCGGTGTAGGGCTCGACGTCGCGGAGCAGGGCGAGTGTGCCGACGTCGTAGAGCGCGGTCACCCCGTCGTCGCCGACCTCACGGCCCTCCCGGATCGCGATGACGCCGAATCCCCGGTCATCCTCGGGGAGAGCCAGGAGGTCGTGAACCAGCTGCCGATATCGGGGCTCGAAGATGTGCAGCGGAAGGACCAGACCGGGAACGAGCACTGTTCCCAGCGGGAAGACGGGGATCACCGCCCGGTCGCCGACCTTTCGTGTGCCCATCGCTCCACCTTTGCCCATGCGCGAGCCGGGCGCATCCCAGTCGGGGCATCCCCGTCGAGCGCAGCGCTCCAGGCTGCCTAGACTGGGAGCATGATCCGCCGTCTGGACCTCCGCGGGTCGTCCGCCGACCCTCGCGACGTGCTGCCCCGTGCGGCCGTCGACGTCGAGAGCGTGCTCGCGACCGTGACGCCGATCGTCACCGATGTCCGCGACCGCGGCGCCGAGGCGGTGCTCGAGTGGGGCGAGAAGCTCGACGGGGTGCGTCCGCCGTCGTTGCGGGTGCCTCAGTCCGCGATCGACGCTGCCCTGGCGGCGCTCGACCCGACCGTCCGTGAAGCGCTCGAGGAGTCGATCCGACGAGCGCGGATCGTCCACGAGGACCAGCGCCGCACCGACACCGCGACCCACGTCGTTCCCGGCGGCACCGTCACCGAGCGATGGCTGCCGGTCGAGCGCGTCGGGCTCTATGTCCCCGGCGGTCGCGCGGTCTATCCGAGCTCCGTCGTGATGAACGTCGTCCCGGCGCAGGTCGCGGGTGTGCCGTCGTTCGCGGTGGCATCGCCTCCGCAGCGCGACCACGGTGGTCTCCCGCACCCCACGATCCTCGCCGCCTGCGCGATCCTCGGCGTGACCGAGGTCTATGCGGCCGGCGGCGCGCAGGCGGTCGCGATGTTCGCCTACGGCACCGGCACCGGTCCGGACGACTGCCGACCGACCGTCATGGTCACGGGACCGGGCAACATCTATGTCACCGCGGCCAAGCGTCTGCTCAAGGGACGTATCGGGATCGACTCCGAGGCCGGGCCGACCGAGATCGCGATCCTCGCCGACGACACCGCCGATGCCTCGTTCGTCGCTGCTGACCTCATCAGCCAGGCCGAGCACGATGTCATCGCGGCCTCGGTTCTCGTCACCACGAGCGAGGACCTCGCGACCGCGGTCGAGGCCGAGCTCGCTGTGCAGGTGCCGGCGACCAAGCACTCCGAGCGGATCACCGAAGCGCTCGGCGGGTCGCAGAGCGGCATCGTGCTCGTCGACGACATCGACGCGGGTCTCCGCGTCGTCGACGCCTACGCCGCCGAGCACCTCGAGATCCACACGCGCGACGCGCGCAACGTCGCGCTGCGCGTGCGTAACGCAGGGGCGATCTTCGTCGGCTCCTATTCGCCCGTCTCGCTCGGCGACTACGCGGCTGGCTCCAACCACGTGCTTCCGACCGGCGGATGTGCGTGTCACTCCTCGGGTCTGTCGGTGCAGACCTTCCTGCGCGGCATCCACGTCATCGACTACGACGAGGCAGCGCTGCGCGACGTCGCGCACCACGTCGTCGCGCTCGCCAACGCCGAAGACCTCCCCGGCCACGCCGCTGCCGTCGAGGTGCGTGTGCACCGCCGCAGCGGCGGCTGACGTGTCGGACCTCCACGACCTCCCGCTGCGCGACGACCTGCGGGGGCAGGTGCCCTACGGCGCACCACAGCTCGACGTAGCCGTGCGCCTCAACGTCAACGAGAACCCCTACCCGCCGTCCGAGGCTCTCGTCGCGGACGTCGCGGCGGCGGTGGCTGACGCCACCCGCACACTCAACCGCTATCCCGACCGTGACGCCCTCGCGCTGCGCGCAGATCTTGCGGCCTACCTCGGTCGCGAGTCCGGCGTCACCCTCAGCGCCGACCAGCTCTGGGCCGCCAACGGCAGCAACGAGGTCATGCACCAGCTGCTCCAGGCGTTCGGTGGCCCCGCCCGCACAGCGCTGGGCTTCTCACCGACCTACTCCATGTACCCCGACTACTGCCGCGACACCTTCACCCGTTACGTCGTCGTGCCTCGACGCGACGACTTCTCCGTCGACGTCGACGCCGCGCGCGAGGCGATCGCCGAGCACGCGCCGTCGGTCGTGCTGCTCGCCTCGCCCAACAACCCCACCGGCACGTCGCTCCCGCTCGACACGGTGCGCGCGGTGCTCGACGCAGCACCCGGCATGGTCGTGGTCGACGAGGCCTACGCCGAGTTCCGACAGGCGGGCGTGCCGAGTGCGCTCGAGCTGCTCGCCGACCACCCCCGTCTCGTCGTGACTCGGACCATGAGCAAGGCGTTCGGCCTGGCAGGTGCTCGGCTCGGCTATCTGGCAGCGTCCCCCGCCGTCGTCGACGCGGTCCAGCTCGTGCGCCTGCCGTATCACCTCTCCGCCGTCACGCAGGCGGTCGCGCGCACCGCTCTCACCCACTCCGACGAGCTGCAGGCGCAGGTAGCGCTGCTGTGCTCCGAGCGCGATCTGCTCGTCGGGTGGTTGCGCGGCCGTGGCCACGTCGTGGCGGACAGCGACGCCAACTTCGTATTCTTCGGACTGTTCGCCGACCGCCACACTGTGTGGCAGGGGCTGCTCGATCGCGGTGTGCTGATCCGCGAGACCGGTCCCGATCGATGGCTACGGGTGAGCGTGGGCACGCCCGAGGAGAACTCCGCGTTCCGCGCGGCGATGGAGGAGGTCACCGCATGAGCAGGTTCGCGCGCGTGCAGCGCACGACCAAGGAGAGCGACGTCCTCGTCGAGCTCGAGATCGACGGCAGCGGTGTCGCCGACATCGAGACCGGCGTGCCGTTCTTCGACCACATGCTGGCCCAGCTCGGCAAGCACGGTGGCCTCGACCTCAGGGTGCGCACCCAGGGCGACCTCGAGATCGACGCCCACCACACCGTCGAGGACACCTCGCTCGCGGTGGGTCAGGCGCTACGCGAGGCCCTCGGTGACAAGACCGGCACCCGTCGCTACGGCGACTCTCTCGTGCCGCTCGACGAGGCTCTCGTGCAGTGCGCGGTGGATCTCTCCGGGCGCCCCTACCTCGTGCACAACGAGCCCGAGATCATCGAGCTCATCGGCAGCTATGACACCACGCTCACCAAGCACATCTTCGAGTCGATCGTCGCCGAGGCGCGCATCACCCTGCACGTCAACGTGCTCTCCGGGCGCAACGCACACCACGTCGTCGAGACGCAGTTCAAGGCCTTCGCGCGCGCCCTGCGCACCGCCGTCGAGCTCGACCCTCGGGTCGTCGGCATCCCCAGCACGAAGGGCTCGCTGTAGCGCCGTGTGGATCGCGTTGCTCGTCCTCACCGGTCTCCTGCTCGGTGGCGTCCTCTCCTTCGGGCGCAACCGTCACTGGTGGGGAGCGCTGATCCTCGGTGCCGCCGCTGGCATCGCGGCGCTCGCGACCTATGAGTGGCTGCCCCGATGAGCGAGCCCCATGGTCTCCTGCTGCTCGAGGGGCACTACGACGACATCCGTGAGCTCGTCGAGGCGAGCGACGTGCCTGCTGTCCTCGTGACGGCAGGTGCTGATCTCGTCGCCCTCGATCCGCTCGACGTGCCCAACACGCTGAAGCACGCACTCGCGATCGCCGAAGAGCTGCTGGGGGAGTCGTTCACGACAGGAGCGGTGTCGGGAGCGGTGCTGACCGCGGACGACGGCGTCGTGCTGGCGTTCGGACCCGGCGGTGTGAGCCACGCGCTGAGCGAGAAGCAGGATCAAGCTGTACGCCGACTGGGGATCCGGCCGTCGACTCGGGCGGTGCGGGTCGTGGTCACGGCAGCATCCGCCGACGACATCGAGTCGGCGGCCAACATCGCATGCGTCACGGTCTGGACGGCTCCTGCGGGGGATGGACTTTCGCTCGTCACGGTCGAGCGACCTGAGGGCAGTGCACCCGACGAGACAGCGAGCGGTGAGCTGGCGGCCGCGTTGTCGGCCAGGCGACGGCCGTCGGTCGAGCTCTGGCGCGACCACGACGTCCAAGGCGTCTTCGTCTCGATGCGCAAGGGACTCGACTCCCATCTCGTGTGGGGACGGAGCGAGGAGCTCGTCCTTCCCGCATCCTGGTCGGAGACCGACAGGGGGGATCTCGGTACTCCCGCGGACGCCTCGCCGACTGTGGTGGCCGACGCTGTGACTGCGCTGTGCAACGTGGCGGTGGACCAGGTCAGCGTCCGTGCCCTGACCCGTCGCCACGACCTGGTGCCCGATGCCGTGACCGCGGCGCTCGTCGACGTGCTGCGGCTGCCGTCCGTCGTCGATGAGGTGCTGTCGTCACGCACTCCCGTGGTTCAGCTGCCGGGTGCCCGACGCGTCGAGGGCAAGGGGCTCAAGGCTGAGCTCGGTCGCGTCTGGAAGGAGCCGCTGCCCGACGGGGCCCCGTGGTGGCTGCGCATCCAGGACACGCGCCCGATGTGGTACCGGCTGCTCAGCGCGCTCGTCGCCGTCGTGCTGTCGTGGCGGGCGTTCCTGCTCTGGACCGGTGCGGATGCCTCGACGGGCGCCAGGGTCCTGGCGGTCGTCACCGGGCTGATCGCGCTGGCGTCAGCGGAGGTCGCCCTGGGTCGGGCCAGACGACGTGCACGGAGCGAGGCGTGAGAGCCCGTGTCGTGGTGCTCGACTACGGGTCGGGCAACATCCTCTCGGCTGAGCGCGCGCTGATCCGCGCGGGTGCTGACGTAACCGTGACAGCCGACAGCGCGGCGGCGTACGAGTGCGACGGCCTCGTCGTCCCGGGCGTCGGTGCCTTCGCTGCGTGCATGGCAGGCATCCGCGCGGTCAACGGCCCAGAGATCGTGGGCCGCCGCCTCGCCGGCGGCCGTCCCGTGCTCGGGATCTGCGTCGGGATGCAGGTGCTCTTCGAGCATGGTGTCGAGCACGGCGTCGACACCGAGGGCATGGGCGAGTGGCCCGGCGTGGTGGAGGAGCTGCACGCGCCGGTCCTGCCGCACATGGGGTGGAACACCGTCGACGTGCCCAAGGGCTCGACCCTGTTCCGCGGTGTCGAGGACGAGCGTTTCTACTTCGTGCACTCCTACGGCGTACGCACCTGGCTGCTCGACGTCGCCGAAGACAGCCGCACCGCGCGCCCGCTCGTCACCTGGGCCACGCACGGCGAGCCGTTCGTCGCCGCGGTCGAGAACGGTCCGCTCGTGGCGACGCAGTTCCACCCCGAGAAGTCCGGTGACGCGGGGGCAGCCGTCCTCCGCAACTGGGTCGAGTCCCTGTCGTGAGCCCGCAGCGACAGGCGCGTACGTGAGCAAGGAGCGGCAGAAGCGTCGTGCTGAACGTGAGGCGGCGCAGGCCGACGAGCGCCGCAAGCGCGAGGCGAAGCGCAAGCGCGCCGACTCCCGCGCTGCCGTCGTGGGCACCGTGACCACACCCGCGGCCAAGGCGCAGGTCTCCGCCTCGAGGTGGTGGCGACGGAGGTATCCCAAGAACGACCCGTTCGCTCGGCGCAGACGCCGCGAATCCATGGTGCTGGTGGCGATCGGCGTCGCCGTGCAGGTGCTCGCCTGGGTGCTCGCGCCGTCCTTCGGGATCCGCCTCGGGGTGCTCGGCGTCACCGTGCTCGTCCTCCCCGTGGTGCGTGTCCTGCTCTTCGACCGCCGTTGATCAGCCACCTATGCCCTAGCCTCGGCGACGTGACGGGGGACAGCACGAGCCGCAGCTATCGACCGCCGGGCGTGGGTGCCCGGCTGGCCAGCTCCGCGCTGACCACATGCACGATGGCGCTCCTGCTGTTCTGTGTCGGGTTGGTCGCGACCATCGTTGTCGGTGGCGTCGCGGTCCTGCTGCTCTGGGTGACGGGTCACGACTTCCACGTCGTTGCTGTGACGCTGGCGCAGCAGTCGGTGCCCGACGGGCTCCCGGAGCGACCGGCTCCGCCCGACTGGGTAGGGCCGGTAGCGATCGGAACCATCGCCGTCCTGACCGGCCTGGCGGCCGTCGTGGGATCCGCGCGGTTCGGCCACGGGACGGTGGGAGACGGGGTCGCCGGGATCGAGGCGCGCCTCGCTGACGGCTCGACTCCGGATCGACTGCTGTCGGTGCTGCGGGTGTTCATACCCATCGCGACCGGGGTCCTTGCCGCGTGGCTCCTGTCGCCGGGATGGGCCGTGCTGCTGCTCGTTGCGTCGTGGCTGCCGGCACTCGCAGCGCCGCGGCGCACTGCAGTCGACCTCCTCTTGGGGATCCACCCGGTCGTGGCCGTCGATGCCAAGCTCGGGCGGGCCTGGCACAGCGAGCCGTCGGGGTGATCAGGGGCGCTCGGGATCGCTAGGGTCGATGCATGACGACCGAGGAGATCCGCCCCGTCCCTGTGCTCGAGCTGCTGCCCGCCGTCGACGTCGCCGGGGGGCAGGCTGTGCGACTCGTGCAGGGTGCCGCTGGCAGCGAGACGTCCTACGGCGACCCGCTCGCGGCCGCGCTCGCCTGGCAGGAGCAGGGCGCCACGTGGATCCACCTCGTCGACCTCGATGCCGCGTTCGGTCGTGGATCCAACGCCGCCATCCTTGCCGACATCGTCGGTCGCATGGACATCGCGGTCGAGATGTCGGGTGGGATCCGGGATGACGAGTCGCTGCGCGCGGCGCTCGCGACCGGCTGCACCCGAGTCAACATCGGCACGGCCGCGCTGGAGGATCCCGAGTGGTGCGCCGCAGCGATCGCGGAGTACGGCGACCGGGTGGCCGTCGGCCTCGACGTACGCGGCACGACCCTGGCCGCGCGTGGCTGGACGCAGGAGGGCGGTGAGCTCTTCGACGTCCTCGCCCGCCTCGACTCCGAAGGCTGCGCCCGCTACGTCGTCACCGACGTCGCGAAGGACGGCACCCTCAGCGGACCCAACCTCGACCTGCTGCGCCAGGTGTGCGAGGCGACCGACAAGCCGGTGGTGGCCTCCGGTGGTGTCTCCTCGCTCGCCGACCTCCATGCGATCGCGCAGCTGGTGCCGTTGGGCGTCGAGGGTGCGATCGTCGGAAAGGCGCTCTACTCAGGCGCTTTCACCCTTCCTGAGGCGCTCGCGGCCGTCGCCCCGCGCGTCGAGACCTATGACTCGCCGTTCCGTCGCGGCGACGAGATCCCCGGGGTCATGCCGTGAGCGCCGATCGTCGGATCTCCTCGGGTGGCCCGTGGGAGGACGTCGTCGGCTACTCGCGTGCCGTGGTCGCCGGCCCGTGGGTGCTCGTCTCGGGATCGACCTCAACGATCGACGGCGTCGTGTGTCACGAGGGCGATGCCTATGCGCAGACGATGGAGGCCTTCGGCGTGGTGCGCCGCGCGCTCGAGCAGGCCGGGCTCACGCTCGACGACGTCGTTCGCACCCGGATGTATCTCTCTGACATGACCTATGAGGCCGACGTGGCCAGGGCGCACTCGGAGCTCTTCGACCACGTGCGACCTGCTGCGACCATGGTCGAGATCTCACGCTTCATCAGCCCGGTCATGCTGGTCGAGGTCGAAGCCGACGCCTACAGGGCCTGACGCGCCAGATCGAGGGAGGACCGGGGATGAGCGGCGTACGGCTGTTCATGCCGGTGCCGACAGCGCGTGCTGTCGAGCAGACCCCGCCCGACCGGGACCGTGTCGTCGACGCGGCGCGTGCGGTGAGCCTCGTGGTCGTCGTCGCGGGTCACAGCATCATGGCTGTGGTCGCGTGGGTCGACGGCGTGCCCCGACTCGGCAACCTGCTCGCTGCCTTCCCGTGGACCCAGGCCATCACCTGGCTCTTCCAGGTGATGCCGCTGTTCTTCGTCGCCGGAGGGGCCGCCAACACCCTGTCGTGGCAGCGGCAGGCTACCCGTGGCGGCAGCTATGCCACCTGGCTCTGGGCACGCGCCTCGCGGCTGCTGCGGCCCGCGTGGGTCTACCTCATCGTGATGAGCATCGCCGCGACGCTCGTCACGATCCTCGCGCCGCGACGCGTCGCCGAGCCGCTCATGATCCTGGTGACGCAGCTGTTGTGGTTTCTTGGCGCCTACCTCCTGGTCACGGCACTCACCCCGCTGTTCGGTCCGCGTAGTCCGGCGCACGGAGCTGCGGTGGTGCTCGCGCTCGTGGCAGCCTGTGGGCTCGTCGATGCCGCGCGATTCTTCTGGGGCTTCCCCGAGGTTGTCGGCCTGGTCAACTTCGTCCTGGTGTGGACCGTCCCCGCGTATCTCGGATCGCTTCGGGCACACGGCATCACGGCGCGCTATCCGCGCTGGCTGCTGTGGGTGGTCGTCGTCGCAGCGCTCGGGCTCAACGCCAGCCTCATCTACCTCGGCCCGTGGCCAGTGTCGATGGTCGGGATGCCCGGGGAGCCGGTCAGCAACATGGCGCCTCCGAGCGTCGTGCTCGCGGTGCACTCGGTGGTCCTCGCGAGCCTGCTCACCGTGGCCAGCGGACCGCTGGCGCGACTGCTGCAGCGGCCGTCGGTCTGGCGTCCGGTCACCGGGATCAACCTCGTGGCCATGACGCTCTACCTCTGGCACCTGCCCGTGCTCATCACGGTCACCGTGGTGAGCCATGCGCTGCACCTGGATCGCCCGATCGGGGTGGACGCACAAGGGTTTCCGGTGCCGGACGGCTGGGGATACGGCTGGGGAAGTCTTGTGTTCTGGTCGGTCTACGGAGCGGGCGTGTGGGCGGTCGTGCGCCTCATGTGGCCCGTTGAGCACACGTCGCTGCCGTGGTGGGACTCACCGCCTCGAGCAGCGGCGCCACCCGCGCGCGTCGCGAGCTGGGCGGCAGCGATGGGCACCGCCGGGGTGGGGATCTCGACCCTCGTCCTGTCAGCCACCGGCCTGGCGGGATTTCCGACTCAGGTCATCAGCTATGCCGGGCTGCCGCTCAACTCGGCTGCGGCGATCGCCCTGCTGGTGGCCTCTGGCGCACTGATCCGCTGGGCGGGAGCAGCGCGCCGCCCAGCGTGACGAGAGCCCTGGGCGCTAGGGGACGGTGATCTCGATGCCGACATGACCGCCGTTGCGGCGGCGGAAGACGGCGGCGAACGCCTCGAACAGCCGGAACTGCAGGCCGTACTTCTTCTTGTGCAGCGACTCGATGAGCGCGACGTCGGCCGAGTCC
>JANMBJ010000369.1:0-7058 GCA_031360335.1 Candidatus Nanopelagicales bacterium
GCCCGGGTCGTCGTCACCGCCGAGGTCGTCCTCGACAACGTCCTGCCGACCCTCGTGCCGCGCGACGCCACGCCGGCCCGCCGCGAGCGCCGCGAGAAGAGCGCCTGACCTCTCCTGCAACGAGGACGGCCCCCGCCTCCGGGCGGGGGCCGTCGTTCGTTGCTGGACTGCCGCAGGTCTGCACGATGTCGTGCCCGACGTAGGACCGGGGTCAGGCGAGCGTCTCCACGGCCTGGCGCACCGCGACGGCAGTCAGGGCACCGTCCTTGGCCGTCGCCGGCTTGAGGATCGTGACTGCGCCGAACGTCGTGTCGTCAGCCCAGAAGCAGACCGTGGCCGGCGCCGCGTTGACCGTCCCGCTGCCGCAGCTCATCTGGCCGCTCAGTCCGCCGGTGATGGGGACCTCAGCGATATCGGTGATCGCGGTGGCGGACGCCGTCTCGAAACCCGCGAACGCCGAGGTGATGGTGGCGGCCGGTGACGAGGGTGCAACTGTCCACGCGATGACCGTGGCCCCGGGCACGCCCGCCTTGCCGTAGACCGCGCTGACCGGCGTGCTGAACCCCGACAACGCCGTCGAGGAGGCGGCAGCCGACAGCGCCGTCGCCGGAGCGCCGGTGATCGTGTCGAGGCCCGCGACGGTGGCCGGGACGGCAAGGGTCGCGGTCTTGGGTGCCGCCTGCGGCTGCTGCTGCGTGACGGGAGCCACGGGCGCGGGGTCGTCGTGGGCCACGAGCAGACCGGGATAGACGAAGGCAGCGACGGCTCCCAGGATCGCCACGACCCCCAGGACGAGGAGCAGCAGGAGCGGACGTCGCGACGGCTTGGCTGGGGAGTCGAGGTCGTCGCCGGATGCAGTGTCGGCAGCATCCGCCGTCGGATCGTCCATCGGCGCGGCGTCGAGAGCGATGTCGCCGACGGCTTGCTCCGGCGCCGCGTCGGCGAAGGTGTCAGGCGAGGTCGCAGTGCTAGCGAACGTGTCAGGCGAGGTCGCAGCGCCGGCGTCGGGCGAGGTGACGAGAGGTGCCGGCGCGCTGAACACCAGTGGCGCCATGGCGATCGGAGCGGCCAGGTCGGGACTCGGCAGCGGCGGAGCCGGCACCGTGGGCAGCGCAGAGGGGGGCGCGAAAGCCTCGGGAGCGGGCATCGCACCCGTGAGCATCGACATCTCGGACCCGGCCGGCTCGACCGGTGGCGCGAACGAGGGCGCAGGTGCGACCGGAGCTGCGAACGTGGGCACGGACGGGGCCATCACGGACTGGGCGATCACGGACGTGGGCATCGAGGGCGCAGACGCAGCGAGGGCGGGCACGGACGGCACAGCCGTCGACGGCGCAGACGTGGTCACGGCTGACATCGGCTGGGACGACATCGGCGGAGCGGGGACGGGCGGCGCAGAGATCGACGGAAGAATCATCGGCGGTGCGGACGAGGCTGCGACCGGCGGGGCGAACGCGTCGAGGCTGTCGGGCACCGAGGCCCCGACGGCGCGGATGAGACCCGCAGAAGCGACCGTGGGCGCATCCGGGACAGGGCTGGTCATCGGGGCAGCGCCGAGCTCAGCCGCGATGGGCACGCTGGCGGCCAGCTCATGGGGCTGGCCCACGACGTGACCCTGCTGCTCGACGGCGGCGCCCACACTCACGAGCTCCATGACCGAGGCGGGTTCCGGGGCCGGCTCGGGCTCGGGCGTGGATTCGGGCTCACCCAGGTGGGTCCACGCGGGCAGGGGCAACCCGGGCAGCACGGTGGCGGCGCTGGTCGACGCCTCGACGTACTCCATGTCCTCGATCTTGCGGCTCACGCCGATCACCTCGTCTGCTCGCGGCACGGCACTGGACGCCACGCCGCCTCGGGAGAGGGATCGACCGCCTGCCCCGGCCACTTGAGCATCCGGGGCAACCAGGGTCTTCAGACAGGTCTTCGGGCCACCGGTCCTCGAGCTGCTGCCGCCGGAATCCTCAGATTCCACCGCCTCGAAACCAGAGATTGGGGCAGTGACTCGAGGTCGAGGGTCAGGCGACGGGCTCGGCGAGGGTGACGGCCACCGTGATCGGGCCGTCGTCGGACTCGAGGAAGGACAGCGCTTCGATGACACCGGCAGCGGAGAGGTCGTCAGCTGCGGCGCGCGCGCGGGCCACGGCGAGCGACGCCCCGGACACCACGGCGGAGAGCACCGGGGTCTTCATCGAGACCTTGGCCTCGCTCTTGGCCTTGCGCAGGGCCGAGAGCACGACTGCCACGTCACCGACGACGTCTGCGTCTCCGGTCGCACCCTCGAGCTCCGCGGTCGTGGGCCACGGTGCACGGTGCACGGTGCCCGGCTGCCACCAGCTCCAGACCTCTTCGCTCACGAACGGCAGCACCGGGGCAAACAGGCGCACGATCACCGACAGCGTCACGGCCAACGTCGCTTTGGCCGAGTCGGCGGCCTCGACGCCGCGCGAGCCATAGGCCCGGTCCTTCACCAGCTCGAGATAGTCGTCGCAGAACGACCAGAAGAACGTCTCGGCGACCTCGAGCGCACGTGCGTAGTTGTAGTCGTCGAACGCGGCGGTCGCGTCGTCGACCACCCGGGCGAGTGACGCGAGCAGCGCCCGGTCGAGCGGCTCGGTGACGACCGAGAGATCGACGGGCACCGTCGCTCCCTGGCCGAGCACGAACTTGCTGGCGTTGAGCAGCTTGATGGCGAGGCGGCGGCCGATCTTCATCTGGCCCACGTCGTACGCCGTGTCGGTGCCCGGTCTTCCGGAGGCTGCCCAATAGCGCAGTGCGTCGGCCCCGAACTCCTCGAGCTGGTCCATGGGCGTCACGACGTTGCCCTTGGACTTGCTCATCTTCTTGCGGTCGGGGTCGAGGATCCAGCCGCTGATCGCAGCGTGCTTCCACGGCAGCACGTCGTCCTCGAGGTGCGCGCGCCCCACGGAGGAGAACAACCAGGTGCGGATGATCTCGTGTGCTTGCGGCCGCAAGTCAAAGGGCCACAGACGATTCCATAGATCCTCGTCGACCTCCCAACCCCCTGCGATCTGGGGAGAAAGTGACGACGTCGCCCACGTGTCCATGACATCGGGGTCACCCATGAATCCGAGGGCCTGGCCACGCTGGCTCTCCTCATAGCCGTCCGGCACGTCACTGCTCGGGTCGATCGGCAGCCGTGCTTCGGCGGGCACCAGAGGCGAGTCGTAGACCGGCACGGCGTTCTCGTCGAGGCGATACCAGACCGGCACGGGCACCCCGAAGAAGCGCTGGCGCGAGATCAGCCAGTCGCCGTTGAGGCCCTCGACCCACGAGCGATAGCGGGCCTGCATGTACGCCGGGTGCCAGACGATCTCGGCACCGCGCTCCACCAGCCGCTGACGGAGGTCGGCATCGCGACCACCGTTGCGGATGTACCACTGCCGGGTCGTCACGATCTCGAGCGGCCGGTCGCCCTTCTCGAAGAACTTCACCTGCTGCTTGGTCGGGCGCGGCTCACCTTCGAGGAAGCCGGCCGCGCCCAGCGCGGAGACCATCTTCTCCTTGGCGCTGAACGACGTGGCGCCTGCGATGGCGGCGTAGGTCTCGTGTCCGGTCTCGGTCGTGAGCCACTGCGGTGTCTCCCGGAGGATTCGACCGTCCCATCCGATGATCGGGCGCGTGGGCAGCTGCAGCTCGCGCCACCAGGTGACGTCGGTGGTGTCACCGAACGTGCAGATCATCGCGATGCCGGACCCCTTCTCCGGGTCGGCGAGGTGATGAGCCACGACCGGCACCTCGACGTCGAAGAGCGGAGTGAGCACGGTCGTGCCGAACAGCGGCTGATAGCGCTCGTCATCGGGGTGCGCCACGAGGGCGACGCACGCCGGGAGAAGCTCGGGTCGCGTCGTCTCGATGAACACCCGCGAGCCGTCGGGAGCCGGGAATCCGATTCTGTAGTAGTTGCCGTCGCGCTCGCTGTCCTCGAGCTCGTCCTGCGCCAGCGCGGTGCGGAAGGTGACGTCCCAGAGCGTCGGTGCCTCGGACTGGTAGGCCTCGCCGCGACCGAGGTTGCGCAGGAACGCCCGCTGCGAGGCAGCCCGGCTGGTGGCGTCGATGGTCTGGTAGCTGTGCGACCAGTCCACAGAGAGACCGAGGCGGCGCCACAGCTGCTCGAAGACCTTCTCGTCCTCGACCGTGAGCTGCTCGCACAGCTCGACGAAGTTACGGCGGGAGATCGCGAGCTGGTTCTTCTCGTTCGGCATCGGATCACGCTCGAACGACGGGTCGTATGGGAGCGACGGGTCGCAGCGCACCGCGAAGTGGTTCTGGACCCGGCGCTCGGTCGGCAGGCCGTTGTCGTCCCAGCCCATCGGGTAGAACACCTCGAGCCCACGCATCCGCTGATAGCGGGCGATGCAGTCCGTGTGCGTGTAGGAGAACACGTGCCCGACGTGCAGCGACCCGCTCACCGTGGGGGGCGGGGTGTCGATGGAGTAGATCTGCTCACGGGTCTTCGTCCGGTCGAACCGGAACGTGCCCTCGGAGTCCCAGACCTGCGCCCAGCGGTCCTCGATGCCGTCGATGGTCGGCTTCTCCGGGACGCGCGTGTCGTGCGCAGGGGTGCTCATGGCTCAATCCTAGGGAAGACCGGAGCGTGCCTCGAACGCGTTGTGGCTCCCGTCGCCGCAGGCCAGCATCGGTGCCGCCACGTAGGATCGCCCTCCGTGGACCCCGACGACGAGCGCGACGACCTCGACGACCCCTACGCCGACGAGCACCAGGCTGTGGAGCGCACCGGCGACGAGTACGGCGAGGCGCTGTTCGACGACGCGCACGACGACATGAGCGGTCCGCTCGGCGACCTTCGCGGACCGCTGGACGAGCGCCGCGACCCGATCTACGCCGACGACGAGGACGACGGTGGGCTCGGTCCGGCCTTCGACCCCGACGAGCTCGAGGACCCCGACGCCTACATCCCCGCACCGCCGCTCGACGACGAGGCGTCCGAGACGCTGCTCCACCGCTATGTCGGCATCGAGAAGGCGCTCACCGCACGCTGGCCCGAGTCGAAGATCGAGCCCACTCTCGACCGCGTGCTCGGCGTGATGGAGCTGCTGGGCGACCCCCAGAACGCCGTGCCCGTCATCCACGTCGCGGGCACCAACGGCAAGACGTCGACGGCGCGGATGATCGAGTCGCTGCTGCGAGCCTTCGGCCTGCGAACCGGCTTGTTCACCAGCCCGCACCTGCACAGCATGCGCGAGCGGATCCGCCTCGACGGTGACGCCGTCGACATCGAGCGATTCGTCCGGGTGTACGACGACATCAAGCCCTACGTCAATTTCGTGGATAGGCAGAGCACCGAGGCAGGTGGCCCCGCGCTGTCGTTCTTCGAGCTGCTCACCGCGATGGCCTACGCCACCTTCGCCGACGCTCCCGTCGATGTCGCGATCGTAGAGTCGGGCATGGGTGGCACGTGGGACGCAACCAACGTCGCCGATGGACAGGTCGCTGTGATCACGCCGATCTCCCTCGACCACATGGACTATCTGGGCACCACCCTCACCGCCATCGCGGGGGAGAAGGGCGGGATCATCAAGCAGGGCGCGTCCGTCGTCCTCGCAGCTCAGGAGCTCGAGGCGGCCGAGGTGCTGCTCCGGCGCACTGTCGAGACCGAGGCGACCGTGGCGCGCGAAGGAGTGGAGTTCGGTGTCATCAGCCGGGCTCCGGCCGTAGGCGGCCAGGTGCTGACGCTGCAAGGACCGGGCGGCACCTACACCGACATCTTCCTGCCGCTCTTCGGGGCTCACCAGGCGTCCAACGCAGCCATCGCGCTCGCGGCTGTCGAGGCCTTCCTCGGGGGAGGCAGCACCGCGTTCAAGCCGGAGCTCGTCCGCGCGGGCTTCGCCTCCGTCGCCTCTCCCGGCCGCCTCGAGATCGTACGCCGTGGCCCCACGGTCGTGGTCGACGCCGCGCACAACCCGCACGGCGCCAGGGCACTCGCGGCCGCGATCGCCGACGGCTTCGAGTTCACCTCCCTCGTCGGGGTGGTCGCCGTGCTCGCCGACAAGGACGCCCGTGGCGTGCTCGAGGCGCTCGAGCCGGTGCTGGCTGCGGTCGTGGTCACCCGCAGCTCGTCGCCGCGTGCGACCGACGTCGATGCCCTGGCGGCGATCGCCGTCGAGGTCTTCGGGTCAAACCGCGTATCGACCGCGGGCCGGCTCGCCGATGCGCTCGACCTCGCTATCGAGATCGCCGACGCCGCCGCCGCGGACCTGGGTGGCACCGGCGTGCTCGTGACCGGATCGGTCGTCACTGCAGCCGAGGCTCGGGCCCTGCTCGGACGCGCAGAAGCGTGAACCTCAGGTGAAGGTCCTACCTCCCGCCGTCCTGTTCCTCGAGGCGATCGTGGTCGCGCTCGCGATCCCGGTCGCGCTCACCGTCGGTGGGCGTGACGCGGTCGTGGGCTGGGTGCTGGCGGCGCTGGCCGTGCTCCTCGTCCTGGCTGCAGGGATGGCCCGCTCGCCCCGAGGCGTCGCGATCGGGTCGGTCCTGCAGGTCGCGGTGATCGCCTCGGGGGTGCTGCTGCCCGCCATGCTCCTCGTCGGCCTGATCTTCCTCGGCGTCTGGATCACGGCCATCTACTACGGCTCCCAGGCCGACCGCATCGAGGCGCAGCACCAGGCGGAGGCGGCGCAGATCGCCCGCGCGTCGGCCGACGAGGCCCGTTCCCAGGCGTCGGAGCCCCCCGTCGCCGAGGGCTAGGATCATCGGGCGTCCTGGCCGGCCGGCCGGCGCATCTTCCCCACTCGTGTAGGAGTCACCCCCGTGTCCGAGCGCACCCTGGTCCTCGTCAAGCCCGACGGCGTCAGCCGTGGCCTGGTCGGCGAGGTCCTCAGCCGCATCGAGCGCAAGGGCTTCACCCTCGTCGCCCTCGAGCTACGCACCCTCGATCGCGCCACCGCCGAGGACCACTACGGCGAGCACCGCGACAAGCCGTTCTTCGGCGAGCTGGTGGACTTCATCACATCGGCTCCCCTTCTCGCCGCTGTGATCGAGGGCCGCGAGGCCATCGCGTCGTGGCGCACGATGATGGG
>JANMBJ010000371.1:0-2564 GCA_031360335.1 Candidatus Nanopelagicales bacterium
GCCGCGTTCGCCGCACTCCTGGGCGCGAGCCCCATCCCCGCGTCGTCGGGCAAGACCACCAGGATGCGCCTCAACCGCGGCGGAGACCGTCAAGGCAACTCAGCCCTCTGCACATCGTGATCTCCCGCATGGCCACCCAGCCCGCGACCAAGGCCTACGTCGAACGACGGACCGAAGAAGGCCTCTCCAAGCCCGAGATCATCAGATGCCTCAAGCGATACGTCGCCCGAGAGGTCTTCAACTCTCTACCTCGAGAAGTCCTCGTTTGACAGTAGGAGCATCACTTAGGTAATCGGGGCGCCGTTGTGCTCGTGGCCCGTGTCGAAGAAGCGCGTCAGGTACTTTCCCGGCGTCAGGTTGCTCTCGCGCAGCAGCGAGAAGACTTCGATGCCGTCACCCGGCTCATCCCATTCACTCAGCTGATATGCCTGCGCCATGGCCAGATACCGCTGAGGCCCTGGGTCGGATGCCTCGCGGATCGCAACGTACTCCTCGGCTTCCGCCTCAGCCTGGGCGATCGCATCCTCAAAGTCGGTGGCCCGCCAAAGCAGAACCCGTTCCTCATAGATTCGCCTGAGGGATTCGCCGGGACCCTGCCACTCGAAGAAGCACCGGACGCTGAACCAGGCCTGTCCCTCATCGGAGCTCATGGCTGAACATTGCCCGATTGCGTGATCGGGTGGCGAGCACCATCGGCACCTATCGTGCGGCGCAAGCCGCACAGCCATCTGCTTGGTGCACTGAAACTGTCGGCCCGACTGCTCTGGCTCCGTGAAGTAGGTGACGGTGAACGACTTGCCTGGGTAGCGCGCAGCCAAGATGTCGGTCCACGCGGTGGAGATGCGGCGAGCGATGGCTTCGAGTTCGGGCAGTTGTCCGTCTTGGTAGTCGTCCGAAACGGCGTCGTACAAGTGCACCTCGTTGAGGACGCCCTCGACGGCTGCCACGTTGCCATCCGTGGTCGCGAGCCAGTTATCGACGGTCGCTTCGTCGAAAGACTCGGATCGAATGAAGCAGCCGCGGTACTCGTGCAACTCGATCGCTGCAAGGGCAACGACGCGAGCGAGTTGGGTCAGGTTTGGTGGCCCAGTTGGTTCGAGCATCAGGCCATTGTGCCAGCGGCTACGACCCCCGTTCGCTACTCGGTCGTGAGCTCTATCAGGGACCTATTCGGTCGCCGGGCATTCGCCGTATCCGGCCGGTGAGTGGCGATCAGTCACGAAGGGCTGGCCCATGCCGTATCCGTTGACGGCGACCCCCTCTACGGTTCCGGTGTGATAGCGACGCGCGCCAATCGCTCAGATGTCCTGGTGCTGACGGACAGACAGCCCTCGGCGCCGTCCGCTATCACACTCGGATCGTAGAGGGGGCTGGCCAACGCCCCCCGGTCGGGCAAGGCCTGCCCTCGCACGACGCTGTGCGCTGTCACCGGCGGCTTTCGGTAACCGTGCTCGTTCGGGGTTCGTTAGTGGAAGAGCGGTGTGGGCATGACCAGGTGGAAGGGGATCACGGCCGTGAACGCGGGGGTGGGTTCGAGGATGAAGCCGGTCGAGATGCATCGGGCGTTCCAGCTCATCGGCTGAGGACCCTGCCCCTGTAGCGGACCCGAGCCGACGGTAACGGGCGGGAAAGGAATGAACTGCCCGTTCGTCCCGTCGACGATCCTCTCCGGCCCGACACTCACGGAGAACTCGAAGCGGAGGGTGCAGCGGCTGAAGTCACCAGACAGCGTTGCGCCCTGCAGGTCTGCCCCGTCCATACTCACGGCGGTGCCGACGGGCAGCTGTGTCACCGACGTGCCGTAGCTGTTCTCCGGTGCGGCGGTCCCGGGAAAGGCGACGGCCCAGGTCTGCGGTCCGCTGGCGGGAGGGGCAGGTGTTCCTGCCGGACCAGCCGGGCCGACAAGTCCTTGTGCACCGGTGGCACCGGTCACACCTTGAACTCCTTTCGGGCCGGCCGGCCCGGTCGCACCCCTGGCGCCGGTAGGTCCGGTGCGGTTCCAGGTGAGGGACTTGGTACCCGCGGGGCACTTCTTCACCTTCGCCGTGTCGATGACGCGCAGGGCACCCTTCTTGTCGTAGCACCCGCTGATCGCACCGCTGGGAGCGGGGATCGCGGCGAAGCCGACACCGACTGCGGCAAGCACACCGCCGAGGGTCAGGGCTGTCACGGCAGCCGTGCGCCGCGTCCACGCATGAGGGAAACGCATCACGTGCTCACTCTCTCCAGGGGCGGATGAGCCCCGCAGAACCCCGGCGAGACGCGCCCGAATCCTGACAGAACCACCAGGTTGCCGCGACCGGATGCAGGCCCGGCCCAGGAACCCGACCCGGTTCCGCTCCCGACATGCAACTCCCAAACGCAACACAGCCAGTTATCGCCACCGACGAGCAACCGCTGGAAACGCCGAGCGGTCGTCGCCGAATACCTCACCGACGACACTCAGCGCGTAGTCATGCCACGCGAAGTTCGTCGGATCTGGTGCCAAGACCGGGCCGTCTCCAAGGAAGGCAACGGTCGCCGTCCAGGACGAACCGTCCGACTCCACAGGTGTGTGGTCGAGC
>JANMBJ010000374.1:0-6578 GCA_031360335.1 Candidatus Nanopelagicales bacterium
AAGTGGTCTGGCTCGATCACATCGACCAAGCCATACTTCTGCCGCTGACTAACATCGAGTCAACCTGATCCCGCCGAAATTCCCCTCCAGTCCAGCACGGTCCGACCGGCCCTCTGCCATCCGGCAGGGGGCCTTCACTGTGAACCGCCCCGCTGGACCGGCCCTTCGCGTTCCCCCGGGCGAAGATGCTCCGAGGTGGCGACCATGGATGGTGGCGCGTCCGGGTCGGCGACCACCGCATCGTCCACGCGATCGAGGACGACCGGCTCCTGGTCCTCGTCCTGCGCGTCGCACACCACCGCGAGGTCTATGACCGCTGAGTCCCTACGCCCGTGAGCCACACCGTCACCTCACGAGGCGCATCAGCAGGCTCCGCCGGCAGTGACGAGAACGAAGCGAAAGAGCAGCCATCCGCGTCAACGGGGACATCCCCGCGCCGCACATCCGGCCTGTCTGGCTCGGCGTCAATGACCCCAGGCAGCCCACCGAGACGTGTCTCTCGTGTCCCTATCGTGTCCGTAGCCACGGAAACGTAGGGACACTCGCGAGTCTTCACGGTCATGCTCACACTGCATAACCGCAGGTCAGAGGCACTATTGGGCACTCGCGGACAACCGGGCTTCAGGCCTTCCAAGCTGGCCCTGCCGGTTCGATCCCGGTCACCCGCTCCAGTTCCCCCCTCCAAGAGAGGGCCGACACTGGCGTTGATTCCTTTGTGGTGCAATGGATTCCAGCATCCGTGGCTCCGCAGCGGTCGGCGGCGAGCTGGGTCTTGGGATAGCCAGCCTGCGCAGTTCCCACTGTCAGGCGGGCCATGCGGGTCTCGAGACCACCTGGCAGCGCCTTCCGCGGGCGACCTCAAGCCGCGAGACAGCCTTTCCCTTTGGCCACGAGGCGATCTCCGGCCCACGCCGAGGTTGGTCGCGGCGTGGGACCCAGGTCAGCCAGGCGCCCGCAGCGAAACTGACGCGATCCGCGTGCTCCGTCGATCGGGTCTGGTATCCCACGCGGATCCCACGAACCACCGCTTCGAGCAGCCCAGCGAATCCGCGACCGGGGCTAAGCGAATCCGCGACTCAATGTCAGCGAATCCGCGACCAAGCAGCGACGAAGTCGCTCTCGGACGCGTAGAGTTCCGTTCGTGACCTTCGACCAGTCCGCCGTCCGAACGTATCCTCGCCGTGCCCGAGGCCTCGTCCAGGAGGCCCTCACCGATACGCCGGTGGTGCTGATTCAAGGGGCGCGGCAGGTGGGCAAGAGCACCCTGGCCACCGAGGTGCTCAGCGGGCGAGGCATCCCACTGCTAACGCTGGACTCGAGCGTCGTCCTCAACGCCGCGCAGGAGGATCCGGACTCCTTCGTCCGGCAGAGTCGGGGCTCGCTTCTAGCGATCGACGAGGTGCAGCGGGCTCCCCAGCTCCTGCGTGCCATCAAGGCCGTAGTTGATGAGGACCGCCGACCAGGACAGTTCCTCCTGACCGGGTCGGCGAACCTGCTCACCATCCCCGGGCAGCACGAGAGCCTGGCCGGTCGTGCCGAGACCGTCGCCCTCTACGGACTCAGCCAGGGCGAGATCGCCGGCGGGCACGACGACCTTGCCCAGGTCCTACTCAGTGCGGATGAGGGGGAGCTCGGCAGGACTCGTGCCGAGCTCACGCGAGCGGAATACCTGGAGAGGATCTGCGAAGGCTCCTACCCCGAAGCCCGTGGTCGGCAAGGTCGACGACGTCACGCCTGGTACGACAACTACCTCTCCCGGATCGTCGACCGTGATGCCCGCGACATCAGCCGGCTCGCGCATCTCGACCGACTGCCGCGGCTCGTGCGTCTGCTCGCGGCCAACAACGCCGGCGAGCTCGTCAAGGCGCGCATTGCCGCCGACGCAGGAATTCCTGAAACAAGCCTTCCCGGCTACCTCGATCTCCTTGCGTCTCTCTACCTGATCCAGAGCATCCCCGCGTGGGGCGGAAACCTGACACAACGGATCGTCGGGCGGCCGAAGGTGTCTCTCCTTGACTCGGGCCTCGCCGCCCGGCTCACCAACGTGTCCCCTGCCGCGCTCGCACCGGGGTCTGCTTCCGGCCACCACGCGGGAGCGTTGGTCGAAGCATTCGTAGCGGGGGAACTGCGACGGCAGAGCACCTGGTCCCAGAAGACTTTCGAGCTGTTCCACTTCCGCGACCGCAACGGCCTCGAGGTGGACCTCGTCATCGAGGACACCGCACGCAACATCGCCGGAATCGAGGTCAAGGCATCCGCCACCGTAGAAGCGCGTGACTTCTCCGGCCTCACGTTCCTCCGCGACAAGACCGGCGCCCGGTTCACAATCGGCGCCGTTCTCTACACCGGGAGAGAGCCCGTCAGGTTCGGCGAAAGACTCTGGGCACTGCCCCTCTCTGCCCTCTGGACGTGATCCGCGGGGCACCTCTCGAGCCAGCAGAGTCCATGCCGCGCCGGTCGCAGTCACGACGATGCGATGCCTCGTCCGGGCGGTAGAGCACGAGCGCCGCCCGCGCATGGCGCAGGGCGTCCTCCGTGCGCCCGAGCAGGAGAAGACCTGACCATTGGACGTGGTGGGCCTCGAGCACCAGCGCAGGGTCATCGAGCTCCGGCACCAGGGTCCAGAGCTCGTCGGCGAGCGCCGCCATCTCGAGGAGGTCGCCGCTGTGCATGACGACGAACCACGACCCCCACACGGCCTCGAACCGCTGCTCGGCCGAACCGCAGTCGTCGGCGAGCCGCACGGCGTCGTCGAACGCCTGACGCGTCCTGCTGCCCGTCGGCCCCTCGGTCTGCACCGAGGCTGTGCCGGTTGCCAGGGCGATACGCAGCTCGACGGCATCACGGTCTGCGACGGGCAGCCGATCGACGAGCTGCCCGGCACGGCCTAGGTGCGCGAGCGCGTCCGCGTAGGCCGTCGCGGCGGCCGCCGAGCGCGCCGCACGCAGCCAGGCGGCGACCGCCTCGGGCGCATCGCCGGCTTCGGTCAGGTGCCAGGCAGCGCGCCCCGCCGTGGCCGCGCCGGAGTCCCGTGCGAGCTGCTCGACCACGGCGCGATGGATGTCGCGACGCGCGTCGCGCGGGATTCCGGCGTACGCCGCCTCGTGCAGCAGTGCGTGCGAGAACTCCCAGCCGCCGCCGTCCTTGAGCCGCAGTGGGCGCAGGATCTCCGACCGAGTCGCCGCATCGAGGGCGACCACGAACGCCGCGTCGTCGAGGTCGACGAGCGAGCGCAGCAGCGCTGTCGAACCGGTGCGCCCCAGGACGGCGGCACGGGCGACGACGGCACGGGCGTCCGGAGCTAGCGCGTCGACGCGCTCGGCCAGCAGACCACGCAACGACCGGGGCACGGCCTGTCGCGCGTCGCCCGGTGCCCGGTCCCGCGAGCTCGCCGCCCGCACGCACTCCTCGGCGAACAGCGGCGTACCGGCTGATCGGTCCAGCACGTCGCGCTTCCAGTCCGCGAGCCCCGGGTCGTCGCCGACGAGCGAGTCGAGCAGGATGACGGCCTCGTCCGGGAAGAGCGGGCCGACGCGTCGTCGGGTGCCGTGGCTCCGGTCGCTCCACCGGTCTTCGCCCGAGGGACGCGTGGTGATGAGCAGGAGGCAGCGCCGCCGGGCGATGCGGTCGCAGATCTGGGACATCAGCGTGCGCGTCGCCTCGTCGGCCCAGTGCGCATCCTCGATCGCGACCAGACAGGGACGGTCGCCAGGGATGACCAGCTCGAGAGCCATCTCGGCGACGCGTTGCTGCCGCACGACGGGATCGAGCTCCTGCCAGCCCGGGTCCGGCAGCTCCGGCGACATGACCGCTCCCCAGGCGGCGCTGTCGGACGCAGCCTGGGGCCCCGCGTCGTTCAGCAACCGGCGCAGCGCGACGTACGGCGAGTGCGGGTCGAGCGACGACGTCGATCCGAGGGACGTCGACCAGCCACGCGCCTCGAGTCGTGCCCGCAGCTCGTGGACGAGCCGGGACTTGCCCACGCCCGGGTCACCCGACAGCACGACGACCTGACCCAGTCCGTCGTCGGCCTGGTCTGCGAGCTGCTCGAGCACGGCGAGGTCGGGCACCCGCCCGACGAGCGGAGACAGTCCACGGCGCTGACGCACGTCCCACGTCGAGTCCAGCACGGGAGCAGTGACGAGCCGCCGTACGTCGCCCACCGGTTCCCACGTCCCAGGGCCGAGAGCCTCGGCGGCGTCCTCTGACAGCAGGACGTCACCGGGTGCGCCGTGCGTGGCGAGGTCGCGTGCCTGCTGCACGGCCGCGCCGGAGACGGAACCCTCCCCCATGACCACGAGCTCGCCCGGTACGACGCCGCACCGGACCTGCATCCGGACGCCCTCGACGGTCCGGCCGTCCGCGCGGGCTGTCACCGCAGACGCACAGCGGACCGCGCGCGCGACGTGGTCCTCGCGGGCGCGGGGCACTCCCACAACCACGAGGACCGATCCGGGCTCCGCGACGCACCACCCGCCGCAGTGCCGGGCCTCGGCGTCGACGAGCACGACGACCTCGTTGTGCGCGTTCTGCCACAGCTCGGGGCCGGCGTCGTCGCGCTCGAGATCAAGCCTGACGTGCACGACCGTTCCCACCCGGACGGCCGGCTCCCGTCGGTCGTCCGCACCGACCGGATGTCCGGAACGGCTCACGAGGTCGCCGACGAGCCGGTACCCCGACTTGGCCACGGTCTGGACCACGCGTGGGTTGCGCGCGGAGTCCCCGAGGGCGCGCCGGAGCTTGATGACGGTCGCCGACACGGCGTCATCGCTGACGAAGGTGTCCCCCCACACCTCCCGCTTGAGGTCGTCTCGCGCGACGACTGTGCCAGGACGGCGTGCCAGCGCGAGGAGGACATCGACCACGCGGGGCTCGAGCCTGCGCTCGTCGCTGTCGCGTACGAGGCGGTGGCCGGTCGCGTCGACCAGCCAACCGTCGACCCAGAGCTCGTCGCCTGACCCACTCGCCATGGACCCAGAGTGCTACGTCGGGAGGGCTCCCGTCCGTAGGAACTCCGTAGGTGGACCGTCATCGGACCGTCGGCCGCGCCGATCGTCGTCGACCCCAGGCTGGAGACCGCGAGGCATCCAGCCGACCGCACGCCGACACCACGGCCATCCCTACGGAGGATCCCCGATGACAACCACCCCGCTCCCGTCGCCCGACGGCCGCCTGTTCCTCACCGACGCCGGCTGCGAGACCGACCTCATCTACAACCGCGGCGTGCCGGTCCCCGAGTTCGCCGCGCACACGCTCCTCGCAGACCCGGTCGGCCGCGCAGCGCTGGCCGACTACTACCGAGGTTTCCTCGATCTCGCCCGCGCCACGGGAAGCGGCATGGTGCTCGACGCGCCGACCTGGAAGGCGCACCCGTTCTGGGCAGCCGACCTCGGAGTGACGAACGACGAGCTGCACGACGCGGTCCGCGTCACCGTCGCCTTCAGCCGCGGTCTCGCTGACGAGTACGCGGACGTGCCCGTCCTCGTCGACGGGCTCGTCGGTCCGCGCGGTGACGCCTACGCACCCGATAGCCTGTTGACCGCCGACGAGGCCGAGGCCTACCACGCCACGCAGATCGGCTGGCTGGCCGAGGCAGGGGTGGACCTTGTGACGGCGTTGACGTTCACCCACACCGACGAGGCGATCGGCGCCGTGCGCGCCGCCCGCACTATCGGCGTTCCGATCGTCGTCTCGTTCACCGTCGAGACCGACGGCCGGCTTCCCACGGGTGAACCGCTCGGTGAGGCGGTCCAGCGCCTCGACGGCGCCACCGGTGGGGCGGCGGCGTATGTGATGGTCAACTGCGCGCACCCCGACCACGTCCTTCTCGGCCTGACCACTGGCACCTGGATCGAGCGCGTCCGCGGCGTGCGGTGCAACGCGTCGCGTCAGAGCCACGCCGAGCTGGACGTCGCGGAGGTTTTGGACGACGGCGACCCCGCCGAGTTCGCGGACGGCTACGTCCTGCTGGCCAGCCGACTGCCCGCACTCGCTGTGGTCGGCGGCTGCTGCGGCAGCGACTTGCGCCACGTGACTGCCGTCGCCCGCAAGCTCACCCTCGTCCGCAGCTCGGTCTGAGCTGCCCCGAACGACGGCGCCACCGTCGAGACGACGAGACCCCCTGCACTGCTGGGGGTCTCGTCGTCGATGTTTCGCGAGGCGGTGGTCGCGGTCTGCTCTGGCGTGGAGGTAGACCTGCGCGGCGGCCGGGGTGGCGTGGCCGAGTCGTGCCATCAGCTCCGGGAGGGTCGCGCCGGCTTCGGCGGCGTAAACCTGTGCGACGTGGCGCAGGTCGTGGAACCGCACCTGCGGCGCGCCCGCGGTCGCCAACGCCCGGCGGAAGGTCGTGTTCAGGTTCGACCGGGCCGGTAACGTGCCGGTGGCTGTCCTGAACAGAGGCGCGTCTGTTCCGGCCCGACGAAGAGCCGATCATGCCGAACCGGTGCGAAGCCGAGGCCCCACCGTCACCAATCAACGCGTACTCCATCAAGCACCTCGCGTGGCCCGACCGGGCCATAGGCCGGTCCTTCAAGTTTGGCCCGTGCTGTCGATGCGGGCGCAGCGACTGAACTCCAAGA
>JANMBJ010000390.1:0-3924 GCA_031360335.1 Candidatus Nanopelagicales bacterium
CACCGTCCCGGGGGGGGGACGTGGCAGCTGTGGGGGGGAGGCGCTGCCGGCGGTGCGTCGTACGGACGATCCTCCGGATGAAGTTGTAGCCCCATCTTGGGCCCGAAGCCTCAGAGAAACCTCTGGAAGCACTGCCAAGTCGCTCTGGGTTGTTCTCGGCTCCACCGCGGGCCTGTCTTCGGGGCACACCGGGCGAGCGCTTGGAGCCGGCAAAGATACTGACTCACGGGTCAGGAAGCCCTTACTCTCCTTGCATGTCTGCTCCTGTGCTCCCTTCTCGTGCCCGGGTCGTCGTGATCGGCGGTGGGGTGATCGGCACATCGGTCGCGTATCACCTCGCGGACATGGGATGGACCGATGTCGTGCTGCTCGAGCGGGACAAGGTGACGTCCGGGACGACATGGCATGCGGCCGGGTTGATGGTGACCTTCGGGTCGACCTCGGAGACCTCGACGGAGTTCCGCACCTACACCCGTGACCTCTACTCACGTCTCGAGGCGGAGACCGGTCAGTCCACGGGGTTCATGCCGGTCGGGTTCATCGAGATCGCGACCGAGCCGGGTCGCCTCGAGGAGTATCGCCGCGTCTCGGCGTTCAACCGCTATTGCGGGGTCGACGTGCAGGAGATCTCTGCGAAGGAGGTGCTCGACCTCTTCCCGCTCGCTCGCGTCGACGACGTGCTCGCCGGCTTCTACGTCGCCGACGACGGTCGGGCCAACCCGGTCGACGTGACGATGGCGCTGTCGAAGGGCGCTCGGATGAAGGGCGCCACGATCATCGAAGGTGTTGCGGTCACCGGCATCACGAAGTCGGGCGGCGCGGTGACCGGCGTGACGACGCCGTATGGCGACATCGAGGCGGAGTACGTCGTCAACTGCGCCGGCATGTGGGCCCGTCAGCTCGGCGAGCAGGCGGGCGTCAACATCCCGCTGCAGGCCGCCGAGCACTACTACCTCATCACCGAGGAGTTCGAGGGGATCGACAAGTCGTTCCCGGTGCTCGAGGACCCGCGCAACTTCACCTACCTGCGCGAGGAGGGCGGCGGCCTCATGGTCGGCCTCTTCGAGTCGGTCTGCGCACCGTGGAACGTCGGCCGGATCCCCGAGGACTTCTCCTTCGGTGAGATCCCGCCCGACTGGGACCGCATGGGTCCCTACGTCGAGGCCGCGATGAGCCGCGTGCCCATCTCGGCCGAGGTCGGCGTGCGTAAGTTCTTCTGCGGCCCCGAGAGCTTCACGGCTGACCTGCAGCCGGTGGTCGGCGAGGCGCCCGAGCTGCGCAACTACTTCGTCGCGGCCGGTCTCAACTCGATCGGCATCCTCACCGGCGGTGGCCTAGGCCGTGCGCTCGCGCACTGGATCACGACCGGGCACGCCGACGTCGACATCACGGGCTTCAACATCGACCGCCTCCACACCTATCAGCGCAACCCGGAGTACCGCGCGACGCGCACGGTCGAGAGCCTCGGTCGCGTGTACGCCTGCCACTACCCCGACACGTCCATGGAGACCGCACGTGGCGCCAAGCTGTCGCCGATCCACCACCGCCTCGAGGCGCAGGGTGCGTTCTTCCGCGACGTGAGCGGCTGGGAGAACCCGGGGTGGTACTCCGCCGACGGCAGCGCGCCGGTGCAGGGCGAGCTGACCTGGGGACGCCCGGACTGGTTCCCGCACTGGGCCGCCGAGCACCATGCCGCGCGCAACGACGTGATCGTCATGGACATGTCGTTCATGGCGAAGTTCCTCGTGCAGGGCAAGGACGCCGGCAAGCGACTGAACTGGATCTCGGCCAACGACGTCGACGGCGAGCCGGGCGTCATCACCTACACCCAGTGGCTCAACGCGCTGGGCAAGCTCGAGGCAGACCTCACCGTCACCAAGCTCGACGACGAGAGGTACTGGGTCGTCGCCTCCGACACGGCGCACCGTCACGTCGAGACGCACCTGAGGCGGCACTTCGATGGGCACCACGCCTTCGTCACCGACGTCACCGGCGCCTACGCGCAGCTCAACATCCAGGGCCCTCGGTCGCGCGAGCTGCTGCAGTCACTCACGACCGCCGACCTGTCCAACGAGGCGTTCCCGTTCCGCACTGCCCGCGAGATCGATCTCGGGTTCGCCCGCGTGCTGTGCATCCGGATCACCTACCTCGGCGAGCTCGGCTTCGAGCTCTACGTGCCCTCGGAGCAGGCGGTGCACGTCTACGACCGCATCGTCGCGGCCGGGCCGGCGTACGGACTGCGGCACGCCGGCACCAAGGCGCTCGCGAGCCTGCGGATGGAGAAGGGCTATCGCGACTACGGCCATGACATCGACAACACCGACTCGGTCCTCGAGGCCGGTCTCGGCTTTGCAGTGGCGCTGGACAAGCCGGGCGGCTTTCTCGGGCGTGAGGCGGTGCTTGCGAAGAAGGCTCAGGGGCCGTTGCGCAAGCGCCTCGTCCAGATCCTCGTGGGCGACCCGGAGCCGCTGCTCGTCCACGCGGAGGTCATCCGACGCGACGGGGTGCCGGTGGGCTACATCCGCGCAGCGTCGTACGGCCACACCCTCGGCGCTGCGGTGGGTCTCGCGATGATCGAGGCCGACGTCGCGATCGACGCAGCCTGGCTCGAGGCAGGTGACTGGACGGTCGAGATCGTCGACCGGCAGTGGCCGTGCACGGCGTCCCTGCGGCCGCTCTATGACCCGACGAACGCGAAGATCAAGGCCTGACAGCACCAGCGCGAGCCGGCGACGAGGCCTGCTATCGGCCGAGGTGGTCGGCGATCGCCCTGCCGAGCATGGGCGCGAGGGTCCGCGCGAACGTCGCGGTGACGTGGTCACGGTCGCGGTAGGCGACGACGTGGCCGATGACCGACAGGCAGGACTTCGCGTCGCAGAAATAGTCGGTCAGGTCGATCAGGCTCGACCCGGGCGTGGCCGCGACAGCCGGTGCGAACCCGTTGAAGTCAGCCAGTGCCGTCGCGCGCGGTGATGCGCTCGGGGTCACGGCATCGAGCCGGTATCGCTCCACGCTGGCGGCTATGTCCGGTGGCTTCCGCGTAACGTCGTTGATGGCGAGCACGGGGGCGCCGCGGGCGATGACGGGCGCCCACGCCTCCCGGATCCGCCGCACGGTCGTGTCGTGCACGGTGCTTCCAGGGTCGGCGGCGACCGAGTTCCGACCGAAGCCGTAGGTCGTCAAGACGGCGTCGTAGCCGGGGTGTGCGTTGAGATAGCTGACGAGGTTCGAAACCCAGGTGGCACACGCCGCGGTGAGGGCATCGGTGGCCTTGACCTGATGACCCGTGGTCCAGTAGCAGCCGTTGTGGCCGGCGACATCGATCCGCCAGTTGCGGTCCCGCGCGATCGACTCATAGGCCGCCAGCAGCGCGTTGTTGTGCGAGTCGCCGACTGCGATGAGCGTCTTGGTGTAGCCCGACTTCGGGCCCAGGCTGCACACGCGCAGCACCGACTCGGAGATGCCCGACCAGCAGTCGGAACGGTTTCCGTCGTCCTGGGCGGCGATCGACGGATCGGGGACCAGCACATCGGCCAGCGCCGGGTCCGGGCAGCCGACGGCATGGGGCGACATGGCCGCCGCGCCGAGGCACGACGGTCGGGAGTCGATCACCGCGGTCACGACCTTGGCGAGGTCGTCGGCCCGGCGCGACTGCACCGAGAGGCCATAGCCGGCGACCGCGGTCACCAGGATCATCGCGACGGCCGACACTGCGCCCACCGCTCGCGGTGACCTTGAGCCGCCGAGCAGGCGTGGCGAGAAGCGCACCGGCTCCTCCACGAACCGGGTCAGGCCGTAGGCGAGCAGGAGGCTCACCGCGATGATGAGGAACTTCGTGCGGCCGCCGAGTGCGACCCCGGTCGCGAAGGGCACCAGGACGTTCAGCGGCCAGTGCCAGAGGTAGATCGAGTACGACGTCCGCCC
>JANMBJ010000481.1:0-15689 GCA_031360335.1 Candidatus Nanopelagicales bacterium
CCACCCCCGGTGGCCGCAAATCCCCCCCCCCCCCCCCACCCCCGGCCGGGGGCGGCGCCCCCCCGCCCCCGACGCCGCGAGCCGGGCGATGGCAGCGTCGACGTCGATCACGGTCGCGGGGTCGGGACGTTCGGTGGGCACGTCGCGACAGCCTAGGCGTCTCGGGGCGCGGGTATCCTCGGCGTATGTCCGACGTCCCCCGTCCCGCACCCCCGGCGGGGGGTCGACCCACCCCTTCGGGCGTCGCAGCAGCCCGCCTGCAGCGGGTCGACGAGACGAGCGCCGGCGGTCTGGTCATCGATCGCACGGGCCTGGTGCCGCGGGCTGCGCTCATCGCACGGCACGACCGGCGCGGACGCCTGGTGTGGTCGCTCCCCAAGGGCCACCTCGAGGCTGGGGAGACCTACGAGGACGCCGCCGTGCGCGAGGTCGAGGAGGAGACCGGGATCCACGGGATCGTCCTGGCCCCCCTCGGCACGATCGACTTCTGGTTCGTCGCCGAGCAGCGCCGGGTGCACAAGACGGTGCACCACTTCCTGCTCGAGGCCAGCAGCGGCAAGCTATCCGACGACGACATCGAGGTCGTCGAGGTCGCCTGGGTCGCGCTCCCGGACGTCACCGCGACGCTTGCTTACGCCGACGAGCGCCGACTCATGACCAAGGTCGACGCCCTGCTGTCCGCCGCCGACAGCCACCCGGGCCGCGCCGGACCCACCGGCACCACCGGATGACCCGCCCCTCGACGGCAGGACGGATCGCACGAGTGGTCACGGCAGCCGCACTCGTCGCCGCGTTCGGCGTGGGCGTGAGCGCGGTCCCCGGCGGAGCCGCACCCACCAGCACCGGCCTCGGCACCGGAAGTTCCGTCGGTGCGACCGTGCGCACGGCGGTCGACCCCGGCCAGGTCTCGATCGTCCTGACGTCGCTCACGCCCGTCGTGCCCACCGCTGCCGACACCCTGATCATCCGCGGCACGGTGACCAACACGGCGACCGAGGCCGTGCGCAAGGTCGACGTGCGACTGCGGCTCTCGCCGACTCCAGTGCGCACCAGGTCGGAGATCGCAGACATCCTCGCCGGCGACGCGGGCCGCACGGGCATCGCCGTGGCCGGCGCCCGGGTCACGCTGGCCGACACCCTCGAGCCAGGTGCGTCCAAGCCGTTCACGCTCTCGGTGCCGATGTCAGACCTCGCGCTGCCCGCGGCCACACCTGAGGTCGTCGTGCTGGTGGTCGAGTCGACCGGCGACATCGACAACGACGGCCAGGGCACGATCCAGACCGGTCTGACCCGCACCTTCCTTCCGTGGTTCCCCGACTCGTCGTCCGTGACCCCCACGCCGGTCGTGTGGCTCTTCCCCCTCACCACCGCGCCGTCGCGGGTCGGCGATGGCGTCTTCCTCGACGACCACCTCGCCGCCGAAGTGGGTCCGAAAGGTCGGCTCTCGCGGCTGCTCGACGCAGCGGAGACTGCGCCGAGCGCCGTCAGCTGGGTCGTCGACCCGGCGCTGCTGCAGTCGCTCGAGGACATGGGCGACGGCTACGTCGTGACTGCGGTCGGCGGCGCCTCGACCCCGGGCACGGGAGCCTCGGTCGCCGGGGCGTGGCTCGAACGCCTCCGCACCCTCACCGGCTCGGCCGAGGTGACCGCGTCGGCCTATGCCGACCCCGATGTCGTGGCGCTGCACCGGGCCGGGCTCGACGTCGACATCGCGCTGGCCGCGACGACAGCTCGCGACATCCCGCAGCGGCTGCTCACCGTGCCCGTCGGCGGTGGGCTGGCCTGGCCGGCCGGCAAGGTCACCGACGACGGCACGCTCGACGTGCTGCGAGCCACGGGTGCCCGCGTGGTCGTGCTCTCCTCCACCGCTCTGCCACCGTCGCCGCCGGTGGCCTACACGCCGAGCGGATCGGTCGACCTCGCGACCGGCGGATCACCGCTGCGGGCCGCCGTCGCCGACGCCGACGTGTCCGACCTCGTAGCCGCGCCGTCCCGCACGAGCGACCCGAAGGTGACCAACCCGGTCGTACGACGGCAGACCGTGCTCGCGGAGATCGCGATGATCACCCTCGAGCTCCCGTCGACCCCGCGCACGCTCGTCATCGCTCCCGACACCCGCTGGTCGGCGGTCGGCGGTGGCACGACGCGCGACCTCGTCACGGCCCTCGCCGCGTCACCGTGGTCGCGACCGGAGAAGCTCTCGACCCTCGTGTCGAGCGGGGCGAGCGAGATCCCCCGGGGGCGCACCGACTATCCCGACTCGGCGCGCGCAGCCGAGCTGTCACCGAACTTCCTCGCGGCGGTGGGTCGGGCCCGTCGGGTGCTGGCCGACCTGCGCTCGGTCGCACCCGACACCGCCGCGACCAGCACCGGGGGCTACGAGGAGGCGCTGACGCGCACGGCGTCGCTCGCCTGGCGGATCGAGCCGGCGCGCGGCGCCCGGCTGCTCGCGACGGTCCGCAGCCAGATCGACGCCCAGGTCGACCAGGTGCAGGTTCTCTCTCGCGCGCCCGTGACCCTGCCGGGCGACTCCGGGGTCATCCCGGTCACCGTGGCCAACGACCTCGACCGGCCCGCGCGGGTCGGTGTCCGCCTGGTCGGCACGCCGTCCACCAGGTTCGTCGCCGCCGACATCGAGCCCGTCACGCTGGCTCCCGGGGAGAAGGCAACCCTCGAGGTGACGGCTCGGGTGATCGGCACCGGCCCGGTCACGGTCGACATCTCGCTGCTGACCCCCGACGGTCACGTCTTCGGCACCCCGGCGCGCACGGAGGTCCGGTCGACCGCCTACGCCCGGGCCGCCCAGTGGGTCGTCGGCGGGCTCTTCGGGGTGCTGGTGCTGCTGCTGTTCGTGAACTTCGTCCGTCGCCGCCGCCCGCTGCGCGTCGGCGCGATCGCCGACCGTCCCGAGGACACCGACGGCACCGACGGGCCGACGACGCACGACGCGACTAGGCACGGGACGGAGGGCTCGGATGGCTGAGCGTCCGAGCGACCCCCTCGGCCCGATCGAACCGCTGCACCCGGGCGAGCCCACGAGCACGACCGAGCTGACCGCGGCACTCGGTGAGGAGCTCGCCGGCGACGTCGCCGCAGACTCCGCCGCCGATGCCGCGACCGAGCCGGCACCCGCCGGCACCAGCGCGAGCGTCATGCGCTCCAGCGCGCTCATGGGCGTGGGCACCGTGGTGTCGCGCTTCGGCGGGGTCATCCGCGGGATCGTGCTGGCCGCGGCCCTGGGTGCGGGCGTGCTGTCAGACGCGTTCAGCCTGGGCAACACCCTGCCCAACGTCGTCTACATCCTCATCATCGGCGGGGCGCTCAACGCCGTCTTCATCCCCGAGCTCGTCCGGCACATGAAGGACGATGCCGACGACGGCCAGGGGTACGCCGACCGTCTCATCACACTCGTCGGCACGGTGCTGCTGCTCGTCTCGGTGATCGCGGTGGTGATCGCACCGTGGATCGTGCAGATCTATGCCAGCTCGCAGTCGACCGCGGCGAGTCTCGAGATCGCCACCTCGTTCGCCCGGTTCTGCCTGCCGCAGATCTTCTTCTACGGTGTCTACACAATGTTGTCGCAGGTGCTCAACGCCCGCGGGCACTTCGGGGCGCCGACCTTCGCGCCGCTGGTCAACAACATCATCGCGATCGCGACGTTCAGCGTGTTCATCGCGGTCGCGGGATCGGCGCGGCTCACCGCGACCACGCTCGAGCCCGGTCAGGTCGCCATCCTCGGCATCGGCACCACGCTCGGCGTCGCGGCGCAGGCGCTGGTGCTCATCCCGGTGCTGGTGCGGGCCCGCTATGTCTGGAAGCCACGCTTCGACTGGCGCGGCGCCGGCCTCTCCACGGCCGGCGGGCTGGCGTTCTGGACGATCGGGCTCGTCCTGGTCAACCAGCTCGCCTACGTCGTCATCGTGCGCCTGGCCACGACGGCCAACGTGATCGCCGCGCAGAACTCGACCACGGCGGGTGGGCTCACGTCGTACACGAACGCGCACCTCATCTTCATCCTCCCGCACTCGGTGGTGACGGTGTCGGTGGTCGCGGCGCTGCTGCCGAGGATGAGCCGGACCGCGCACGCGCAGGACTTCGTCGGGCTCGCCGCCGACATCGGCGGTGGGATGCGCTCGGTGTCCGCGCTGATCATCCCGGCGTCGCTGGCCCTGGTGGTGCTCGGCACCCAGGCGGGCATCGTGCTGTTCAACTACGGCGCCACGACGATGGCGGAGGCCGAGCTCACGGGCACGGTCGCCTCGGTGCTGGCGCTCGGTCTCCTGCCGTTCAGCCTCTACTACGTGATCCTGCGCGGGTGGTACGCCCTCGAGCTGACCCGCACCGCGTTCTGGATCACGGTGGTGCTCAACGGCCTCTATCTCGCCCTGGCGGTGCCGCTGTTCTTCTGGGCAGTCGGGCAGCACCAGTCGTCCCTCGGGCTCATCGCCCTGGCAGCGGGCTACTCCGGGTCCTACTGGCTCACGCTGCTGGTCGCCTGGCGGGTGCTCTCGCGTCGGATCGGTGGGCTGCAGACCCGCTCCACGGTCCGCGCCGTGGCCCGGATGGGACTCGCCGGGCTGGTCACGATCGCCGCGATGGAGGCGGTCCAGCTGGCCCTGCGCGGCGTCCTGGCAGAGCACGGTCGGCTCTCGGCTCTCCTCGATATCGCTGTCGTGGGCGTCGTCGGGCTCGTGACCTATCTCGCCATGGCCCGGGCGCTGCGCATCGGCGAGGTCACCGAGATGGTCTCGATGCTCCGGCGTCGGCTGCCCGGCGGTCACTGAGCATTGCTCCTCTCGGGCGACTCCAGGCCGAGGTGAGCGTCACCTGCGCTCAAGCAGGCGTCCTCCGAGGCCGAACACACGGGAGTGGCATCTATCTCGGCGAGCAGCTCGGTGACGGCGCGTTCGCGCCGGCACGACCAGGACGCGGGCGTGATCCTGGTCAGCACGCTGTCCAAGGTGCTGCTCCTGCTCGCCGTCATCGGCATGCTCGGGTTCGACAGCCTGTCGATCGCCTCGACGCAGTTCCACGTACGCGACGACGCGGTCGGGGCGGCTCTCGCCGGGAACCTGGCGCTGCACTCGACCGGCAACAAGGAGGCCGCGAAGCGCGCCGTCCTCAAGTTCGCCGCCGACAACGGGGATGTCGTCGTGCGTCAGGGCCCCGCCGCGGATCGCAAGAACGGCTGGTTCGTCGAGCTGCGCCGTGACGCGCGCACGATCGTGGCCGGTCACCTGCCCAAGATCTCCTCCTACGTCGTGGCCACCTCCAGCTCGACCGCGAGCGATCCGCTGTGAGGCACACCGCTCCGACCGCACCTCCGGCTCCGGCAACCTGGACCAGAGGCGGCCTCCGCCGCACGGTCGTCACTGCCGCCGTCGCAGCAGCCGTCGTCCTGAGCACGATGCTGACCACGGGTGCCCCCGCGAACGCCCAGACCGACCTGCAGAAGGCCCAGACCGCCGCGAACGTGCTGCGCGACAAGGTCGACCGGCTCGAGTCCGAGTCGGAGGCCGCGGCCGAGGACTACGGCGCGGTCAACGACGAGCTCAGCAGCCTCGTGACCCAGCTGATCATCGCCGAGCAGAACGTCGACATCACCCATCAGGACGTCAGGGCCGCTGTCGGGCGGACGGACGACGCTGCCCGGCAGATGTACATGACCGGCGGGCCGAGCGCGATCTACGCGAGCATCCTCGAGGGCCACGACATCTCCGACGTGCTCGACCGCATCGCATCGGTCGACTCCGTCGTCCGCGGCGACATCGTCGCGACAGGCGACGCTCGGAGCCAGGCGACCCAGGCCACGGCGGTCAGGTCCGGCCTCGCCCTCCTCACCGCCCGCCGTCGGGTCCTCGAGGACCAGGCAGCCAGCATCGCCGCGCGCGCCGCCGACCTGCACGCGGAGGCAGTCGCTGCCCTCGCTGACGCTGACACAACCGTGCGCCGACTCGTCGACACCGAACGTGCCCTGGCCCAGGCCCGTGCCGACGCCCTCGCGACAGCGACCTACTCCGGCACCTTGCCGTGGGCCACCAACCCGGTCCCCGCCGACTCCTACTCCGCGGTCGACCGGGCCATCGCCGAGGCGAGCGCCGACCCCGCGACTCCCTGGGCGCTCGGAGCGATCACCGACGCACGACGCTGGCTCGGTACGCCGTACTCCGCGGGCGGCGGCGGCAGGAACGGGCCCTCGACCGGCTGGTGCTCGTCGCTCGCACCGGACGACGGCCGGCTGAGCGACGGCAGCTGCGCAGCGACGAGCACGGTCGGCTTCGACTGCTCGAGCCTCATGGTCCGGATCTTCAGCGTCGCCGGGCGCGACCTGCCGCGCACCTCACGGCAGCAGTGGAAGATCGGCGTCCATGTGGCGCTCTCGGACCTCAAGCCCGGCGACCTGCTCTTCTGGGCCAACAACCTGAGCAACCCCGGCTCGATCCACCACGTGGCGCTCTACATCGGCCACGGGCTGATGATCCACTCGCCGCACACCGGCGACCACGTGCGCGTCGCCTCGGTCTACATGAGCGGCCTGATCGGCGCCGTCCGGCCGATCTGAGGCATCCGCTCGCGGCGCACCCACCGTCTGACACAGGCGGTGAGATCGGCGCGACAGGCGGTCATCATCACCGAGGTCCGGTGCCCTGGGGGCTTCCTCGGCCTACCCTGGGCGCATGACCGATACGACGACGCGTGGCACCGGCACCGAGCCGGCGCCTGACGACGTCGTCCTCGGGCGCTATCGCCTCGTCGACCGGATGGCCGACTCCGCCGGCTCGACCCTGTGGAACGCCTACGACCAGCGCCTGCGCCGGGCCGTCAGCGTGCGCCTCACGCCGCTCGGCACGCCGCTCGCGGTGCGGCTGCGCGATGCCGCAACGCTGGCGTCGGCCGTGACCGACCGTCGCGTCGTACCCATCCTCGACATCGTCGAGGACAAGGAGTGCGGCTGCCTCGTGGTCGTGAGCGAGTGGGTGACGGGGACACCGCTCGGCGAGAGCCTGTCGGAGCGCAAGGGTGAGCCGCTGCCCGCGGCCGATGCTGCCACGCTCGCACTCGAGGTCGCTCGGTTCCTGGCCGCGGCGCACGCGGCCGGAGTGACCCACGGCCACCTGCGCCCCAACGCCGTGACCATCACCGACACCGGCGAGGTGCGGGTGCGCGGCCTCGGTGTCGACCAGGCTCTGTACGGCGTCGAGCCCGACATCGAGCCACACCTGGCCGACGTGCACGCTGCCGGTGCGGTGCTCTTCGCAGGTCTCACCGGGCGGTGGCCCGGGGGTGCTGGAGTGGCCCAGATGCCCGACGCCCCACGGCTTCCCGGCGGAAGGACCCCGTGGCCGAGCCGTGTCGTCGCCGACGTACCGGCTGATCTCGACGAGATCGCCGCGCGCGCCCTGCAGACCACCAGCCCACCCAAGGGTCGCGGGCACTTCGGCTCGGCCGACGAGGTGGTCGCGGCCTTGACGTCGGCCCTCGCGATCCCGGCCGTCGCCGCGTCGACCCCGAGCCGCGCGCGCGGAGTCGGGCGCACCGGGCTGCGCATGGTGGGTGTCGTGCTGGCGCTCGGTGCCGTGGTGGGGCTCGCGATCCTCGGCCTCAAGCTCGTCCTCGGCTTCGGTGGCAGCCCACTCACCAGCCCGCGCTCCGATGCACCCTCGGGACCGAGCGTGGGGCCCTCGGGTGCTGTCTCGTCAGCACCGCCCGTGATCAGCCCCGTCGACCAGCTGCTCCCGATCGTGAGCGCGCGCGACTACGACCCCTACGGCAACCGCAAGGAGAACACCTCCCAGGTGCCGTTCGCCGTCGACAAGGACCCGGCGACCGCGTGGACCACCGCGCACTACTCGAGCAGCACGCTCGGCGGCAAGAAGGGGGTCGGGCTGATCCTCGACCTGGGCATCGCGCGCCCTCTATCGGGTCTCAAGCTCCGCCTCATCGGCAACGGCAGCGACCTCGTGTTCTACGCGACCGACAACCCGGCCAGCCCGATCACGAAGTTCACCACCCTGGCCACGATCTCGGGTGCGTCGAACCTGCTGACGGTGCGCGTGCCCAAGCCGGTCACCACCCGCTACGTCATCGTGTTCTTCACCGGGCTGCCGCCCGCCGACGGCTCCTACCAGGGTGGCATCGCCGACGTGAAGGTCATCGGCTAGCTCCGACCTCGCAACGCGGACCCCGCAGCGCAGACCTCGCGCCGCAGACTGCGGCGGCTCAGACCGTAGCGGCTGCCCGCGACGTACGACGTCGACGCCACCAGCGGAGCGCCAGCAGGGCCGCCACGAGCACGACCACCACGAGCACCAGCGGGGCGAGCACCGCGAGCAGGCTCGCGACGAGCGCGGTGGCGTCCTCGACCACGCTCACGACGGGGCCACCGACACCGACGGTTGACACGTTGATGGCCGGACGGGCCACGGCCTTGGTCACGTGGACCCCGCCCGCGGCGACGATGCCGGCGACCACGCCCACCCAGGTGGGCAGGTCGGTGCCGATCCCGATCGAGCCGGCGAACAGCACCGCCCCCGCGAGCGGGCGCACCACGGTCTGGATCACGTCGTTGACCGAGTCGACGCCAGGCACCTTGTCGGCGAAGAACTCCACCGCGAACAGCACCCCGAGCACGATGAGGACCGGGAGCGAGCTGAGCCCGTCGTACGGCGAGGTCAGGTGGAGCACGTCGAAGCGCCCGAGCAGACCCACCACGAGGAGGGGGATGTAGGCGTTGAGGCCGGCGGAGCCGGCGAGACCGAGCCCGGTGAGCACGGCGGTGAGTGGATCCACGGCCCCGAGCGTAGGCCGTGGCTCACCGTCGGTCCGGGCGCCCGACCCGTAGGCTGGCCGACGCCATGAGCGACGATGCAGCACGCGCTGACGCGCCGGACGGGGAGCACCTCGCCGCTGACGCTACCCCGCCTGCCGACGACGACGCGACCGCACCCGACGCGGTCGACCCCGCCCCGCACGGCGCCCGTGTCGGCGACGACTCGCCCGGCGCCCGGGTCGACTCCGGGGATGCTTTGCGCGGCGACTCAGCCCTGCTCGCGGCCCACGTGGCGGGCGACGAGGACGCGTTCGCGGAGCTCGTACGTCGCCACCGCGACCGGATGTGGGCGGTCGCCCTGCGCACCACCGGTGACCCCGAGGACGCCGCCGACGCGCTCCAGGACGCGTTCATCTCGGCGTTCCGCAACGCCGCGTCGTTCCGGGGTGAGGCCGCCGTCACGACCTGGCTGCACCGGGTCGTGGTCAATGCCTGTCTCGACCGGATGCGCCGCCGCAAGGCGCGCCGGACCGTGCCGTTCCCCGAGGAGGACGGCGAGACCGGCCACCGGGGGATCGCCGACCCGCGGGACGACCTCGACCGACTCGAGCTGCGGATGGAGATCGACCGTGCGCTCGCCGCTCTGCCGGACGACCAGCGCGCCGCCATCGTGCTCGTCGACGTCGAGGGCCTGCCGGTGTCCGACGCCGCCCGACTGCTCGGCGTGCCCGAGGGAACGGTCAAGAGCCGCTGCTCGCGCGGGCGGGCCCGGCTGGCGGTCGCACTCGCAGGTCTGCGGAACCCGGACGCCCCGAGCCACGTCAGACCACCGCAGAGACCATCCGGGGACACCCCGAGCGCCGCGCCCGGCGCGGCACGGACACCGACCCCGAGCACGACACCGACAACCACGACGCCGGCGAGCACCACGCACCCGAGCACGACACCGACGAGCGACCGGGAGGTGACCCCGTGACTGACGACACCCGTGACCCGGCCGCACCCGACCGCTCCGACACCGGCGGGTCCGACATCGGCCACGCCGGCCTCGACACCGGCACCCTCGACACCGGCGGCCTGGACACCGGCACCGTCGACACCGGCGGCCTGGACACCGGCGAGCTCCCGGCAGACCGGCTCCGGTCAGACCGGCTCGACAACGGGCCCGTCCCAGCTGACCTCGACACGCCCGGCCCCGACGCCACCCCGGAGCAGGACGCCGCAGTCACCTCGCTGATGGGACTGCTGCGCGGTGCCGACATCGCGATGCCGGACGACGTCGTACGTCGCCTCGATGCCGTCCTCGCCGAGGAGCGGCGCCTCGCATCGGCCCGCGCGGCGACCGGTCTCGCCGCGGTCGCGGCGCTCGGTGACGACTCCGACGAGGTGAGTGCTCGCTCGTCCGCCTCCGAGGGCTCCGCCTCCGCCGGTCTCGCGACCGTGCTCCCGATCGACGGCGCCCGCAGCCGCCGGCCGCGCGACCTAGGGTGGCTCACCTGGCTGGGTGGGGCGGCCGCAGCCGTGGTCGCGGTCGGCGGCGGTGTCGCCGTGTTCGGCCATGGAGTGCCCTCGAGCGTCACCACCGCCTCGTCCAGCGTGTCGGCCGAGGCCGCAGCAGGTGGCTCCGCGGCCGCGACCGAGTCGACGGCCATCCGCGCCACCAATACCCGCTATTCCGCGACCACCCTCCCCACGCAGGTCAGCGCGCTGCTCTCCACCGTGACCATGAAGGACACCGCTGTCGCTGCCGGGCCCGTAGGCGCTCCGGTCGCACCCCCGAGTGCTCAGTCGTCGCCGGCGAGCGCGCAGTCCCCCGTCCCCGCAGGCACCAGCGCCTCGGCCTTCGCCCCCAGCAGCCCGTTGGCCGCGAGTACCCGCAGCGGGTTCTCCTCGGCTGACGTGCCCCAGTCGCTGCAGACCGACTCGGTGACCGCGTGCATGACGCGGCTCGAGCTGCCGGGCGTCGTCCCGCTCGTGGTCGACCGTGGGACCTTCGACGGCAAGCCCGCCGACGTCATCGTCGTGGCCACCGAGGGAGACCCCACCAAGGTCGACGTCTACGTCCTCAAGCCCGGCTGCGCGACATCCGAGCCGATCGTCTACGAGTTCGCGACCGTCCCGAGGCCCTAGGGCCTCGTCCGCGCCCCCTCCTTCTGCCGCGCCCGACCCCGGTGCGCCGCGCGCCCTCACCACCGTGCGTGACGCGCGATCGTGGGGTCGGGGTGCGTATCGGGTTCGGGTTCGGCCAGCGATTCCGCGCCGCACACCTGGCTCGGGTCGGGTCGGGTCGGGTCGGAATGCCGTCCGGCCTAGGATCGTTGAGACGTGTGCACCCGCACGACCCGGCTCTGCAGCACGATCATCCCCGCACGACCCCGTGCACCACCGGGACACGTGTCCCTCCGTCGAGAGGCTCGCTGTGAGCGACGTCCGCAACGTGATCATCATCGGCTCGGGCCCGGCGGGCTACACCGCCGCGATCTACGCTGCCCGGGCCCAGCTCGCGCCACTGCTCTTCGAAGGTGCGGTCACGGCTGGCGGTGCGCTCATGAACACCACCGAGGTCGAGAACTTCCCCGGCTTCGAGGACGCGATCATGGGCCCGCAGCTCATGGAGAACATGCGCGCCCAGTCCGTCCGCTTCGGCGCCGAGATCATCACCGACGACATCACGTCGGTCGACCTGACCGGTCCGATCAAGTCGGTCACGGACGGTGAAGGCACGACCTACCGCGCCCACGCCGTGATCCTGGCGATGGGGTCGGGCTACCGCGAGCTCGGTGTCGAGGGCGAGAAGCGCCTCTCCGGGCACGGCGTCTCGTGGTGCGCGACCTGCGACGGCTTCTTCTTCCGCAACCAGCACATCGCGGTCGTGGGCGGTGGCGACTCCGCGATCGAGGAGGCCACCTTCCTCACCCGCTTCGCCGAGACGGTCACCCTGGTGCACCGTCGCGACAGCCTGCGTGCCAGCAAGATCATGCAGGAGCGGGCCTTCGCCAACGAGAAGATGCGCTTCGCCTGGAACTCCGAGGTCGCCGAGATCGTGGGCGAGGACAAGCTCGCAAGCCTCGTCCTGCGCGACACGGTGACCGGCGAGACCCGGTCGATCGAGGCGACCGGCCTGTTCGTCGCCATCGGCCACGACCCGCGCTCGGAGCTCGTCCGCGGCCAGGTCGACCTCAACGGCGAGGGCTACGTCCTCGTCGACGGCCGCACCACCCACACCAACCTCTCCGGCGTGTTCGCCTGCGGAGACCTCGTCGACCACCACTACCGCCAGGCGATCACCGCGGCCGGCTCCGGCTGCGCCGCGGCGCTGGACGCCGAGAAGTTCCTCGCCAACCTCGAGGCCGCCGAGCTCACGCACGACGCGCTCCAGACCCTGGCCTGACCCCTCCCGCCCGGGCCACTACATCACTGTCCGGACTCCGGGGTCGGCGCGACGGGCGCGGGCTGCCTCACGGCCGGAAGGACCGCCCGCGTGGACGCAGGAATGCGGCCATCGTCGGTGTCTCGTCGTACGGTGGGCGCGGGCAGCGGGACGTCCTCCCGGCCACAGCACGACCACAGCACAGCACCACGGCTCAGCACGACCAGCCCGGGCCACAGCCCGGGCACCCCGTACCGAGCAAGACCCCTTCGAGGAAGGAGCGCCGCATGGGCGCCGCCAAGATCGTGACGGACGCGACGTTCACCGACGAGGTGCTGCTGTCCGAGAAGCCAGTGCTCGTCGACTTCTGGGCCGAGTGGTGCGGACCGTGCAAGATGGTCAGCCCGATCCTCGAGGAGATCGCGGCGGCCAACGCCGACAAGATCACCGTCGCCAAGTTCAACGTCGATGAGAACCCGCAGACCGCGGCGAGCGAGCGGATCCTGTCGCTGCCGACGATGAACGTCTACCTGGGCGGCCGCCTGGTCAAGCAGATCGTGGGCGCCAAGCCCAAGGCTGCGCTCCTGGCTGACCTCGCCGAGTTCCTCTAACCTCCCCGGTGACCCCGCCCGCGATCCGTCGGGGGGACACGAGCCCGGCGGTCGCGGAGATCCGTGACCGGCTCGGCCGTCTTGGGCTGCTCCCTGCCGAGGGGCCTGGGTCCGACCCCCCTCACGCCGTCTTCGACGACGTCTTCGACCACGCTGTCGACGCCGCCGTCCGCTGCTTCCAGCAGGAGCGTGGGCTCACCGTCGACGGCGTTGTCGGCGTCCAGACCTTTCGCCGCCTCGAGGAGGCCCGCTGGTCGCTCGGCGACCGCGTGCTCTCCTACAGCCCAGGCCACGTCGTCAACGGCGATGACGTCCTCGCGCTGCAGCGACGCCTGTCCGGCCTCGGCTTCGACCTCGGTCGGGTCGATGGCGTCTTCGGGGTCGCGACCGACTCCGCGCTTCGCGAGTTCCAGCGAAGCGTGGGCGTCGACCCTGACGGCACCTACGGCCCGGAGACCTTCCGCGCGATGGGTCGCCTCGCCCGCACTATGAGCGGCGGCGGCACCGCAGCCGTGCTGCGCGAGATGCACGCTCTCGAGTCGCTCTGCAGCGGCGTCGCCGACAAGGTCGTCGTCATCGACCCGGGGCACGGTGGTCACGATGGCGGTCTGAGTCACGGCGGCCTGTCCGAGGCGGCGATCGCGGGCGACCTCGCAACCCGCGTCGAGGGCCGTCTCGCCGCGATCGGCGTCCAGGTGCTCCTCACGCGATCTCCCGACGGCGACACCTCGCCCGAAGAGTCCGAACGAGCCGCCTTCGCCAACGACACCGCCGCCGACCTCGTGCTCTCCTTGCACGCCGACTCGGTCGCCTCGCCGACGCCAGCTGGTGCCGCGACCTTCTTCTTCGGCGACGCCGTGGCCGGCACCGGCTCCAGCTTGGGCCAGCGCTTCGCCGAGATGGTGCAGGAGGAGATCTGCGCGCGCACCGATCTCACCGACTGCCGCACGCACGCCAAGACCTGGGACCTGCTGCGCATGACGCGCATGCCCGCCGTACGCATCGAGTGCGGCTACCTCTCGAGCCCGCGCGACTCCGCCCGCCTGTCGGACCCGGCGTTCCGAGATGCGCTCGCCGAGGGCATCTCGGCCGCCGTGGTGCGCTTCTTCGCCCCCATCCACGACGACTCCTGACCCGTCCTGCAACCGGGCAGCGGCGCACGTCAAAGAATCACAACGCCTACTTCCCGATGAGCGGGTCTGTCACGGCCGAGCTCGCTGACGAGCTTGCGGTCTGCGTGACGGCCAAGGGATCCCTGCGCTTCGCCGCCGACGAACCGTCGCTGCGGACCCTGGTGGCGACGCTGGTCGAGGCCCAGATCCGCGAGATCGCTCGTTCCACGACCTACAGTGTCGTCGATGGACCGGGAGGTCGAAAGCCGTCCGGTCAGAGGTGGCCGGCCCGCCGCAACGACGCGGCCGTGTGGGCCAGGGTCGTGGGGAGCCCGAGCAGGTCCTCGGTGGTGCGCAGCAGGTTGAGGTGGGTGTACCTCCCGCGGATGACCGTGCCCGGTCGCACCGACGGTGCTACAACGATCAAGAGCACCCGGTTGACGCGGGTGTTGTCGTCCTCGTCCCACGTGATGAGGACCGCGGTGCGGCCCGCGGCGTAGGTGCGGCTCGAGGTGATCGTCGTCAGCCATCTGCCCAGCCACCGGTCGCCGGTCGCGACCTAGCAGTCGTGCGTGTCGTTGCACAGGTTGGGGACCATGAGCGTGAACGCCGGCAGCGTGCTGGTGCGCAACGCGGTGGCGAGCCGGCCGGCACTCGGCGTACCCATCGGAAGGTTGCTCGGCGCGCAGGTCTTCGCCAGCGACGTGTAGTAGGTCGCCGGGTTGTGGCGTACGGCGTAGCGCCCGGACGACGTGCGCGCGCAGGCGGTCGGCATCGACTCGGCATAGGTCGCCCAGCGTCGGTGCGACGCAGCCACCAGCGAGAAGATCGAGGCCCCGCCGAGATGGTGCTTCGACGGGTTGGTGTCGTCGGTGATGCCGTGCGTGGAGCCCGATGTCAGCGCGATGTAGTTGGGCAGTGATGGGTGCGTGACGGCGTGGTAGTCAGCGGTCGCACCGCAGCGCGCGGCGAGGGACGTCGTTACGGGTGCGGCAGCGCCGCGCACCGACGCCGCGGCCTTGTTCTCCATGACGATCCAGATGACATGGTCGTAGTGCGCCGGTGCGACAGTGCCCAGGCACGGCCGTCGTGAGCTCGGCACCGCCACGGTCGCTGCCGCTGCGAGCACTCGCGGCACGCTGGCGACTCTCGCCACCGTGACATCGTTCGTCGCGCTGTCGGCGGCGTGCGGTGTGCCGCACGAAGTCAGACCGACGACGACGACCACGCCCGTCACGAGGGCTCGCACCCTCCCCAGACCGTGCACGCGCACCTCCCGGATCCTCGAGGGACCTATCGACGCTCGTCGGTGCCCGGTCGCTCTGCCATCCGGGCGACGGGTGCAGCCACTGTACGAGGCCGAGGAGGCGGCCTCCCCCCGGATGCTCGAGTGCTCCCACATCTGGGGCGCACGCCAAGGTGCGCTGGGGTCGCTGCGGAGACGCCAGCCGGGTGCGGGACATACCTCTGGTTGTCCACGTGGTGACTCCTAGGGTGTGTCGTCCACAGGTCTGTTCACGGGCACTGCGCGGGGTGGGTTCTTCTGGTAGGCCGTCTTCGGAAGTCGTTGTGGCTCATGTGATCCCGAGATCGGGCCACTGTCGGGGGTGGTCTGTAGCGTTGCTGGCATGAGTCCGACGCAGATGCCTCCGACCGCACCCGGTGCTGTCGTGACGGCGTTGTTCGCCGAGTTCCACGACGTCGTCGATCGACTTCGTGATGCCGCGGCGGCGGGCACGATCAGTGCTGCCGTCGGTCCGGGGCTGGTGCCGTTGGCCTCGCAGTTCCTGAGCGATCTCGACCTGGCCGGAGCCGTCGCGGTGCAC
>JANMBJ010000043.1:0-9089 GCA_031360335.1 Candidatus Nanopelagicales bacterium
CGACGATGACGTCCACCCGGCCGGCGTCGACGTCCTCGAGGAGTCGCTCGTACTCGGGACGGACGCGACCGGAGAAGGCTGACTTGTTGTTGTCCATGTAGACGCCCACGACCTCTAGGCCGCGCTCTGCCGCGAGTTTGAGGCAGTCGTCCCGCTGTCGGTCAACGCCTGCGGTGTCGCCGTCGCGGGCGTCGGAGATGCGGCAGTAAACCGCTGCCCTGACTGGGCCGTCGGCCTGTCGTCGGTGTCTCTTGCGTGGTGGGGTTCCCATGACTCGCATACTACGCTATCGTCTTTCCCACTCCAGGAAGCCCGGTCATCGCCAGGTGATGACCACCGGCGGCGGCGAGCTCGAGCGCTGTTCGAGCGACGTGCTGCCCCCGGACGTCGACGAGGTCGGGCACCGAGATCGCCTGCGGGATCGGAAGAAGATCCTCGGCGTCGAACGCGAGCTCGACCTCGGGCACGTCGTCGCCGCGCACGAGGGCGATGAGACCGGCCAGGGTCCGCACGCCGTGCACCTGGAGGTCGGGCACGAGTGAGGCCTCGGCGACGTTGCCCGCCGGCACCACGAAGGTGCGGGCGCCGGCAGCGCGGGCAGCGAGTGCCGCCACGAGCGCGCCTCGCACCGAGCGCACGCGTCCGTCGAGGCCGAGCTCACCCACCACGACCAGCTCTGCAGCGACAGCGAGCGGCACCTGCCCGCTCGCAGCCAGGAGCGCCAGGGCGATCGCCAGGTCGAGTGTCGGACCGCGCTTGGGCACCTCTGCCGGGGACAGGCCGATCGTGATCTTCGGTCCGGGCCACTGCAGACCGGTGTTGATCACCGCCGAGCGGCAGCGGTCGCGCGCCTCGGTCACGAGCTTGTCGGCGAGCCCGACGACGGAGAAGCCGGACACCCCGATCGACACGTGCGCCTCGACGCCGATGACGTGACCGTCGACCCCGAGCAGCACCACACCACGGGTCCGCGCGACCCCCGTCACGAGAGACCCCGCACGTGCTCGACGACGGTGCGACCCTCACGAGGTCGCAGCACCGACACCACATCGACGCGCATCGACATCGGGCGCACCCCACGCTCTCGAATCCAGCGCATCCCGAGGCGTTCCAGGCGATGCAGCTTGCGCTCGGTGACTGCCTCGAACGGTGATCCGTGCCGCAGGCTGCTGCGGGTCTTCACCTCGCACACGACCAGCACGTGACCGTCGCGGGCCACGATGTCGACCTCACCCAGGTCGCACCTCCAGTTGCGCGCGAGGACGACGAATCCGTCGTCCTCGAGATGGCGCGACGCCAGCTCTTCACCGAATCGGCCCAACGCGTCCTTCGCTCGCACGAGACCCGTGCCCGGGTCCGTGCTGCGTCCTGATCTGCCCACGTCCGACTCCCGACCGGGCACCGGTGCGCCCTGCGGTCCCGACCCTGCCGGGGCGAGAGGACACACCCAGCCGCGTACGCCGGAGCCTGGGGACGACACGCCGGACTGGTCGATCCGTGGACCGCCGGGCGAGCGCCGAGGAGCACTCCGTGACCTCGGTGAGAGGCGGTGGAGGGTCCTGCGCGAGGTTGCCTGTGCCAGATGGGTGACGCCGGGCAGGTGCGGTGAAGACCGGTGCCGTTGTTGGCCGATGACCTCGTTGCGGCCACCCGGGCGGGCAGTCGCTCGACGTCCCCGAGGAGGACGACATGGCTGGCGTGCGGCACCTCCACCGCGTGCTCGCCGGACTCGCTCTGGCGATGGCACTGGGCTTCGCCGTGCCTCCTGTCACCGGCGCGCCCGCGGTGCCTGCCGCGCCCGAGCCGATCGTGATCACGACCTACGACGTCGCGCAGCCGGCTGAACTCACGTCGGTCACGCCGAGGACCGCAGGGTCTGTGACCGCGCGGGTCTTCCGCTCGGCGTCGGGCGCTGAGACCGTCACCGCGACCGGCCCCGGCCGGTTGAGCAGGTCGGGCTGGCACTACGCCTTCCTCACCCGCTGGGGACACCTCCCGGCGCGATGGAACCCGTGCGCGACGATCCGCTGGAAAGTCAACTTTCTCGGCAACCGCCTCACCACCGAGCTGCCACGGCTCACCGCCGCGTTCGCCGCGATGTCACGAGCGACCGGCATCCGCTTCGCCTACGCGGGCCGCACGACCGCTGCCGTGGGTCGGACCGACCGGGGGGCCGACATCGTCGTGTGGTTCGCGACCCGCCGTCAGGGCTCGACGATGTACGGCGCACAGGCGACCGCCAACCTGCTCGGGGTCGGCGGGCACACCGACTGGCCGCTCGGCGGCACCGGCGGCGGACCACTCGTCCCCCAGCGCGGCGACGTCGCCATCGTGGCCACCACGATCGCGACGCTCACGGCTCGGGAGCGCATGAACCTCTATCTCCACGAGCTCGGGCACGTCATGAACCTCGGACACGTCCGAGACGCCTCACAGGTGATGAACCCGATGACGTCGACGCACTCGGCCGGCACCTTCGGCGTCGGTGACCGCAACGGTCTCGCCCTCCTCGGTCGCGTCCAGGGCTGTGTCGCAGTCCCGGTCCGACCAAGCCGCCCGACCTTCACCCTCACCGACGATGCCCTCGTGATCTCGGTGCCTCGTGTCTCGAGCCCCTCGGGCCCGGTCACCTACACCCTGCGCGATGCCGTCCCGCGCACCGTCATCAGGACGTCGAGCACACCGACGTTCACGATCGCGCTGTCCGTGCTGCTCGCACATCCGGCGCTGCGTGATGCGGCCTTCCAGGTCGTGGCACGGAACTGGGTGGGTCCCTCCGCCGGAGCCAGCCGCACCTTCGAGGTCGATGCCGTCGATCTCGTGGCCGTGCCGACGATAAACGCGACCGGCACCCGGATCAGCATCGGCGCCGCGTCGCTGCGGATCTGCGGCACGACGGCGGCGGCGAGCGAAGGGCTCAGGGTCACCGGCAGCATCACCGTCACCGTCTACCAGGGCGCGGTGCCCACGGGTACGACGTTCACCTTGCGCGGTCCAGGCAGCGCGATGTCGCTGTCGGGGTTCCACGACGTCCGCTATCACCTGAGCGGATCCCTCAGCTATCGGGTCAGGGGCACCGGATCGCAGACGGTCGACTACACCGGGGTCGTCCTCGCCGCGCTCTGAGCCGCACGGGTGCGACGTCGTGGGGCACTCAGCGCTGGTCCTCCGGCGGGATCTGCAGGTCGGGCTTGGCCAGCTCCTCGACGTTGACGTCCTTGAACGTGAGCACCCGGACGTTCTTCACGAAACGCGCCTGGCGATACATGTCCCACACCCAGGCGTCGTTCATCCGCACCTCGAAGAACACCTCACCGCCGTCGCCGCTGCGCACCTGTACGTCGACGGAGTTGGTGAGATAGAAACGGCGCTCGGTCTCCACGACGTAGGAGAACAGGCCGACGACATCGCGGTACTCACGGTAGAGACCCAGCTCGATCTCGGTCTCGTAGCGCTCGAGGTCCTCCGCCGACATCGTCCCCTCCTTCATCGTGTGGTCGGCTCGCGAGCCGGCCGGTGCCACCTATCCAAGCGCAGTCCGGGTCGTTCCCACCCCGCTCCGTGCCGTCAGTGGAGCAGGACGACCTCGGCCGGATCCCGCAGCTTGGCGGCAGCGCCCGGGACGACCCCGATGTCGAGGACCGCGAGGTCGACGTCGTCCTGACGACCTCGCCCACCTGGGATCGACCAGCTGCGTCGGTGCTGGACGCACGGACCGAGCCGGCGCAGCGCGTCGAGATGCTCGGGACTGGCATAGCCCTTGTTGAGCTCCCAGCCGTAGGACGGGAAGTGCGCGGCCAGCTCGACCATGAGGGCGTCGCGCGTGGTCTTGGCCAGCACGCTGGCAGCCGCGACCGACGAGCAGGTCATGTCGGCCTTGACGCGCACGGTGACCGGCGGTGGCTCGTCCCACGACTCGGGGTCGCTCGGGGTGCCGTCGTCGTCGAACAGCGTGGGCGACGGGCGGGACACCCAGTCATAGCTGCCGTCGAGCAGGACATGGTCCGGGCGTACGGGCAGCTGGGCGAACGCACGCTCCCCTGCGAGCCGGAGCGCCCTCAGGATCCCGACGGCGTCGATCTCCTCGGCGCTGGTGTGCGCGACCGCCCAGGACGGCGCCCAGCGGTGCAGGCGTGGCACGAGGCGCTCCCGAGCCGCCGGTGCCAGCAGCTTGGAGTCGCGCACCCCCGTGGGCGCGCTGGGGGTGTCGAGGTCGACGAGCACCACCCCGACCGTCACCGGACCGCCCAGCGCGCCGCGGCCGACCTCGTCGATCGACGCCAGCCAGCGGATCCCGTGGGCGCGCAGGATCTCGCGCTCGATCCGCAGCGTCGGCGCGGTGCTCACGCCACCACTGCGCTCACGGCAGCACCGCGCCCAGCACCCGGACCACGCGAGCGGGCGGACCGTCGGCGAGCAGCTCCTCGAGTCGCTCGGGAAGGTCCGGCGGCGCCACCAGGTCGCGCTCGGCCACGGCCCGCAGCTCGGCGGGTGAGAACCAGGCGTGCCCGCTGAGATAAGCCTGCTCGATCTCGTTGTGGCCGTCGGACACCGGCTCGAACTCCGCGTCGACCGATGCTAGGAAGAAGACCTCGAACTGGTGATACCTGACGTGGTTGAACGAGAAGTCGACCTCACGGTCCCAGACGAGCGGTCCGAGCTCGACGCGGCGACCCGTCTCCTCGACGAACTCCCGAGCAGCGGCCGCGCGATCATCCTCACCAGGATCGACACCGCCCCCCGGAGCGTGCCAGATGTGAGTGCCCGGTCGAGCGGGGTCGCCACCACGCAGCAGGAGCACGCGCCCCTGCGCAGACAGGGCGAGCACCCGCGCAGCGCGCCGGTCCGTCGGACCCATGCCACCCGTCTCGACCACGTCAGGACTCTACGGCGGAGTCAGTTCCAGTGGTCGAAGGGCTCGTCGATCTCGGCGCCGGTGAGGAACGTCGCCAGCAGCTCGGGCAACCGGCTCGGGAAGAATCGTGTCGATCCAGCCGCTGCCTCGACGTCGGCTGCGGGCCACCACCGGTGGTCGACGTAGTCGTCGAGCTCCTCCGGCGTCCGGCCCTCCGCACCGGGCACGGGCGCCACACCCGTCACGTGCGCCGTCACGACGACCTCGTGCTGCCACACCCGGGTCTGTCGTCGTACGTAGGTGGAGTCGCGGCGCCAGGTCACGGGGCCGAACGCCGCGCTCGCGACGACGAAACCGGTCTCCTCCTCGATCTCGCGCGACGCGGTCTCGGCATAGCTCTCGCCGACTTCCACTCCCCCGCCGGGCAGCTCCCACCACTCCCCGAGCTCGGGCGTCGTCGGGTCGACGGTGCGGAACAAGAGCAACGACCCGTCGTCGTCGCGCAGCACGACCCGGACGCTGGTGCGCTCGACGTCATAGCCCGGCCACTCGGTCACGGGGTCCATCGGTCAACCCTTGGCGGAGGCCGAGGCCTTGGCGGTCGGAGTCTTCTCCGGCTCGTTGAGCGCCGGGTTCTCGAAGATGACCGGCACCGGCTCCCCCGACCAGCTCGACATCGGCCAGATCACCGCCGCCACGCGACCCACGACATGGTCGAGGGGGACGCTCCCCTGCTCGACGTCGAGGTGGAATCTCGAGTCGGCCGAGTCGGCGCGGTTGTCACCCATGACGAAGATGCGCCCCTGCGGCACGGTGATGTCGAAGCGGACCTGAGCGGTGCCGTTCTCGGGTTTGAGATAGGCGCTCTCGTCGAGCGCGACGCCGTTGACCAGGATGCGCTGCTTGGCGTCACAGCACACGATGTGGTCGCCGCCGACCCCGACGACGCGCTTCACGAGGTCTTCGCCGGTGTCCGACGGCAGCAGCCCGACGAACATGAACGCGTTCTTCAGCAGGCCCTTGACACCTGTCTCGGGCGCCGTCGGAGACAGCCAGCCACCCGGGTCGGTGAAGACCACGATCTCGCCGCGGTGCACGCCGCCGAACTGCGTCGTGAGCTTGGAGGCGATGATCCGGTCCTGCACCTGCAGGGTGTTCTCCATCGACTGGCTCGGGACGTAGAACGCCTGGGCGACGAAGGTCCGCACCAGGACCGAGAGCACCAGGGCCACGGCGACGATGAGCAGCAGCTCACGGCCCGCGCTGCCCTTCTTTTCCTGGCGTCGTTCGGCATCCCGCGACGCGGGGGTGGAGTGCGTGGTCACGGAGCCGCCTTGTCGAGTGCCGGTTGAGCGAACGTGTCAGGGATCGGGAGGGAGCTCAGGTCGGCGAAGGGCCACACGATGGCGAATGCCCGGCCGATGACCCGGTCGGTCGGCACGAAGCCACCACCAGGATCTCCGAGATGTGCGCGCGAGTCGCTGCTGGCAGCGCGGTGGTCGCCCATCACCCACAGCTTGCCCTCGGGGACGACGACGTCGAAGGTCATGGTGCTCGGTGCGTTGCCAGGATAGAGGTAGTCGGTCTCCTGCAGCGCGACGCCGTTGACGGTCACGCGCCCACCGGAGTCGCAGCACACGACGTGGTCGCCTGCGACGCCGATGACGCGCTTGACGAAGTCACGCTCGTCCGGAGGGGCGAAGCCGAACGTACGCCCGAACCAGTCGACCACCTTGCCGATCGGGTCGCTCGGCGGCGTGATCTGCACCTCGGGGGTGAAGGAGTCGACGCCGTTGAACACCACGATGTCGCCGCGCGCGATGTCGCGCGTCTTGTAGACGACCTTGTTGACGAGCACCCGGTCGCCGATGGCCAGGCTGTTCTCCATCGACCCGCTGGGGATGTAGAACGCCTGGACCACGAAGGTCTTCACCAGGAACGCCAGCCCGAAGGCGATGACGAGCAGGATCGGGAGCTCTTTCCAGAACGACGGCCGGTGCTCCTGGCGAGAGTGGGAGCGTACCGGTCGGCTGCTGGGATTCGACGACTCCGGAGGAGGCGACCCGACGGGCGCTTGGTGAGCCATGGTGCAACGAGCCTAACCGTAGGACGGTGCCGGACATGACGGCGCCCGGCTGCCCGCGCGGGGTGGCCGGGCGTCGCTGTGACCCAGGTGTGATCAGGCCTTGGGCGCGTTGTCGCGCTTCTCCTTGATCTTGGCCTTCTTGCCGCGCAGGTCGCGGAGGTAGTAGAGCTTGGCGCGGCGAACGTCGCCGCGGCTCACCAGCTCGATCTTGTCCACGATGGGGGTGTGCACCGGGAAGGTGCGCTCGACGCCGACGCCGAAGCTCACCTTGCGGACGGTGAACGTCTCGCGCACGCCGCCGTTCTGGCGACGGATCACGACACCCTGGAAGACCTGGATACGCGAGCGGTTGCCCTCGACGACCTTGACGTGGACCTTGACGGTGTCACCGGGTCGGAAGTTGGGGAGGTCGCTCTTGAGCGACGCTGCATCGACGAAGTCGAGCGTGTTCATGAATGTCTCCTCGCAGGCGCCACAGGCCGCTCGCGGTGCAGGGCCGATGTCGGATGTCGACCGCCGGTGAGGGCGGGAGCACGACGTCCCCCCTGTGGCAGGGCGAGCCGCGCGAACCCGCACAGTCTGCCACAGCACCCGCACGCCCTCCCAATCCGCGCTCGGCACCCGGGCTCCCTGCCCTGCGGCCGCGCGTCAGCCGAGCAGGTCCGGGCGACGTGCGGTCGTGCGCTCGAGGGCCTGGGCTCGGCGCCAGGCCGCGATCTTGCCGTGGTCGCCCGAGAGCAGCACCTCGGGCACCTCGTGCCCGCGCCAGGTCGACGGCTTGGTGAACACCGGACCCTCGAGGAGCGCGGCCATGTCCCCGGTCGCGAAGGAGTCGTCGACCACGCTGCCCGGGTTGCCGAGCACCCCGGGCAGCAGCCGCGCGACCGCCTCGACGATCACGAGGACGGCGGCTTCGCCGCCGGCGAGGACGTAGTCGCCCACGCTCACCTCGTCGACCCGGGTGCGGTCGGCGTAGTGCTCCATCACCCGCGAGTCGATGCCCTCGTATCGACCACAGGCGAAGACGAGCCAGTCGTCCTCGGTGTACTCGTGGGCGACGTCCTGGGTGAACCGACGGCCGCTGGGGGTGGGCACGACGAGCCTCGGGCGTCGCCGGCCGGCACCTGACGGCTCGGTCTCGGCGAACAGCGCGTCGAGCGCCTCGCCCCAGGGCTCGGGCTTCATGACCATGCCCGGCCCACCGCCGTACGGCGTGTCGTCGACTGTGCGGTGCCGGTCGTGGGTGTGCGCCCGCAGGTCGTGCACCCGGAGGTCGAGGGTGCCGGTCTCGACCGCCTTACCGACGAGCGAGAGCCGCAGCGGAGCGAGGTAGTCGGGAAAGATCGAGACGACGTCGATGCGCATCGCGCTCAGACCTCGTCGGTCGCGCCGTCGTCGACGGTCACGTCAGCTGTGGGGTCGGCTGCGGTGCTGACGGCAGCGGCCCGGGGGCGCGACTTGGGGCCGGCCTTCGGGGTGTGCCCTCGCGCGGCAGAGGTCGGCGCCGGGGCGTCCTCGTCAGGGTCGTCGAGCTCGAGCAGACCCGGTGGGAGGTCGACCAGGACCCGTCCGGCGTCGACGTCGATCTGCGGCACGATCTCCGTCACGAACGGCACGAGCACTTCACGGCCGTCCTCGCGGCGTACCGAGAGGAGATCCTGCGACGGGAGGTGGATGACATCGTCGATCGTGCCGATCGGTACGCCTGCGACGGTCACGACAGCGAGCCCACGCAGCTGGTGGTCGAAGAACTCCTCGGGGTCCTCCGGCACGTCGGCGTCATCGACCTCCGCGGAGAGGATCGCTCCGCGCAGCGCCTCGGCACCGTTGCGGTCGTGCAGGCCTTCGACGACGAGCAACAGCCGCCCGCTGTGCCAGCGGGCGGCTGTGACGGTGAGCGGACCGAGCCGCGCCGGCTCGGTCGCGAGGACCGAGCCGGGCGCGAAACGGACATCAGGTGAATCAGTGCGAACCTCGAGCGTCACCTCACCACGGATCCCGTGGGGGCGGCCGATGCGTCCGACCACGACGAGCACGAAGGTCAGCGCTCTCCGAGATCGAGGAAGTCCACGCGGACACCCTTGCCCGACGAGAGTGCCGAGAGCACGGTGCGAAGCGCGGTCGCCGTGCGACCGGACTTGCCGATGA
>JANMBJ010000293.1:0-13503 GCA_031360335.1 Candidatus Nanopelagicales bacterium
CCGGCATCGGCGCGGAGCAGCGTGGCGAGGATGCGCACCGTGGTGGTCTTGCCGGCGCCGTTGGGTCCGAGCAGACCGACGACGGTGCCATAGGGGACCGTGAGATCGAGTCCGTCGACGGCCTTGACGTCGCCGAAGTGCTTGACCAGCCCTTCGGCATGGATCGCAGCGTCTGCGGTGGATGGGGTCATGCGCAGGAGCCTTCCGTCTAGGTCTGACATGGTCACGCGATATTCGCGCTCGGCGGATCACCCTCTGCGCGAACAGCTCCCGAGATATGTGCCCACGACGTGGTGCCGCGCGGTGGGACCACGTATCTCGGGTCGTCAGTCGGCCAGCAGGGTCTCGGCCTCGTCGACGGTGAGACGCCCGGCCGCGAGGTCGGCGAGCACCTTGTCGCGGTCTGCTGTGGCGGCTGTGGCCGCCGGCTCCTCGAGCCCGAGCTTCACCAGCAGGTCGGCGAAGCGCTGCCGGGTCGTGGGATAGGACACCCCGAGGTGCTTCTCGAGCTCGCGCATGTTGCCACGGCTCACCAGGAACACCCGGAGCATCTCGGTCTCGTCGTCGGACAGCGCGCAGTAGCGGCACATCCGGAACTCACCTGTGATGCCGGTGCCGCAGTCGGGGCAGCCACATCCGGTGACGACGAGCGACGACGTACACACCGGGCACTCGCGCGGTGGTCGGTGCAGGTCGTCGCCGTGACGCGCGCTCATGCCGTCACGACCGAGGCCGAGCCCATGCGCACCGTGATGTCGAAGACGTGCTCGCCGTGCCCGGTGGATCCGCGCGACCGCAAGCCGTTGTCCTCCTGCGTGGCCTTGGTGTCGCCGAGCTTGAGGGACCCCATCTCCGCCACGGCGTTGACCGTGACGTCGGAGCCGGAAGTCAGCCGCAGGTCGAGGCTGCCGAACTCGCAGACCAGCGAGCTCGGGCCGGTGACGGCACCGACGACGTTGAGGCTGGTCCCCGTGACGGAACCGTGCAGGGTGCCGCGGTGCTCGCGGACCTTGACGGAGGATGCCTGGACCTTGAGGGCGAGGTCGGCGTGCAGTCCCGTCACCGTCACGCTGCTCGCGAGGGCCTCGACGGCGAGACCGAGGTCGGGGTTCATGCGTACGGTCACGCGCTCGCCGCGACCGCCGGTCCACACGGTCGGGACCCAGCCGAGGTACTTCGGCCTGCCCTGGACCTGGTAGCCGTCACCGCCCGGTGCCTCGATGACGAGGGTCGAGCCGTCGTGGCGCACCGAGTGCGGGCCGTCGGCGACCGCAGTGGCGACGGTCGGGTCGGCGACGATCACGAGCTTCACCCCGCCGGCGAGGACCTGGACGGACCCGACCGAAGAGGAGGCGGTCGGGGCGATCCGGGTGTCGGCGAGGGTGTGCTGGTCGACGGTGGGCGAGGACGAGTCCTCGTCGAGGAGTCGCGCGGCGTCGGACGGGTCGAGATCGCCGGACGCGACGCGGGACAGGAGATCACGCAGGGAAGCGGAGTCAGGAGGCGTCATGTGACGACTGTAAATCAAAGTTTCGTATCTGACAACCTTGGTTTCTATACCTGTCGTTTTTCAGTGCAGAGTGACCTGGTAACCGTCGGCGTGCAGGCGCGCGAGCACCTCGTCGCGGTGCGCCGGCCCCTTCGTCTCCACCTGCACGACGATCTCGACCTCGTCGATGAGCAGCTGCGGGTCGAGGCGGGCGTGCTCGACCTCGAGCACGTTGGCGTCGACCGCCGCGAGCGCGGCGAGCATCCCGGCTAGGGACCCCGGGCGGTCCGGAACCCGGAAGCGCAGCGTGCTGTAGCGACCACCGGCGGCGAGTCCGTGGCGGATCACGCGGAGGAGGAGCAGCGGGTCGACGTTGCCGCCGGAGACCACGACGACCACCGGGGCCTCGAACGCGGTCGGGTCGTCGAGCACCGCCGCGAGTGCCGCCGCTCCGGCAGGCTCGACCACGAGCTTGCTGCGCTCGAGGGTGAGGACGAGGGCGCGGGCGAGGGCGCCGTCGTCGACCACGCGGATGTCGTCGACAAGGTCCTGGACGAGCGCGAAGGGGACATCGCCGGGGAGCCCGACGGCGATGCCGTCGGCCATCGTCGACATCGACGCGAGCTGCACCGGGTATCCCTGCGCGAGGGAGTTGGGGTAGGCCGCTGCTCCCGCGGCCTGAACTCCCACGATGCGTACGTCCGGACGTATCGCCTTGACTGCGACGGCAATCCCGGCGAGCAGCCCGCCTCCCCCGGTGCACACAACGATGGTCTTGACGTCGGGTCGCTGCTCGAGGATCTCGAGCCCGACCGTGCCCTGACCCGCGACGATGTCGGGGTGGTCGAAGGGGTGGATGAGCACCGCACCCGTCTCCGCCTCGAAGGCTCGCGCGGCGACGAGGCACTCGTCGATCGTCGTACCCACGAACTCGATGTGGGCGCCATAGCCGCGAGTGGCAGAGACCTTGGGGATGGGGGCGCCGGTGGGCATGAACACGGTGGCCGTGACGCCGAGCATCTTCGCCGCAAGGGCAACGCCCTGCGCGTGGTTGCCAGCGCTCGCGGCGACGACACCGCGGGAACGCTCGGCGTCAGTGAGCCGCGCGATCCTGTTGTAGGCTCCGCGGATCTTGAACGAGCCGGCGCGCTGCAGGTTCTCGCACTTGAGGTCGACCGGCCCTCCCACCTTCTCCGAGAGCCACCGCGCCGAGCGCAGCGGAGTCACCCGCGACACCCCTCGCAGCAGCTCCTGCGCCGCCCGGACATCCTCGACCGTCACCGACTCGACCACCCCCGCAGTCTGTCGCAGATCCCAGCCAGCCACCCAGGAGTAGCCACCCCAGTTCACGGAACTTCCCTTAGGGATGATCACGGCAGTTGAACTGCACAATTCGTCCCCGATTCGCGATCTTGAGCAGCCGCCCGCCGCCAGCGGGGCGAGCGACGAGGCGACCTCACCGTGCGATCTCGCCGTCCAAGATCGCGATTTCGGGACCAAGAGTGCAGCTGAACTCCCTTGATCGTCCCTAAGGGAGGACATGCGCAGCGCGGGTGCGGGTTGACGTTGCTCGTACGTGGTCGAGGTGACGGGTTCATGGAGCTGGCGTAGAACTGGGGGCATGAGCAGCACTGGTCCGGCGAAGGACGGGGCTCCGGCGAGCTCGACTCGCACGAAGGAGGGGGCGGCGAAGGCTGCGGCACGGCGTCGGGCTCCGGCTGACGCGCCTGCTCCTGCACCGTCGACTCTCGGCAGGGTGGAACGGCCCGACGGGCCGCACGGGTCGCTCGTGGTGCTCGAGCTGCTGCGCCGCAAGCAGAGCCCCAACCAGATCTTCGAGGCCGTCGCGCGAGCGCACCGGCCCGTCGCGCACTTCCGCATGGCAGGCGACCACGTCTACATCGTGAGCGACCCGCAGCTCGTCACCGACGTCTTCCTGACGCACGCGCGCGACGTCATGAAGGGACGCGGCCTGCAAGCCGCGCGCCCGCTGCTCGGCAATGGGCTGCTCACGAGCGAGGGCGAGTTCCACCTGCGCCAACGTCGCCTCGCGCAGCCGGCGTTCCACAAGCAACGGATCGCGACGTACGCCGAGCAGATGGTCACCGAGGCCGTGCGCCACGAGGGTGGCTGGACCGACGGTGCCCAGGTCGACATGGTCGAGGAGATGACGTCGCTGACGTTCGCGATCGTGGGTCGCACGCTGTTCGGCACCGATCTCACCAGTGACGCACGCACCTTCGGGGACACGCTCGAGGAACTGATGAACGGCTTCGGACAGCTCTCTGCGATCGGCAACGAACGCATCGTCCGCGCGCTGCCCAAGGGCCGATATCTCCTGTCGCGCGTGGAGGATCTCGATGCCGTCGTGCAGCGCATCATCGACGAGCACCGAGCCGATGTCGCCAACGGTATCGACCGCCAGGACCTGCTCACGTGGATGATCCAGGCCCGCGACGACGAGGCCGCCGCGACCTACGGCACGTCGATGAGCGACGAGCAGCTGCGCGACGAGGTCATGACGTTCGTGCTCGCGGGTCACGAGACCACGGCGATGGCGCTGTCGTGGGCCTGGTGGCTGCTGGCATCGAATCCCGACATCGCCGGGCGCTTGCACGACGAGCTGGCTCGGGTGCTCGACGACGGTGTCGGCGGGCTGAGAGCACCATCGTACGAAGACATCCCGAATCTTCCCTACATGTACGCGGTGATGGCGGAGACCATCCGGATGTATCCGCCCGCGTGGATCATGGGGCGCCGACTGCTCACCGACCTTCGGGTCGGCGACTGGGACCTGCCGTCGGGCTCGATCGTTCTCGGGTCGCCGTGGATCCTGCATCGCGACGAGCGGTTCTGGGGCGATGCCACGACCTTCCGGCCGGAGCGCTGGCTCGACGCCGACGGCGCGTTCGACGAGTCGGCACCGGGGGTGCCGCGCGGCGCGTGGATCCCGTTCGGCTTCGGCAACCGGCGCTGCATCGGCGAGCAGTTCGCCTGGACCGAGGCTGTGCTCGTTCTCGCCACCTTGGCTGCGCACTGGCAGCCGGAACTGGTGCCCGGCACGGTCGTGCAGACCCACGCGGCCGTCACCCTGCGGCCCAAGAACGGTCTGCCGATGACCCTGCGCCGCCACATCGACGCACCGCGCGTCTAGCCGATCGACGGGTGGTTTCCGCGACTCGACGGTCCACCTGACGAACCGCTAGTCGCGCCCAACCTGCAGTGGTTCGAGGGCAAGAGCGGCTGCACCGATGAGGGCTGCGCTCTCGCCCAGAGCGGCTGGCACGATGCGGGAGCGGCGGACGAACTCCCAGCCGGCGTGCTCGTCGAACGCCGCCCGTAAGGGGGACCAGAAGACTGCTCCCGCTTGGGATATCCCGCCTCCGACCACCACGACGTCGAGGTCGAGGAGAGCCGCGGCCGACGCGATCGCGATGCCGAGCGCGCGTCCCGCGCGGGTGTACGCCGCGAGGCAGGCGGCATCTCCCGCACGCGCGCCGGCACCGACGGCGACTCCGGTCGCGGCACCTGCCCAGCCGAGCTCGACGGCGTAGGACGCGATCGCCGGACCACGCGCGATCGCCTCCGCGCACCCGCGTCCGCCGCACGCGCACGCAGGTCCGTCGGGATCGACCACCACGTGGCCGAGGTGCCCTGCGTTGCCAGTGCCGCCGTCGACACGACGACCACCGAGCACCAGGCCGGCGCCCACACCCGTCGACACCGTCACGCCCATCACGTGGTCATACCCGCGACCAGCACCCCAGCGGTGCTCGCCGACCGCGAGCGCCACCGCGTCGTTGTGCAGCACGGCCGGTCGCGCACCGGCGTATGCCTCACGCACGCGATCGAGCAGCGGGAACTCCCGCCACACCTTCATGTTTCCCGGTGAGACGACACCCTCGGGCCAGCGCATCGGACCGCCGCACCCGATCCCGACCACGTCGTAGGCAGCCGCACCCACCGAGGCAAGCACGTCGTCGAGCAGCGCCGCGCACGCACTCCACACAACCTCGGCGTCAGCCGTCACCGGCGTCGCGACGCGCGCCGAGTGCAGCACCGCGCCGTCCGAGCTCACGAGGCCGGCAGCCAGCTTCGTACCCCCGACGTCCAACGCCAGCGCAACGGTCACACCCCCCACCCTCCCGCACCCGGGACACCCACCCGTTCACCCGGGTGCCGTGGGGGTTTCACGACCGCGGAGACACCCTCAGCACCCAGGTCAGCGGAGCTCGTCGCCGCCACACAGCAGCACCCGCTCGAGATCCTCGACGAGGAACACCCGCGCCGTCGGTCACCGGATCAACTCCACGTCTCCGTAGTCAGTCACCACACCACCTGCCGCGTCGCGCCGCCGATTGCCCGCTCACCTGGTGCACGCTGCGAAGGTGGGGCGCGTCAGCCGAAGGCGAGAACGGCAGCGGTGCTGCCGTGGAGGTGGTTGCGCCCACCGACGGGACCGATCTCGCCGCTGGCGAAGAAGCCCGCGACGGGGGTGACCCCGAGACCACCGCGTACGGCTGCGACGTCGTGGTCGGGCGAGGCGAACATCGAGCGCCCACGGTTGTCGGCCGAGAAGAGCAGGGCTCCGGCGATCGAGTCAAGACCGGCCTGGGCGCGGAGCCCGGCGAGCAGGTCCGCGAGGTCGTCGTGCGCCGAGTGCGCGTCGCGCAGGAGGAACTGCACGGTCGATCCGACCTCGACCTCGTCACCGATCGAGATGGACCCGCTCACGCGGTCAGCACCGGTGATGGAGCGCACGAGGAAGTCACCGGCGACATGTTCGTCGGCGTACTCGTCCATCGCGATGCCGAGGTGCAGACCGCGTACGGCGAGGGGCTGCTCCTCGACCGGCAGAGCCGAGACGACCGACTTCGCCTGTTCGAGGGCCGAACGACCCGCGAGCTCGACGATGCGAGCACCCTCGACGCGGGTCACCGTCATCGGCAGCCCGACCGGGCGGCAGCCCTGGGAGACCAGTGTGTGCACCGAGAGATCTCCGCCGAGGACGACGCCCACGGCTCCCCGTTCGTGCACCCGGCCGTCGATCATGAGCCGGGTGTCGCCCGGCGAACCGGCGCCGCTCGCGAGCCCGCCGACGAGGGGCAGCCCCTGCAGCGACTCGTGCGAGTGGCTGATGAAGCCGTCGGCGGGGAACGAGAAGGGATCGGCGAGCAGGACGCCCACGACGTCGGAGTCGCGACGCAGCGGCATGCCGAGCACGGCGACGTTGTCCGGCGTACGCAGGACCTCGAGGTGGAACGCGCGGATCGTCACGGTGGGGAGGCTCGCGACCCAGACGCTGACGCCGCAGCGTCCCTCGATCCCACGACCGGACGCGATCACACCGGCAGCGGTGCATCCGATGGTGGTGTGCGCACCGACAGCAGCAGATGCATGCTCCAGCGCCTCGGCGGTCGCTGCTGGTGAGCCACCGGAGACGAACACGAACGCGAGATCGGGTGTGGCACCGTCCAACGGTGCCAGCGCCATCGACACGGCCTGGTCGGCGGCGATCGTGAGCCGACTGCCGAGTGCGAGTCCGTCGCCGATCCGGGTCCCGTTGTTCACCTCTGCATCGTGACGCACCGGAGACCACCGATGCGTGCGGACCTGCACACTGGTCTGCACCGGACGAGCGCCCACCGAGGGACCTGCTCGTTCGTGGAGAGCGAACATGGAGGGATCGCGCTCGTCACCTCTTCGACGTACGGTCGAACACGTGACTTCCCATCTCGCTCCTGACCCCCCAGCCGACCTCTTCCTCACCCTCGGAGCGCTTCGCGCATCCGGCCACGACTACCGCACCGTCAAGGACGAGCTGCGCGACAACCTGGTCGCCGCGCTACGGGCTGGGATCGACCCGTTCCCCGGGGTGGTCGGCATCGAGGACACGGTGCGCCCGCAGCTCGAGCGCGCGCTCCTCGCCGGGCACGACCTCGTGCTGCTCGGCGAGCGCGGCCAGGGCAAGACCCGCCTCCTGCGCACGATCGTCGGGCTCCTCGACGAGTGGACACCGGTCATCGACGGCAGCGAGCTGCACGAGCACCCCTACGAGCCCGTCTCGGTCTGGGGTCGTCGCACGGTCGCCGAGCACGGGGACGCGACGCCGGTCGGCTGGATGCACCGCAGCGAGAGATACGGCGAGAAGCTCGCGACTCCCGACACCAGCGTCGGTGACCTCATCGGAGACGTCGACCCGGTCAAGGTGGCCGAGGGCCGCACGCTCGGCGACCCCGAGACGGTGCACTACGGCCTCGTGCCGCGCACCAACCGCGGGATCTTCGCCATCAACGAGCTGCCCGACCTCGCCGAGCGCATCCAGGTGTCACTGCTCAACGTGCTCGAGGAGCGCGACATCCAGGTGCGCGGCTATGCGCTGCGGCTGCCGCTCGACCTGCTCCTCGTCGCCAGCGCCAACCCGGAGGACTACACCAACCGCGGGCGCATCATCACCCCGCTCAAAGACCGTTTCGGCGCCGAGATCCGCACGCACTACCCCCTGCGTCTTGCCGACGAGATCGGGTTGGTACGCCAGGAGGCGGAGCTTCGCGCACTCGTACCGCTGCACCTGCTCGAGGTCGTCGCGCGCTTCACCCGACTCGTACGCGAGTCACCCGCAGTCGACTCCCGGTCCGGTGTCTCGGCGCGCTTCGCCGTCGCAGCGGCGGAGTCGCTGTCGGCGTCGGCGCTGCGCCGGTCGGCGATCACGGGCGAGTCGGCAGCGGTCGCACGGGTCGGAGACCTGCCTGCCGTGGTGCCCACGCTGCGCGGCAAGGTGGAGTTCGAGGTCAGTGAGGAGGGTCGCGAGGAGGACGTGCTCCAGCACCTGCTCAAGCGCGCCGTCGCCGAGACGTTCCGCGCACACCTCGGCGGGGTCGACCTCTCGGCCCTCGTGACCCGCGTCGACGAGGGTGGCACGATCGAGGTCGGCGACCTGGTCACGAGCGATGACGTGCTTCGTCGTGTCGGTCCGCTCGAGGGCATCGGCCGTCTCGTGTCGGCGCTCGAGGGCGACGACGCGGCGAGCGAGTCGCCGGGCGTCGTCGCGTCGTGCATCGAGACGGCGCTCGAAGGCCTCTACCTCACGCGGCGTATCTCCAAGGACGAGGTGCCCGGCGGCGGCCGCGCCGTCTACGGCGGCGCGTGACCGTGACCGTGACCCGAGCGTCTGAGTTCCCTTCTGCCGCAGTGTCAGCCGACGATCCGCTCGACCGAGACTGCTGTGCCGTACGCCGCCACCTCGTTCATCATGTCGGCGATCTCCCCGGTGTCGAAGCGCATGGCGACCACCGCATTGCCACCGACCCGTGCGGTGGCATAGCGCAACCGCTCGACGGCCTCGAGACGGCTGTCGGAGAGCAGCTGGGTGTAGCCCTTGGCCTCACCTCCGAACATCGTGCGGAAGCCGGCGCCCATGTTGGAGAAGGCATTTCGGGCGCGCACCGTGATGCCAAAGACCTCGCCGTGCACGGCCGTGATGCGATAGCCAGGGAGGTCGTTGGTCGTCACGACCAGGATCGGAGGGCCGCTATAGCGGGCCGGGCCCTGGCCGATCGCGGCGTCGGGCTGCTCGGAGATCGAGGCCTGCACCTGGTCGGTCCATCTCTCGCCGTCCCACAGCCGCAGCTGCGTCGCGTTGTCCGGGTTGGGATACCAGCCGGCGGGCGTGCTCGTGTTCGTCATGGCTCCACCCTAGGAGCGGAGGCACGCGGATGAACCTCTATCGCTACGGCGTGTACGACGACGGTCCGGACCCGCTCGCCGAGCCCTACGACGCGGCTCGCGCGGTCGACGAGCTGGGGGATCGGGTGCTCGACGGCGCCACCGCTCGGGACGCGCTGCGCGAGCTCATGGCGCGCGGCACCGACGGGCTGCGCGGTCTCGACGACCTGCAGCGCAAGGTGGCGCAACGACGTCGCTCGCTGGAGCGGTCCGGGCGCATGGACGGCATGCTCGAGCGCGCCCGCGAGCTGCTCGACAAGGCGGTCGAGGCCGAGCAGCAGGCGCTGTTCCCCGACCCCTCCGACGACGCGCGCTTCCGCGAGGCGCAGCTCGACGCGCTTCCGTCGCAGACCGCACCCGCAGTGCGCGAGCTCGCCGACTACGAGTGGCGGTCGCCGGAGGCGAAGGCGGCCTACGACGAGCTGCGCGACATGCTGCGGCGCGAGGTTCTCGACCAGCAGTTCCGCGGGATGAAGGACGCCCTGCAGGACCCCGCCGGATCCGAGTCGCGCCAGGCGATGAAGGAGATGATGGGCGACCTCAACCAGCTGCTCGAGAAACGGCAGCGCGGTGAGGACACCGAGCAGGACTTCGCCGACTTCATGGACAAGCACGGCGACCACTTCCCGGACAGGCCAGAGAACCTCGACGAGCTGCTCGACCAGCTCGCCCGCCAGGCAGCCGCGATGCAGCGGATGCTCCAGTCGATGTCACCCGAACAGCGCCAGGAGCTGCAGGAGCTCATGGACCAGGCTCTCGGCGACATGGATCTTGCGTCAGAGATGGGCCGCCTCACCGACAACCTCAAGATGATGCGCCCGGACCTCCCGTGGAGCGGGCGCCAGCGGATGCGCGGCGACGACCCGCTGTCGTTGGGTGACGCGACCGAGGCGCTCGCCGACCTCGCCGACCTCGATGCGCTGTCCGACGCGCTCTCTCAGGACTATCCGGGTGCCTCGCTCGAGGATGTCGACGAGGAGGCGGTCGCACGTGCCCTGGGCCGGCAAGCCGTCGACGACCTCAAGCGGCTCCAGGAGGTCGAGCGCGAGCTCGAGCGGCAGGGCTATCTCACGCGCAAGGGCGGTGAGCTCGAGCTCACAGCCAAGGCGATCCGACGGATCGGCCAGACGGCGCTGCGCCGCGTCTTCGCCTCGCTCGAGACGGGTGGGCGCGGTGACCACGACGTGCACGACGCCGGCGCCGCAGGCGAGCTCACCGGCACCACGCGCGAGTGGCGCTTCGGTGACGAGCAGCCGCTCGACGTCGTGAAGACCGTGAGCAACGCCGTACGCCGACGCATGGTCGACACCTCCGGACCGCTTCTGCGCCCTGAGGACTTCGAGATCCGCGAGACCGAGCGGCGCACCCGCGCGGCTGTCGTGCTCCTCGTCGACCAGTCGTTCTCGATGGTCATGAACGACACCTGGCGCACCGCGAAGACCACGGCCATGGCGTTGCACGCACTGGCCTCGACACAGTTCCCCGCCGATGCGATCGAGATCATCGCGTTCGCCAACCTCGCCCGTCGCATCTCGCCGAACGAGCTCCCCGACCTCGACGCCAACGAGGTGCAGGGCACCAACCTGCAGCACGCGCTCATGCTCGCCGGACGCTTCCTCGACAAGCACCCGGATGCCGAACCGGTCGTGCTCGTCGTCACCGACGGCGAGCCGACCGCGCACCTCGACCGCGACGGCGAGTGGCGGTTCTCGTGGCCGCCGGGCGCCGACACGATCGCGCTCACCCTCGCCGAGGTCGACAAGATGACGCGTCGCGGGGTGCCCATCTCGTTCTTCCGCCTCGGCGACGAGCCACGGTTGTCGCAGTTCCTCGACGACGTGGCCCGACGCAACGGCGGACGCGTGCTGGCACCCGAGGGCGACAAGCTCGGCGACTACGTCGTGAGCGACTATCTCAAGCGCCGCAGCGGCCGCCGCCGCGCCGGCTGACAGACCCGCCCTGCTGCCGCAACTGCTGCGGAGCGATGCGCGTCAGCAGCAGTCGGGGCAGCATCGCGGGTCCGCGCTGTGGCTGGCGGGGGGTCCGGGTGCTGAGAGGATGGTCGGCGTGTCTGTGACCTGGTGTGCCGTCCGCGAGTGCGCTGCGTGAGCCTTCTGCGCCGCCTCGGCAGCTGGATCCGGAGCACTCCGCTGTTCGTGGGGCTGCCGACCGAGGTCGTGATCCTGTCCTCCGTCGCGTTCTGCGTGGCGCTCGGCTTCGGGATCGTCGGTCCGGCGATTCCGATCTTCGCCGACGAGTTCGGGGTGTCGGCGTTCTGGGCGAGCGCGGTGGTCAGCGTCTTCGCGGCGATGCGTCTCGTCGGCGCGCTTCCCGCGGGATGGCTCGTCGACCGTACGGGCGAGCGCATCACGCTGGCCACCGGGCTCACGATCGTCGCGGTGTCGTCGGCGTTCGCCGGCTTCTCGACGAGCTATCCGCAGCTGCTGGTGCTGCGCGGGATCGGCGGGCTCGGGTCGGCGATGTTCACGGTGTCGGCGCTCGCACTGCTGCTGCGTACGGTCGGACCGGAGCAACGCGGTCGCGCAGCGAGCGCCTTCCAAGGCGGGTTCCTGCTCGGTGGCGTCGCAGGTCCCGCGGTCGGCGGCATCGTGCTCGGCATCTCGATCCGCCTGCCGTTCTTCGTCTATGCGGCCACGCTGGGTGCGGCGGTCGTCGTGGTCATTACGACGCTCGCGAAGGCCGAGCTGCGTGACAAGCTCGAGCCGGCCATGTCGACGGCGGTCGAGACGCGCCCGTGGCCGAGCGTGCTCGGTGAGGCACTCCAGAACCGTGCCTACGTCACAGCGCTCGCGGTCAACCTCGGCAACGGATTCGCGTCCTTCGGGCTGCGCTCGGCGCTCGTCCCGCTCTTCGTCGTCAACTCCCTGCACCTCGACAAGGCCTGGGCGGGCTACGGCGCACTCGCCTCCGCCGCTGTCCAGGCGCCGCTGCTCGTCCGCGCCGGCCGCACGGCGGACACGCGCGGTCGGCGGATCGCTCTCATGCTCGGCACGTCGATCACGACGATCGGCTTCGTCGGCCTCGCGCTGACCGGCAGCCTCTGGGCCTATCTCGCAGCGATGGGCGTCCTGGGCGCCGGTGCCGCGTTCCTGGGCGCCGGCCCCGCCGCTGTGGTCGGCGACATCACTCGCGGGCGTCGCGAGGGACCGGTGGTCGCGACATTCCAGATGATGAGCGATGTCGGTGCCATCGCGGGGCCGCTCATCGCGGGTGCGATCGTCGTCGCGACCGGCTCCTACACGACCGGCTTCCTCGTCGGAGTCGGGGTGCTCACGGTCACCTTCGCGATGGCGGCGACGATGCCCGAGACCCTCAAGCGCGTGGTCGTCACGGAAACCGACGACGTGGTCGAGGGTGGCACAGGGCAGACGTCGTCTCCCTGAGCGGGACGCGGGACGCTCCGGGACCTCCCCTGTTCGAGGCGAGCCATCGCGGTGCGGGAAACAACCGGCTGCTGTGGTCGCGAGGGCCACCGTCATCCCACGTTCGCGAGGGCGAGAGCGGGACGGCAGGATGAGGGCGTGGCTGGGCGTCCGCTCGAGGAGATCGTGGATCCGGGGTGGGCTCGCGCGCTCGCACCGGTCGCCGACGACGTGGCCCGGATGGGCGTCTTCCTGCGCGACGAGGTTGCGGCCGGGCGGGGCTACCTGCCGGCGGGCGAGAACGTCCTGCGCGCCCTGACGCGTCCGTTCGACGACGTACGCGTGCTCATCGTGGGGCAGGACCCCTATCCCACGCCCGGGCACGCGATGGGGCTGTCGTTCTCGGTGGCACCCGGTGTGCGGCCGATCCCGCGATCGTTGCAGAACATCTTCCGCGAGCTCATCGACGACGTCGGGGGCACCGCACCGAGCTCGGGTGACCTGTCGCCATGGGCGGACCGAGGCGTGCTCCTGCTCAACCGGGTGCTCACGGTTACGCCAGGGAAGCCCGCATCACATCGCGGCAAGGGCTGGGAAGCCGTGACAGCACAAGCGATCTCAGCCCTCGTTGCACGCGAGCAGCCGCTCGTGGCGATCCTCTGGGGACGCGACGCCCAGAGCCTCACCCCCGTGCTCGGAGCGACACCTGTCGTCGCGAGCGTCCACCCCAGCCCGCTGTCGGCGTCTGGCGGCTTCTTCGGGTCAAAGCCCTTCAGCCGCACCAACACCCACCTCGCCCGCCTCGGCGCATCGCCCATCACCTGGCACCTCCCCTGACTCCTCACCTCACCCCGCTACCCCCCCCTGCGTGATCTTGGTCGTGTGGTTGGTTCCCGGGCCGGGAAG
>JANMBJ010000052.1:0-4931 GCA_031360335.1 Candidatus Nanopelagicales bacterium
CACCCCCCCCCCCCCCGTTTGTTGTTTTGTGCGGCGGGGGTGCCCCCCCCCCCCACTACACAACAACGGCTGATGTCGCCCAGGCGGTATGCGGGCGAATCGGCCGCCAGGAACGGCCGGTCGGCCCTTCCTGGGTCGGGCACGACCGGAGGCCCCTGGGTCCGGAGTGGCGCACGGGTCCTGAGTGGCTCTTGTGAGTAACCTCGGGGTATGGCGACCCGTTCGCCCGCGCCGCCGCGTCCCCGTTCGGGGTCGGGACGGTCTGGGCCTTCCCCGACGAGCCGCTCGAAGGCCCCGGCCAGTGGCCGGGCGTCCTCGACGCGACACACCTCCTCTGCCTCGGCGCGCCCGCGTGCCTCGGCGTCGTCGACCAGGGCGGCGCGCAGCGCGCGTGGACCCTCGGGCTTCTCGCGCGTGATGGCCGGGATCGGTGGCGCCTTCGTGGCCGTCTGGGTCGGCATCGGCCACGTCGTGGGGGGAGTCGTACGCCGATTCGGCCACGGCGCACGCGACCTCGACCCGGCTCACCGCCGCGACGGCCTCGGCCTGGTGCTCATCGGTGCGGCGATCCTCGTCGCGTTCTCGACCTGGTGGAACGTCACGTCCGGCCTCGGCGGCATCGTCGGCACGATCGTGACCGGAGCGATGGGCAGCCTGGACTGGACCCTGCCGTTCCTGCTGCTCGGGCTGGCCTGGCGGGTGCTGCGCCGCCCGGACGAGAGCGCCGCCACCGGCCGCATCACCATCGGGTGGGGCGCCCTCGTGCTCTCGGCCTGCGGGCTGTTCCACATCCTCAAGGGCACCCCGGTGCCGGCCGACGGCGGCACCGCGATGTCCGCCGGCGGCGGTGCGATCGGCTGGCTCGCGTCAGCTCCGATCGTGTCGGCGACCCACCCGGTCGTCGCTGCCCTGCTGCTCGTCCTGCTCGCCGTGTTCGGCCTTCTCGTCGTCACCGCGACGCCCGTGGCCGCCGTGCCGGAGCGGGTGCGCTACCTCCGCGACCGCCTCACCGGTGTCGCACCGATCCCCGTCGAAGGGGAGGAGCCACCTGCTCCCACCACCGAGACCCGAGCCGTCCGTCGACGTCGCAAGAAGGCGGAGGCCGACGCCGCGGCCAGCGACGCCGGGCTCGGTGTGCTCGCTGGCGACCTCGCCTTCGAGACGCCGCTCGTGGCCGACGCGCCCCGCGGTCGGCGACGCAAGCAGGTGGAGGAGGTCCACACCGACCTCTCGGCGCTGGTCGACCACGCCGAGCACCCCGACGACACCTCGACCGTCGTCGTCGACCTCACCTCCGGCGCCGTCGTGTCGCCCGCGCGTCACGTCGCCGACCCGCTGCCCGACTCTCCCTCGCGCGTCGAGCAGCTCGCCCTCTCCGGTGACGTCACCTATCACCTGCCGGCCACCGAGACGCTCAAGCCCGGTGCGGTGCACAAAGCCACGAGCAAGGCGTCCGACGCTGTCGTGGGGTCGCTGACCGTCGTGCTCGAGCAGTTCGAGATCGACGCGCAGGTCACCGGCTACTCCCGCGGCCCGACGGTCACCCGCTACGAGGTCGAGCTCGGCCCGGCGGTGAAGGTCGAGAAGGTCACGGCGCTGAGCAAGAACATCGCCTACGCCGTGGCGAGCGCCGACGTACGGATCCTGTCGCCGATCCCCGGCAAGTCGGCCATCGGCATCGAGATCCCCAACACCGACCGCGAGCTCGTGAGCCTCGGTGACGTGCTGCGCAGCAAGGTCGCGACGAGCGACCACCACCCGATGCTCGTGGGCCTCGGCAAGGACGTCGAGGGCGGCTTCGTCTGCGGAAACCTCGCGAAGATGCCGCACATCCTCGTCGCCGGTGCCACCGGCGCCGGCAAGTCCGGCTGCATGAACACCCTCATCACCAGCGTGCTCATGCGCGCGACTCCCGACGAGGTCCGCATGGTCCTCATCGACCCTAAGCGGGTGGAGCTCACGGCCTACGAAGGTGTCCCGCACCTGATCACGCCGATCATCACCAACCCCAAGAAGGCCGCCGAGGCGCTGCAGTGGGTCGTGCGCGAGATGGACCTGCGCTACGACGACCTCGCGCAGTTCGGGTTCCGCCACGTCGACGACTTCAACAAGGCCGTACGTTCCGGCCAGGTCCAGGCGCTGCCCGGCAGCGAGCGGGTCATCACGCCCTACCCGTACCTCCTGGTCATCGTCGACGAGCTCGCCGACCTCATGATGGTCGCCCCGCGTGACGTCGAGGAGTCGATCGTCCGCATCACGCAGCTGGCGCGTGCGGCCGGCATCCACCTGGTGCTCGCCACGCAGCGCCCGAGCGTCGATGTCGTCACCGGACTCATCAAGGCCAACGTGCCGAGCCGGCTCGCCTTCGCCACCTCGAGCGTGACCGACAGCCGGGTCATCCTCGACCAGCCGGGCGCCGAGAAGCTGGTCGGTCAGGGCGATGCGCTGTTCCTGCCCATGGGCGCGAGCAAGCCGATCAGGCTGCAGGGATCGTGGGTCACCGAGAACGAGATCCGCGCCGTGGTCGCGCACTGCAAGACCCAGCTGACGCCTGCCTACCGGTCCGACATCGCCGCTCCCGTCTCGGCGAAGAAGGACGTCGACGAGGAGATCGGTGACGACCTCGACCTGCTGCGTACCGCGATCGAGCTCGTGGTCACCACGCAGTTCGGGTCGACCTCGATGCTCCAGCGCAAGCTGCGGGTCGGCTTCGCGAAGGCCGGGCGTCTCATGGACCTCATGGAGAGCCGAGGCATCGTCGGACCGAGCGAGGGCAGCAAGGCCCGCGACGTCCTTGTCGTCGCCGACGAGCTCGAGGGGATTCTGACCCTCCTCGGCGGCTAGCCCGGCGCTCCCGGTCCCGTACGCGAGCGGACCGACGTCGCTAGACGACGGCGACGGCGGAGAGGGCGACATCGCACTCGGAGCACCATCGTCTCGACGTACCGTCACTCGATGTCAGCCTCTCCGCCCTCGTTGCGGGGACGCTGACGGCTGCCCTGGCTCGTATCCGTCCCGCGAGGGCGTGTCGGTGCGCTCCCCTCCGGTCACGGTCGGCTCGGCTGATCGGGGGGTGGGTAGGCCCCTGACCTGCGGCGACGTAGGTGCACGACGCTCAGTTGATCTTGGTGGGTGGATCGGGCTGCCGAAACGGGCCTACCATGGACAGTGACGGTGAGTGGGGTGGCCTTGTGGTCACTCTCCGTCAACCTGGGAGGGAGTCCGGCGTGTCCGAAGCACCGCTGACGGTCGGTCGGACCGCCGCGCGCGCTCGTACCGACGCGTCGATGACCCTCGCCCAGGTGGCCGCGACCACGCGGATCCGGGCCACCGTCATTGCGGCCATCGAGGACGACGACTTCCGCCTCTGTGGTGGCGATGTCTACGCCCGTGGCCACCTCAAGAGCATCGCGACGGCGGTGGGTATCGACCCGACCGCGCTCGCCGCGCAGTTCGACGCCGAGCGAGGCAATGCCCAGGCTTCAGCGTCGGTCGTGGAGCCGATCGTGCAGCCCACCCACGTCATGGAGGGCGGCTCGTCAGGCGGTGGGCTCGGCCTCGGTGCGTTGGCAGGGACACTCGGCGCCACGATGTACGGCGACCGCAAGGGGGCCAACTGGACCGCGGTCATGGCGCTCGCCCTCGTCGCGATCGTCGCGGTGGGAGCCATCTCGATGCTGAGCAACCGTTCGAGCGGGAGCGCGGTGGCGTCCACGCCGACCCTCGGCGCCGGTACCACGCCGGCGGCCACCCAGCCGGCGTCGTCGGCTCCGACCACCGCGGCGTCGAAGACCCCGACTCCTGCGAGCAGTCCACCCGATATCGTCGCCGAGGCCAACGGTGTCTCGGTCGCGCTCACGGTGACCGGCCGCGCCTCGTGGGTACGGGCCAGCACCGACAGCGGCAAGACGATCTTCGAGGGCACGATGAAGAGCGGCGACACCCGGACGTTCCGCGACAAGACCAAGGTCAAGCTCATCGTCGGCAATGCCGGCGCGGTGTCGCTCGTGGTCAACGGCAAGGACCTCGGCGCACCCGGCAGCAGCGGTGCGGTCCTCAAGACCGAGTTCGGTCCTGGAGACCCCACCAACCCCTCCGCCTGACCCCACCAACCCCTCCGGCTGACCCGACCCGCCCGTCCGCTCCCAGACCCAGGCGCGTGATCGTGGTCCAGTGCTTGTTTCCGGGCGTGGGAAACCACCACCCGACCAAGATCACGCGGAACTTCGCGGGGGTGGGTGGCCGTAGGCTCTGGGTATGACCGACGAGCTGACCATCACCCGACGGGTCGCGCTCGTGACGCTGGGCTGCGCGCGCAACGAGGTCGACTCCGAGGAGCTCGCCGGACGCCTCGCCGCTGACGGCTGGGAGCTGGTCGACGACGCATCGGAGGCCGACGCGGTCATCGTCAACACCTGTGGCTTCGTCGAGGCCGCGAAGAAGGACTCCGTCGACACGTTGCTCCAGGCGGCCGACCTCAAGGCCACCGGCCGTCCGCAGGCCGTCGTGGCCGTCGGTTGCCTGGCGGAGAGGTACGGCGACCAGCTCGCCGAGACCCTGCCCGAGGCCGACGCCGTGCTCGGCTTCGACGACTACGCCGACATCGGTGCCCGGCTGCGCCGCATCCTCGCCGGCGAGCCGCACGTGCCGCACGCCCCCCGTGACCGCCGCCTCCTCCTGCCCATCTCCCCGACCGACCGCGTCGACAGCGCCGTAGCCCTCCCGGGGCACGGCCAGCCGGGCACCGGCGCGATCGTGGCCGGCGCGACCGAGCTGACCGTGTCCGACGCGACCGACGCGACCGACGAGGTCGGGGCCGATGCGCCCGACCTCCCCGTCGGTGTGGCACCGGCGAGCGGCCCCCGAGTCGTCCGCCGCCGCCTCGGCAGCGGTCCCAGCGCGCCGCTCAAGCTCGCCTCGGGCTGCGACCG
>JANMBJ010000078.1:0-16516 GCA_031360335.1 Candidatus Nanopelagicales bacterium
GTGTCGTGCGGTGGTGTCGTGCGGTGGTGCGGGTCGCGTGGCGGCTCGGCTAGGGCGTACGCACCAGGCCAGGCCGATCGCGAGAGTCCCGGTCGACGACGGTGTCGCCCGGGGCCGGGTCGGTGCAGATGCCGACGACGACGGCCATCGCGAGGTCGTCGTCGTGGGTCAGCGACACCGAGGTGTCGCGGAGTCCCGAGGAGTCGGCCAGCCGCGCCAGCTCGCCATGCAGCACGAGCTCTGGCCACCCTCCGAGGGTGCGGCGCACCTCGACCTCGCGCCAGTCGACCGCGACGTCGCCGACACGGAGCACCTTGAGCAGCGCCTCCTTGGCGGCGAAGCGGGCGGCGAGGCCGCGGTCGCGGACGACGTCGGGCCCGGAGCAGGATTCGATCTCGTGGTCGGTGAACACGCGGCTGAGATAGCGGGAGCCGAAGGTCTCGACGCTGTCGTGAATCTCGGTGACGCGGGCGACGTCGACGCCGACACGGGTCCGGTCAGACATGTCTCACCGTCCCCTTCCCCTCGCGTGCCACGATCCATCGCCTGCCGCGATGGCTGGGCGATCACCGCCCCCCGCTGACGACTATGCCAGTCCGGGATAACGCTGCGTAACCTCCCCGGTCCTAACGGCCGAGGCCGAATCAACCGTTCTCCCGACCCCCCTGGGGGTTGACCGACCCCACGTCCGCGCAACCCCTGAATCTAGGGTTGTCACGCGCCGTCCACCCCCTCAGATGCGTGGTGCCGGCCTCGTCCGCGACGTTCACCCACACGGGTGCATCCGATCCGGCGCTGCCGCGCAACCGGGTGACGCCATCGCGACCGACCTCAATGTCTGCGGCGTACGTCCGAAGGCGTAGGCATGACGGACCGAACGAGCGCAGCGCCCGCCCACCGTCCGACCCGATCCCGCCAGCACGACTCGGCCGACTGTCAGTCACGCACTGTGGCCACGCGTTCACCGATGCGCGCGCTGCGCCTTCCGGCGCTCCTGACCGCCATCGCGGTCGCCCTCGGCGTCGTGGCGGTGCAGTCCGGAAACGCCGGTGCCAGCGACCCCGCGTCCGCGGCGAGCAGCCAGAGCGCGCCGACCGCAGCCACGGTCCACATCATGCGCGCCCCGACAGTGACCTCGACGATCGTCGCGCGAGCGGCGCACGTCGCCGGCGCGACCACGCGGGTCCGCGGCACGACCACCACCTCGACCCGACGTGGTCGCCGCGTCGTGGTGGTGCGCGTCGTGAGCACCAGCACGGCACGCGCGACGGCCACGGTGACCGACGGCGAGGTCAGCGGCACCGAGGTTCGTCTGAGCAAGGTGACCCGGTCGGTGTCGGCCAGCGTCGTGATCAAGGGCTCCCGCCGGGCCGCGACGAAGGCCGCCTCGCGAGCCGCCGCCCGCGTCGCTCTCACAGCCTCGCGCAGTGCCGCCGACAAGGCGGCCAAGACGGCCGCGGTCGCGACCGCCGTCGGCGCGGCCACCGAGACCTACCGTCGGCGTCGCGACGCCGCCCCGACCTCGAGCCCGAGCCCGAGTCCCTCGGTGACCGGCACCGCCACACCGACCGACATCCCGACCTCGGCGGCACCCACCTCGTCGTCACCCGCGCCCGCCCCGACCGATCCCAGCGCGACCCCGGCACCGACCACGGCAGCCCCCACGCCGACGCCGACACCCACGGTCACGGTCAACCCCAACGCGATGCCGACCGGCAACCTCCCGGGGTGGACCCAGGTCTTCGCCGAGGACTTCACCACGGCGGCGCCGCTCGGGTCGTTCCTGGCGTCGTACGGCTCGCGCTGGGGCGCGTATCCCTCACCGTGGAAGGACACCAGCGGCCACGGCGTCTACAACCCCGGCAAGACGATGTCGGCCTCCGGCGGGATGATGGACCTCTGGGTGCACACCGAGTCCGGCGTGCACTACGTCGCGGCACCCCAGCCCAAGCTGCCGACGATGACCTACGGTCGCTTCTCCGCCCGGTTCCAGGCGGACTCGACAGCCGGCTACAAGGTGGCCTGGCTCCTCTGGCCGGACTCCGGGGTCTGGCCGGCCGACGGAGAGGTCGACTTCCCCGAGGGCGATCTCAACTCGAACATGTCGGCGTTCGCGCACTTCGCGAGCTCGGGCGGGGGTCAGGACGCGTTCACGCTGCCGACCACGTTCGCCGGGTGGCACACGGCGACGATCAACTGGACTCCAGGAAAGCTGGTGTTCCTGCTCGACGGCAAGATCGTCGGGACCTCCACCAAGCTCGTGCCGTCCAAGCCGATGCACTGGGTCATGCAGACCGAGACGACCCTCAACGGCTCTGTGCCGTCGAACTCGGCCAGCGGCCATGTCCGCGTCGACTGGGTCACCGCCTACGCGTACACGCCCTGAGCCCTCGTCGACGAGGCCTTCGGTGACCGCCCCCGACATCGGGCGGCGGCCGCCGCACATCCGCCGGCCCGAGGTCAGGGACCGACGTAGCTCTGGACGACGACCCAGTCGACCTCGAGGTCGGTGACCGTTGGCGTCGTCGGGTCGGGGCACTGCGCGAAGGCCAGGCCGCAGCCCCAGGTCTGCGTCTGCAGGGCGAGGTGCATCGGGGTGCTGGGGACCGCGTCGCCGACGTCGGACGCCCAGACCCGACCGTCGATGAGGTAGTCGATCCGTCCTGGCGTCCACTCGACACCCATCGTGTGCCACTGGGTGAAGTCGGAGGCGAGCCGGTGCTGCTCGATGCTGTTGCCCGGGGCGTGGTGCAGGGTCGCGGTGCTCAGTCCCCGGGTGCCGCCGCCGTCCTCACCGAAGTCGATCTCCGGCGGCCAGACCTCGTCGTCGGGCCAGAGCAGCAGCGCATAGGACACCCCGGTGGCCGGGAGCATGCGGAAGCGCACCGCGACCTTGCCGTAGCGCAGGGGGGTCGCCGCGGTCCGGGCCAGCCCGGCGGAGACCCACTTCACTCCGTCGTACGTCGTCCGCAGGCGCAGCTCACCGTCGCGGACGACAGCGTTGGCGGGTGCCCAGAAGCCGCCGGGACCGCTCGAGGGTGCACCCGAGTAGAGATACCAGTGCTCCGGTGCGGAGCCGGTGAAGTCGTCGACATAGGACGTCGACCAGCGCGGGTCGCGATCAACCTCGGGCGCCTGCCCGGACGGGTGAGTCGGGTCGAGCACCTCCGACGTGCTGGGTGCGGTGGCGTCGGCCACGGACGACGGCGGCGGGACCGTTCCCACCGCCGCCCGGCTGCCGAGCACAGCGACGACGGCGACGGCCGCAAGGCCACCGCCGATCGCGCCCACCCGGAGCCACGGCATCGTCACGAGGACATGGTGCCTGGCGGACAGCACCCTCGCGCACGGAGGGCCGATAGCCTGTGTCCACGGGTCTCGTGCCTCAGCAGCGCGACGCACACGGAGCACGACCCGGATCGACCGGCGTGACAGCAGGTCTTCTCAGCCGGAAACCTCTGCGCACGTACGATCGTCGTCAGATGAAGACCGTGCGCAAGATCTCCCGGCGCGACGTGCACGACAGCGGTGAGCACCCGTCACCGCTGAGAGAAGACACGGGGCCCCCCGTCGTCGAGGAGCCCGGAGGCAGAGTGCGGCGGTTCGTGCCGACCACCCGGTCCCGGAGCGTCCTGAGCGCTGCTCTCCTGCTCTCGCTGCTCCAGACACTGATCGTGCTCGTCGACATCGACGTGCCCGGCCGCACCTGGACGGCGTTGGCCGTCGCGCTGCTCGTGCCCGGCGTCCCGGTGGCGCTCTGGCTGCGTCTCCCGTCGCTGCTCGCCTCGGCGGGCATCGCGGTCGCGGTCAGCATCGCCACCCAGATCCTGGTGTCGATGGCCATGCTGCAGACCGGGTGGTGGCACCCGGCGATGTCCGTCCTCGTTCCCACGCTGCTCGCCTTCCTGATCGCGGTGCCGATCTGGCGACGCCCGGTCCCGGCACCAGACGAGCTGCCGGTGCTGGTCGCACCTGTCCCGCTGTCCCATCGGCTTCGCGAGGCCGGACCCACGCCATGGCTCCTCGTCGCAGCGCTGCTGCTCTATCTGCAGGCCGTCACCCACACCGACCAGGACCTGATGACGGCCTACGCCCTCATCTCCGTCATGCCGCTGAGCTACGTGCTCGCTCTGGCCTGCATCGCAGCGGCCGCGGGCATCGAGCTGTCCCAGGACCGGCAGCGCGAGCGCTGGCTGCTGGCGACGACCGTGACGCTCATCGTCGTGCTGTTCACCTACCAGAACGGATCCGACCAGGTCGCGGGCTTCCCGACCTCGTGGCTGCACGCCGGGTTCACCGACTACATCCGATCGCACGGCGCGATCCTGCCCAACTTCGACGCCCGCTTCAGCTGGCCCGGCTTCTTCGCAGCGACCGCCAACCTGTCGGTGTCCGCCGGGATCCCGGACGCCACAGGGCTTCTGCGCTGGGCACCGCTCGTCTACAACCTGCTCTATCTGATCCCCCTGCTGCTGCTCGCGCGTCGGGTCGGTCGCCGCCGCCGCTATGCGTGGCTGGCGGTCATGCTGTTCTTCTCCGCCAACTGGTTCGAGCAGGACTACTTCTCGCCGCAGGCCACCAACCTGATGCTCTATCTCGTCCTCGTGTCGGTGCTGCTGTGGCTCGGGCTCGTCGCGGGATCGCCGGTCGACGTGCGGATCCGCGACCGCGTCTCGCGCTGGTGGGCCGACGGACCACGCACGAGTGCGCGACGCCTCGTGCAGGCGCTGGTCGCCGTCCGCCCGGACCGTGCGCCGGGAGTGAGTGCCCGGCAGTACGTCGCAGTCGGCGCGATCTTCGTGCTCTCGATCGCCGCGAGCGTCGTGAGCCACCAGCTCACACCGGTCGTCACCGTGCTCGCGCTGACCGTGCTCGCACTCACCGGCCGCACCCGGCTGCGCTTCCTCTGGCTCGCCGGCGGCCTGCTGTTTGCCCTCTGGTTCTCTTACGGCGCCACGGACTTCTGGCTGGGCCACCTCGGCAGCCTCATCGGTGACGTCGGTCAGGTGGGGTCCTCGATCGGCAGTGGTGTGGGCAAGCGGGTGACCGGGTCGCCGGAGCACCTGCGCCTGCAATACCTCCGCCTCGCGACCTCAGGCGGTTTCCTCGTCGCAGCGATGATCGGCCTGCTCGTGCGCCGACGTTCCCCGTGGCTCCCCACCTTCGTCGCCCTCTCGTTCCTCCCCTTCGCGCTCATCGCCGGACAGAGCTATGGCGGCGAGGTCGTCGTGCGCAGCTTCCTGTTCGCGATGCCGCTGTTCGCGGTCTTCACCACCGATGCGATCGCACCGCTGCTCGAGCGCCTGCGGCCCGTCACCCGCGCCTCGGTGATCGCGGTCGGCATCCTGGTCGTGGCGACCTCGCTCGTCGCATCGCGAGGCGCCAACCAACGCTATGAGCGTGTCACCCCCGACCAGATCGCGGCGGTGCACGCGCTCTATGCCGTCGCCCCTCCTGGCGCGACGGTCGGAGAGTTCTCCCCGTTCAACCCGCTGCACCTCGCCGGAATCGGCACCTACACCTACCCGTCGATGAGCGATGACACCTGCTTCACCGTCGACACGCCGGGCGGCTGCATCGCGGTGACGAAGCCTGACTACGTCTACTTCAGCAGCGGGCAGACCTTCTTCGGGACCGACGTCGCGGGCTACCCCGCAGACTGGTCGGCGCGAGCGGTCGCCGCGGCGAAAGCGTCGGGCTACACCGCGATCTGGGCGAGCACGCACGTCACGGTGCTGGCCTCGCCCACCGCAGCGAAGGGAGCGACCCCGTGACCGCCTCGGTGCTCGCCATCGCCGTCCCGAAGGTCAGCGGACCGATCGCCGTCCTCCTCTCGGGCGGGGTCGGCCTCGTGATCGTGCTCGTGGCTCTCGTGGCGGTCGTCGTCGTCGGGTGGGCGTGGGAGGCCGAGCCGCCGTGGTTCACCCGGCGGGCCGCGCGCATCAGCCGGTACGTCGTCGTGCCACTGCTGGTCGGGGCGGCAGCCGTCACCACGCTGACCCGCCTCTTCGCGCTGTCCTGACCGGACCGTCCTGAGCGTGACGCAGCTCGGGCGCGACCGCTCGAGCGCCGTGCGATCGAGCGCCGTGCGTCAACCGGTGCGGTGTCGCGACACGGTCGGTCGGGGGGCCGCCGCCGTGCCCTCGATCGCGGCTTCGAGACCATCGATCATGGCGTCGAAGGAGAAGTGGTTGCTGACCCAGGCCGCTGTCGTCGCCTCGAGCTCGGGACGTGTCGTGCGCCAGTCGAGGAAGGTGCGCAGCCGATCGGCGAGCCCCACCGGATCGGCCTTGTCGACGAGGAACTCAGACATCGACCCCGACAGGATCTCGGTCATGCCGCCGGAGCGCGCCGCGATGACGGGGCGTCCGGTCGACATCGCCTCGATGAGGACCCGACCGAAGGGCTCCTCCCAGATCGACGGGGCGACGACCACGTCGACCGCATGCAGGACGGGAACGACGTCAGCCCGCGGCTCGAGCCAGATGGTGCCCGGCGGCTGAGCGGCCCGGATCTCGTTGTCACGCGCAGGATCCGGGTTGGAACCCATGATGACGAGACGGGCCTCGGACGGATTCGGCGACAGGCGGCGCCAGGCGTCGAAGAGGACGTCGATGCCTTTGATCGCATCCAGCCGACCGTAGTACAGCGCGATCCGGACATCCTGCGGCAGACCGAGCTCGTCGCGGGCGCGACGCATCTCCTCGACCCCCGCCGGCGGATAGGCCTCCGACGCGACCGCGTTGTGCAGGACGCTGATCTTGTCTCCGGGGACGCCGTCGGCGACGTAGGTCGCCTTGAGATAGTCCGACACCGCCAGGAAGCTCGGCACCCCGCTGCGCAACGGCGCCGGCAGGTGCCAGCGCAGCTTGTGGTGGAAGTGCACGAGGAGGCCGGCACCCGATGCCCTGCTGACTGCCTGGCCCCAGACGATGTGCTCGGGGCGGTTGAGCCAGAGCACGTCGGCTGGCGCCGACCAGACCGCGCGTGCCGCCTGCCAGGTCGAGCGCGACATCGCCAGCGGCCTGAGCGGGTCCATCGGTGCGACCTGCTGGACGTCGGTGCTGAACGCCTCCCACTCCGTGCGCAGTGGACCGTCGACCTCGTAGAACACCCGGATGTCGTGGCCACGTTCCGCCAGAGCAGCGGCAGCCTGCAGCGCACCCACCTCGATGCCGCCGACCGGCTGCATCGACCAGGTGGGCACCAGGATCTTCACGAGTCGCCCCACGTGAGCGACCGGGGGTTGATCGACATCGAGGAGTCAGGTCCCTCGGCACTGAGCTGCCGAAGGCGTCGCACGAGGAAGGGTGAGCACACCAGGGCGACGACGATCTCGGCGACGAGGTAGGCCACGCCGATGCCGTTGAGGCCCAACGGTCCGAGCAGCAGGACCGACCCGACGATCGTGAGGAAGGATGCCCCGCCCTGGACGAGGGTGAGGTGCCAGAGCTTGCGGTCGAGCCACAGCAGCGTGCCGTAGAGCGCGACGGGGGCACTGAACGGCAGCGAGAGTGCGAACAGCCGGACGAGACCCGTGGAGTGCTCGGCGTAGGAGTCGCCGAGGATGCCCAGGGCGAACGGCGCGAACAGCAGGAGCAGCACTGTCGCGAGCAGGATCGCGCCGACGCCGAGCAGGATCGCCTTGCGCAGCAGCACCGTGGTGTGCTGCTCGCTGCGCTCGCTCTCCACCACGAGCGCGGAGGAGACGTTGCTCAACATGATCGACACGACCCCGAGGATGAGCCAGGGCACGGAGAAGTAGGCCGCCTGCTCCAGTCCGAGCTGGTGCGCGACGAGCAGCGGCAGGACGAACGACACCGCCGAGGACAGCAGCCGCCGGACGTACTCCGCGGACGCATAGGACACGACCGCGCCGCGCTGAGGGAACGTCGACCCGCCGGACAGCGCCTCTGAACCACCGCGCATCACGACGAGCACGAGGTAGGCCGTCACGCCGATGACCGCGAGGAATGCCGGGATGACCCACGCCAGGATGATCGAGTTCACGGCGAGCAACGAGACGCCGAGGAGGACGAGCACGACCTTCGCCGCCGAGAACAAGATGTTCTCGACGAGCACGGCCGGAGCTCGACCCAGGCCGGTGAGCACAGCGTCCTGCAGGGCGAAGACGACGAACAGCACGACCATGCCGATGAAGAAGAGCTTCTGGGTGGTCGTGTCGGGGATGTAGACCGACCCGAGCCCGGCGAGCACGAAGAGGGTCGCGACGACCAGGCCTGTGATCGCTCCGATGGCATAGGCGCGCGCCACGACCACCCGGGTCCGCTGCCCCGCAGTGGCCAGGAACCGGATCATGATGGCCGAGAGGTAGTCACCGCTCAGGCCGCCGAGCACGGTGGCCGCGGCGATGGTCGTGGTCGCCCGACCGACCTCGGCATCGGGATAGTGCCGTGCGGCCAGCGTCCAGAAGAGCAGCCCCAGCACGGCCGTGGTGCCGGTGGTCGCGACCAGCGAGGCGGCGTTGCGCACGAGCCGGTCGCCGCGCACCGCGACGTCAGGCTCGGGCGGGCCGGGCACCGAGGTCTCGGGTAGGGACGAGTCGGGCGCGGGGTGGTTCCCCGCGACAGGCTCGGCCACGTCCGCTCGTCCTCTCATGGGCTGTCCGGTCGACGCCCGAGCGTCGTGGCCGGCACTCACCGAGCCGGTCCGACGACGCTAGCAGCCGCGACGGAGCCCGCCGTCATCCGTGCGGGCGACAGTGAGAGGACGCACATCAGCCGTTCGCTGTGGTCGGTGCCGCCGATGTCGCCACCGACGAGCGTCGGCGCAGCCGGGCGGAGACGAACCCGATGCCCGTGGCGCCGAGGCCCACCGGCACGAGTCCGGCGCGGAGAACGCCGTAGCCGTCGCCGCCGCCCACAGCCTTGAGGTGCGTGACCATGCCGCGCGGGAGGACCTTGGTGGCGTAGCTGCGCTCGCTCGAGAGGCCGTCGGCGGAGCCGACGCGCCGCGAGAGCACCGCCTTGCTGCGACCTTCGTGATAGCAGCGGCTCATGAAGTACTTCACCGTCTGGCGCTGCCGCGGAACGAGGTGGTCGACCTGGGCGGTGGTGTCGCGCAAGATCACCGCCGTGGGATCTGCCTGACGCACGCGGATCGCGAGGTCCGTCTCCTCGCAGCCCACGGGCAGCGTGCCCACGCGACCCACCAGCTCGGAGAATCCCCCGACCTCGTCGAGGGTCGCGCGACGCACGGCCATGCTGGCGCCGATCGGGTTGCGGATCGGCTCGCCGTCGCCGGGAAGTCCGATGTAGTCGCAGCCGATGACCCACCCGAACTCGGGCGGGAACCAGCGCGGAGCGACACCTCCCTCCCACGCGGGGCGGATGGATCCACCGACAGCGACGACCGCCGGGTCGGCGAAGCGCGCGCGATAGGCCTCGATCCACCCGGGCGCCGGGCAGGCGTCGTCGTCGAGGAACAGCACGATGTCACCGGTCGACGCCGCCACCCCCGTGTTACGCCCCCCGGAGAGGCCACGGGAACCGGTGTTGGGCATGGCAGTGGCACCGAGCTCGGCCCGCACGCGCCGCAGCAGGTCGTCGTTGTGATCCACGACGACGAGCAGCTCGTCGCCCGCACGCAGCTGATCGCGTGCCGCAGCGATGCCCGCCGCGAGCTCGGGCCAGCGCAGTGCTGTGTAGGTGCAGACAAGAACGGTGACGGTCGGGCCGGTGGCCGACGCCTGCGTCACGCAGTCTCCCCTGTGAGCTCGGCCTGGGACGCGGCTGAGGTGCCTGCGTCGACACGGTGCTCGCGCAGGTCGACGACCTGGGCGTCGACCGGCGCGCGCAGGTCGACGACGTCGGCGTCACGCTGCTGCGGAAGCGCGTCGGAGACGCTGGCCGTCGCGGCGGGCAGCGCACGGATGTCCTCGCCCGACGGGATGCCCTCGAGCTCGGCGAGCGCCTTGCGGTTGGCCTTCATCCGGCTGCGCTCGACGAAGATCGTGCGCAGGACCCGGAAGCCGTCACGGATGGCGTTGAGGTTGCTCTCGCCGAAGATGCGCAGCCGCTCGACGCTGGGCACCTCGGTGATCCGCAGACCCGCGGCGGCGACCCGGCAGTTGATGATGGTCTCGATCTCGAAACCGTCGCCCCACTGCTTGGCACCGTCGGTGTCAGGGATCGACGGGTCGCGCAGGTCGAGCACGCCGACGATGTCGCGCCAGAACGCGTTGTAGCCGTAGCAGAGGTCGGTGTAGCGGGTACCGAACAGCACGTTGGTCGTCGTGTTGAGGAACCAGTTGCCGAGCTTGCGGAACGGCGTGATGTCCTCGCTGCCGCCCTGCGCGACGAATCGGGTGCCCTTCGCGAAGTCCGCGCCCTCGACCAGGACAGCGACGTAGCGCTCGATCTCGGCGGGGTCGGCGGAGCCGTCGGCGTCGAACATCACGACGATGTCGCCGGTGGCAGCCATGAAGCCGCACGCCAGGGCGTTGCCCTTGCCGCGGCGCGTCTGCTGCACCACCGTGATTCCAGGCATCACCCGTCGCGCCATCTCGATGGTGCCGTCCGTCGAGTGGCCGTCGACGAGGATGACCTCGTGGACCTCCGGCAGCTGTGGAAGCACGACCTCGAGGTTCTTGGCCTCGTTGCGTGCCGGCACGACCACGGTGACCCGAGGTGTACGGCTCCGGCTCGGACGCTCCCCAGCGTCGAACCCGGACTGGATGGACCACGTGCTCATCTGTTGCTCCCATTCCGGCGCAAGGACCTGCCCTTCGGCCCCGTGGTGCCGGTCGTCTCGTCGACGCCCCTCCAGCACCTTGCGCACAGTGAGTGATCATAAGCGCGGAACATGTCCGCCAGGTTTCGGCCAAACGACTGATACCCGACTCCTCTGCGTGGCCATTACGGCCCATTTCCGTTGCGTCACATACACACAGCGTGATGGGACCACCCATCTGGAGTATGACGCGGACCACACCCTCAGGTGCTTGCCGTGACCCACTCGAGACTCTCGTGATGAACCGCTGCTCAGACAGCGACACGGCCGCGCCACCGGACCCGGAGGACCTCACGGCGGGTCGATTCCGGACGGACCCGGGCATAGCGGTCAACCGGTGTCGCCGACGTCGACCGGGTGTCGCCGGACCATCGCACTCAGTCACGCTCAGGAGCCGCTCAGACCCCCGTTCCTCGAGTCAGCTTCGACAGTCCGAGTTAGCTTCGACAGTCAGCACTCGAGTCACACGGCGGTCAGACCTGGCAGCCCGGGCACCAGAAGAGCCGACGGCCGCCCCACTCCTGGTCGGCGACGATCGACCCGCAGCGGAGGCAGGCGCGTCCGGACCGGCGGTAGACATAGACGCCCGTCTCCCGGCGACGACGACGTAACGTCGGCGTGTCCTCGCCACCGTCGAGCCCCGGGTCGTCCGACGCCGGGCGGTCGGTGTCGAGCTCGGCGAGTGCTCCCCGGTCGTCGGGGTCCACCGTGACGATGCGGCCGCGGCGTACTCCGTCCTTCATCAGGACGACGAGGTCGTCCCACATGGCGTCGACGACCTCCGGCTCGACCTCGCGGCCCTCCCTGAAGGGCGAGACACCATGTCGGTAGAGGAGCTCCGCGCGATAGATGTTTCCGATGCCGGCGATGACCGACTGGTCCATGAGCAGGGTGCCGATCGGCGCGCGGCTGCCGGTGATGCGCCGACGCGCTTTCCCCGGGTCCGCGTCGCGGCGCAGCGGGTCCGGCCCGAGCCTCGCGATGATGCCGTCGCGGCCGTCCTGGCCCACGAGGTCGCAGGCTGTGGGTCCGCGCAGGTCGGCATACCACTCGTCGTTCTCGAGCCGCAGGCGCAACGCTCCTCGAGGCTCCGGAGCGGGCGGACGGGCCTTCACGAACGTGCCGTAGAGCCCGAGGTGGACGTGCACGACCTCATCGCGCTCGAACTCGATGAACAGGTGCTTGCCCCAGGCATCAGCGCGCTCGAGCCGCGTGCCGTCGAGGATCTCGGCACCGGAGGAGAACCGCCCCTGCGGGCTGCTGGAGCGGACCTGGGTCCCGGCGAAGGAGCGATGAAGGCCGCGGGCCAGTCGATGCACGCTGTGGCCCTCGGGCACGGGTGTCCTCCGGACGGCTGGGTGAGCTGACGGGTGTCGGGCTGGTGGGACCGGGCTGACGGGTGTCGGGCTGAGGGGAGACGGCGTACGGTCACGGCGTGGCCCCTCGTCCGTCGCCCCGTGGTCCGTCGTCGCGCGCCCAGTCTCCCGGCTCGGGCGACGACGAGCATCCCGACGACCGATCGCTCGACCGGCTGGCCGACCGAGGCCCGTCACGCGTGGGCCTCGACGGTGCGCTCCGGGCCCGCGATGTGTCACGTCCGTCGGCGGCTCAGCTCGCGAAGGCGCAGCGCGGCATCACCATCCGTCGCGCCCGTCCCGTCGACACCTGACCACCGCGGCCACAGCCGCTGACACGAACTCCGAACTACCGGGCTGGTGACGATGCCTGCGCACGTCGGTGCGACCCAGCGGCGCGGCGCTCAGACCGAGCCGGTCTCCTCGTACGCGGACACCATGGCGATGCGGCGCAGGTGGCGCGGGTCCCCGCTGAACGGTGTCGTGACGAAGGCGTCGATGATCGCGAAGGCCGTGACCTCGTCGTGCATGCGGGCGCCGATGCCGACGACGTTGGCATCGTTGTGCTGACGGGCGAGCGTCGCCGTCTCGACCGACCACGCCAGGGCGGCCCGGACACCGCTCACCTTGTTGGCCGCGATCTGCTCGCCGTTGCCCGAGCCCCCGATGACCACGCCGAGGCTGCCCGCCGTGGCGGCGACCGCTTCGGCCGTGTCGATGCAGAACGGGGGGTAGTCGTCCTGGGCGTCATAGTCGTACGCGCCGAGGTCGGTGACCTCGTACCCACCACTGGTCAGGTGGTGGGACAGGGCCGCCTTGAGCTCGAAGCCGGCATGGTCGCTCCCGACGAAGATACGCATGCGCTGATCGTGCCAGCCCGACTCGAGCTGCGTCGGGTCAGGGCCGACTGAACCACGATCGGGCGAGAGCGCAGCTAGTCGAACATCGGGTCCTCGGTGCGCGTGCGCTTGATCTCGAAGCAGCCAGGAGGGCCGGCGACGAGGAGCGTGCCGCCCCACAGGCGGGCGGCAGCCTCACCCCGCGGGATGCGCGTGATGACCGGGCCGAAGAAGGCGACCGTCTGGCCATCGGCACCCGGCACGTGGATGACAGGGTGCCGACATCCGCGCCCACGGGGGTCCATGCCGCGGTGGTGGCTCACGCGGAGCGCCTCGTCGTGGTCGGTCGAGCTCACGGCAGCGGCGAGGTCGGCGGGCAGACCCACCTCCGCGAGCGCCTGCACGATGACGTCGGGGTGGGCGTTGTTGCCACCGGGATGGATGAGGGTGCCCATCGCGGTGCAGAGCGGCAGCACGACGTCCTCGCCGTGGGCGAGGCGCGCCGCCGTGACGACTCGGACGGGGCCCCAGCCGAGGTCGAGCAGCGCGCGATAGGACTCGGGGAGCTCGTCGCGGCCGGCGTCGAGCACAGAGAGCGACATCACGTGCCAGCGCACGGTGACCGGCCGCACCTTCTCGACCCCGAGCATCCAGCGGGAGGTGCCCCAGGCGAACGGACAGATGGGGTCGAACCAGAAGTCAGCCGTTACGGGCGCCACCGGCGCGATGTGGTCGCCCTTCCTAGGACACGTCGAGCCGGCGACGGCGCGATCGGAGAGCCGTGCGCTGTGCGGACCGCGCAGGAGGACGACGGCGGGTGATCCGGTCCAGCCACAGCATCGCCGGGCGAAACCCGGTCATCGTGCGAGGATGTCTGGGCGCAGCGGCCGTACTGCCGCGCGCACGCGGTCCGGGGCTCACGAGGCCCACGCGACCTTGACGACAAAGGAGTCGACTCCGGTGACGGACACCAACATCACGCGTGCCGAGGCCATGGAGCGTTCCGCGCTCGTGTCGGTGGCGTCCTACGACGTGCACATCGACCTGACGGGCGCGCGCGCCGAGGCCTCGGCGACGTTCCCGAGCACGACGACCGTGACCTTCACCGCGACATCCGGCGGGAGCACCTGGATCGATCTCGTCGCCCCGGCCCTGCGTCGGGCGACACTCAACGGCGCCGACCTCGATGTCGCGACCTTCACCGGATCTCGGCTGCCCCTGCCGGGGCTCGCTGCCGACAACGTCCTCGTGGTCGAGGCCGACTGCGCCTTCATGCGCACCGGCGAGGGGCTGCACCGCTTCGTCGACCCGGTCGACAAGAGCGTCTACCTCTACAGCCAGTTCGAGGTGGCCGACGCGCGCCGGATGTATGCCTGCTTCGACCAGCCCGACCTCAAGGCGACCTACGGCCTCACGGTGACGGCACCGGACGACTGGAAGGTCGTGTCGAACTCGCCGTCGCCGGAGCCGGTCGCGGCGGGGGGCGATACCGCCACCTGGGCGTTCGAGCCGACACCGCGTCTGTCGACGTACATCACAGCTCTGGTCGCCGGCCCCTACCACGTGGTCCGCGACGAGTACGTCGGCCCGCACGGCACGTATCCGCTCGGGGTCTTCTGCCGCGCGAGCCTTGCCGAGCACCTCGATGCCGACGAGGTCTTCACCGTCACCAAGCAGGGCTTCGAGTTCTTCGAGACGGCGTTCGCCACGGCCTACCCCTTCTCGAAGTACGACCAGCTCTTCGTGCCCGAGTTCAACGCCGGCGCGATGGAGAACGCCGCCTGCGTCACGATCCTCGAGGACTACGTCTTCCGTTCTCGCGTCACGGACTTCGCCTATGAGCAGCGCGCCAACACGGTGCTGCACGAGCTCGCGCACATGTGGTTCGGGGACCTCGTGACAATGACGTGGTGGGACGACCTCTGGCTCAACGAGTCCTTCGCCGAGTGGGCGGCGCACTATGCCAGCGTGGGCGCCACCCGCTACCGCGACGCGTGGACGACGTTCCTCATCCAGCGCAAGGGCTGGGCCTATCGCCAGTCGCAGCTCTCGTCGACGCACCCCATCGCCGCGGACATGGTCGACCTCGAGGCCGTCGAGGTGAACTTCGACGGGATCACCTACGCCCAGGGGGCATCGGCGCTTCGCCAGCTCGTGGCATGGGTCGGTGAGAAAGAGTTCCTCGCAGGACTCGCGACGTATTTCGCGAAGCACGCGTGGGGCAACACCGCGCTCTCCGACCTGCTGGTCGAGCTCGAGCAGTCGAGCGGCCGTGACCTGTCGGGCTGGTCGTCCTCCTGGCTCGAGACGGCCGGCGTGACGTTGCTGCGTCCGCAGATCGAGGTCGACTCCGACGGTGTCTACACCTCCGCCGCCGTCGTTCAGGAGCCGCCGACCTCACCCCCGGGCATCGCCGAGATCCTGCGTCCGCACCGCATCGCGATCGGTCTCTACAACCGCACCGAGCGCGGGCTCGAGCGGGTCCGTCGGATCGAGGTCGACGTCGTCGGCGCGCACACCGAGGTGCCCGAGCTCGTCGGTGTCGTCCAGCCCGACCTGCTGCTGCTCAACGACGACGACCTCAGCTTCGGCAAGATCCGGCTCGACGACCGCTCGCTGCGGACGGCCATCGAGTCGATGGCGACGCTCGACGGCTCCCTGCCGCGCGCCCTCATCTGGGCCGCTGCCTGGGACATGGTGCGCGACGCGGAGATGCCGCTCGGCGACTTGATAGCCCTGGTCGAGTCGGCGCTGCCGACCGAGACCGACATCAACGTGATGACGACGCTGCTCGGGCAGATCCGTACCGCGATCGAGGTCTATTCAGGCGTCGGCAAGCGGGAGGGCTATCGCGACCGCTGGGCGGCACTGTCCTTGCGCCTCATGACGGCTGCCGAGCCGTCGAGCGACCTCCAGCTGGCGTTCGCCCGCGCCTACGCCGGCGCCTGTCGCACGCCGGAGCAGGCTGCCGTCGTACGCAGCTGGCTCTCGGGTGACGCGCCCGACGGGCTGTCGATCGACACCGACCTGCGCTGGACACTCCTGCAGCGGCTCGTCGCGCTCGGCCAGGCCGACCCCGCCGAGATCGACACCGAGCTCGCCCGCGACGACACGGCGACCGGCCGTCGGCAGGCGGCGACCGCTCGCGCGGCCATCCCGACGATGGAGGCCAAGGAGGCAGCCTTCGCGGCCACTGTCGAGAGCGACGACCTGCCCAACTCCCTGCTCGTCGCCACGGTGACCGGCTTCGCCCAGTCCGACCAGCGCGAGCTCGGCCGGGCGTTCATCGACCGCTACTTCGCGGCCCTTCCCGAGGTCTGGACCACCCGGACCAACGAGACCGCGCAGACCATCGTCCTGGGGCTCTACCCCAGTGCGCTCGTGGAGCCCGCCACGCTCGAGGTGACCGACCGGTTCCTCGAGCGTGACGACGTCCCCGCCGGCGCCCGACGGCTGGTCAACGAGGGCCGCGACGGCGTCGAGCGCGCCCTGCGCTGCCAGGCCCGCGACTCCTAGCCCGCGGATCTCCACCGACACCACAGCCGTGAGATTTGTAGTGTGGTCCCGGGC
>JANMBJ010000101.1:0-7820 GCA_031360335.1 Candidatus Nanopelagicales bacterium
TTCCTGACCTGCTCGACGCGACCACTCCCCGCTCCTCGGGGGAGTGGTCGCGTCGTTCCGCGCGGCCGGCGGCGCCGGGCCGTGTAGTCTTCCCGGCGTTCGCCGCCCCTTTAGCTCAGTCGGCAGAGCGTCTCCATGGTAAGGAGAAGGTCTACGGTTCGATTCCGTAAGGGGGCTCGGTTATGCGGCACTCGTCGATCCTGGCGAAGGCCGTCCGTCTCGGCGGAGTAGCTCAGCCTGGCAGTGCAAGCGGCTCATAATCGCTGTGTCGCCGGTTCAAGTCCGGCCTCCGCTACCACCCGCACTACCTCGAAGTTCACCACGCTAGGAAAGGCACTCCCGTGGCCAAGAGCGACGTCCGCCCGAAGATCACCCTGGCCTGCCAGGAGTGCAAGAACCGCAACTACATCACCAAGAAGAACCGGCGCAACGACCCGGATCGCCTGGAGATGAAGAAGCACTGCCCCACGTGCAACCTGCACACCGTGCACAAGGAGACCCGCTAGCCGGGTGGCCCCTCCGGCCCATCGAATCCACAGAACGGCCGTCCCTCTGCGGACGGCCGTTCTGTCGTCCCCAGGGGCAGAGCCAGCGGCAGCGAGGCGCCGTCAGATCGCGATGAAGGTGGCCTCCGTTGCTTAGAGCGCAACAATTCCGGCCATCATCGCGGGGGTTGTCCGCAGGGGCAGGCATCCGGGGGCACGGTGCGGCGGGCGCGCCCGTCCCCTAGGGTCGCGCTCGGACGACGGCTCAGATGCCGTCGGCGTACGAGGGAGTGCAGCCGTGGGACGACTCGACGACCGGGTGGCGATCGTCACCGGCTCTGGCAGGGGGATCGGACGGGCCACCGCCCTGCGGCTGGCGCGTGACGGGGCGGCTGTCGTCATCAACGACATCGACCGCGAGCCGGCGGCCGAGACTGCGGCACTGGTCGAGGCTGAGGGTGGCCGAGCCCTCGTGCACATCGCTGACACCATCGACCTCGAGCAGGCGCACGGACTCACCCGCGCTGCGGTCGAGACCTTCGGCAAGCTCGACATCGTCGTCAACAACGCCGGCACCACGCGCGACAAGATGTTCCACGGGATGACCGACGAGCTCTTCGACTTCGTGGTCGACACCAACCTCAAGACGGCCTATCACACGACCCTGGCCGCGATGCCGCACATGCGCGAGGTGGCCAAGGCCGAGATCGCGGCGACGGGCAAGCCCGCCTACCACCGCAAGATCGTCTTCACCTCGTCGGTCGCGGCCCTCATGGGCAACCCCGGCCAGTTCAACTACACCGCGGCCAAGGGCGCGATCATCGCGGTCACCAAGACCCTGGCCAGGGAGCTCGGGCCGTTCGGGATCAACGTCAACGCCGTCGCGCCGGGCTTCATCGAGACCCGACTGACCCAGGCGAAGACCGAGGGCGACACCTATGGCATCCCCGAGCAGACCCGGCAGCTCTCGCTGATGCTCATCGCGCTGGGGCGACTCGGCATCCCCGAGGACATTGCCAACGTCCACGCGTTCCTGGTCTCCAGCGACGCCGACTACATCTCCGGCGTGACCCTTCCGGTCACCGGTGGCCAGATCGGTGGCATGTGACATGAGCCTGAACAAGGACTTCATCGGCAAGGTCTATCCCGCGAGCACGGCCTACTCCGTCGGGCGGGAGAACGTGCGCGAGTTCGCCTCCGCCATCGGCGACGAGAACCCGGCCTATCACGACGTCGCTGCGGCCAGGGCGCTCGGCCACCGGGATGTCATCGCCCCTCCGACGTTCGCCTTCATGATCTCCTTCCGCGCCAGCTCGGCCGCGGTGCACGACCCCGGACTCGGGCTCGACTACTCCCGGGTCGTCCACGGCGAGCAGCGGTTCGCCTACCACCGTCCGATCACGGCTGGCGACGACCTCGTCTGCGTCACGACGATCGAGAACATCCGCGAGGCCGCGGGCAACGACATCCTGACGACCCGTGGCGACGTCAGCACGGTCGAGGGCGAGCACATCGTCACGACCTGGACGACGACGGTCGCCCGGGGAACCGCAGAGGAGTCCTCATGACAGCATCCGTCGCCTGGGTCGATGTCGAGGTGGGCACCGAGCTTCCCTCCCTGTCCGTCGACCTGCAGCGCGTCAACCTGGTGTGGTACGCCGGTGCCTCCGGCGACTTCAACCCGATCCACTGGAACCAACGCTTCGCCCAGGCTGTCGGTCTCCCCGACGTCATCGCCCACGGCATGCTCACCATGGCGACCGCCGGCCGCGTCGTGACCGACTGGGTCGGTGACCCTGGCGCACTCCTTGAGTACGGCGTCCGGTTCACCCGCCCGGTCGTCGTGCCGGATGACGACGCCGGAGCCACCCTGGAGATCTCCGGGAAGGTGGCGGAGAAGCGTGACGACGGCACCGTGCGCGTGGACCTCACCGCGACGTTCGCCGGCTCCACCGTGCTCGGCAAGGCCCAGGCAGTCGTCCGGCTGGGCTGAGCGCAACGACATCTAGGCTGCACGTCGTGACCGCGATCCCGACGCTCGCCGACCTCACGACGCTCCGCATCGGAGGGCCGGCCGGCGAGGTCGTGCTCGCCGATGACGAGGCGACGCTCGTGGAGGCAGTCCGAGCAGCAGACGCGGCCGGCATCCCAGCCCTCGTTGTCGCTGGTGCAGCAACCTCGTGGTCGGCGACGGCGGCTATCCCGGCACGGTCGTGCTGGTGCGGACCAGTGGCGTGACCACCGAGGCCGACTCGTGCGGCGGAGCGTGGGTGACGGCCGCAGCGGGGGAGCCCTGGGACGCGCTCGTCGCGCGCGCCGTGACGGAGCGATGGGCGGGCATCGAGGCGCTGTCCGGGATTCCCGGGTCGGTGGGAGCGACGCCGATCCAGAACGTCGGTGCCTACGGTCAGGAGATCGCCGACGTCGTGGCCCGGGTGCGTACCTGGGACCGAGTCGACGGCGTCCAGCGCACCTTCGCGCACGCTGACTGTGGATTCGCCTACCGGACCAGCCGGTTCAAGCGACAGCCCGATCGCTACCTCATCCTTGACGTGACGCTGCAGCTGCGGCTCTCGCCCATCTCCGGCCCGCTCCGCTATGGCGAGCTCGCCCGACGGCTCGACGTTCCGGAGCAGGGTCGAGCCGGTCTTGACGAGGTCCGCGCGGCCGTCCTGGCGCTCCGCGCCGCCAAGGGCATGGTGCTCGATGACGCGGACCACGACACCTGGAGCGTCGGGTCCTTCTTCACCAACCCGATCCTCACACCTGAGGTCGCAGCCCTGCTGCCCGCGGAGGCTCCCCGCTACGACACGGGCGACGATCGGGTCAAGACAAGCGCGGCCTGGCTCATCGAGCACTCGGGCATCGTTCGCGGGCAGACCTCCGAATCCGGTCTCGCCGCGGTCTCGGCCAAGCACACCCTGGCGCTGACCAACCGTGGAGGAGCGTCGGCAGCGGATGTCCTGGAGCTGGCCAGGACGGTCCGCGATCGGGTGAGCGCTGACTTCGGAATCGAGCTCGAGGCCGAACCGACCCTCGTGGGCTGCACTCTCGAGGCAACCTCAGGATCGTCGTGACCAGCCGTGTGACTGGGCGCTAGGTTCGGCTCTGTCGCGCCGTCCGCAGGGGGCGGGCGCTCTCTGGAGGACCTATGTCAGACGTCGTACGCCCTGTCGGCCCGGTCGACGTTGCCGTGATCGCGTTCGACGAGCCGAAGTTCGACGGATCGGTCGCCGGCGCCATCGCCGACCTCGTCGCACAGGGCATCGTCCGAGTGCTCGACATCGTGCTCGTCAACAAGGACGAGAACGGTGAGACCACCCTCTTCGAGGTCACGGACGTCGATGGTGACGGCATCCCGGACCTGATCGCCGTGAAGGGCGACATCCCGGGTCTCCTGTCCGAGGACGACGCCGCTGCTGCCATCGAGTCGATGCCCAACAGCTCGGCCATCGCGATGATCGCCTGGGAGAACACCTGGCTCATCCGTGCCGGCCAGGCCATCCGCAACAACGGTGGAACCCTCGTCGCCTTCGAGCGCATCGCCGCTGAGGACGTCCAGGCCGTCCTGGACTCCGCAAACGCCTGACCCCGCACGCGGCGCCGCCGCGACGACCGGCCCCCGCCGGACCAAAGAAGAACTCTCAGGAAGGCATGACATGCGACGCATGGGACGACCCGGACTCGTGGGAATGGCTGCTCGTACTGCGGTGGTCGCAGGAACCGCCACCGCCGTGAGCGGCAACGTGGCCCGCCGCCAGGCCGGCAAGCAGCAGGCTTCTGCGCAGGGCCAGGCGGCCGACGTCCAGTACGCGGCCGAGCAGCAGCAGGCTCAGGTCGACGCGGCAGTGCAGGAGGCGCTCGCCGCCCAGGCGGCTCAGCAGGCAGCAGCGCAGCAGGCCCAAGAAATCGCAGCGCTGCAGGCGCAGCTCGCGGCTCAGCAGGCGCCCCCCGCGGCGTCGGCACCCGCTCCCGCGGGAGGCGTCGACGTCGTTGCCGAGCTCCAGAAGCTGGCCGAGCTCAAGAACGCCGGCATCCTCGACGACGCCGAGTTCGCCGCTGCGAAGGCCAAGCTCCTCGGCTAGTCCTTCCGGCTCTCACGACGAAGGTCCGGTCCCCAGGGATGGGTCCTTCGTCGTGGTCAGACCTTGCTCAGGTCGCCTCGCCCAGCAGGTTCGCGATGCGGGTCGCACCCTCAGCCAGGTCGTCGTCGCCGAGGGCGTAGGACAGGCGCAGGTAGCCCGGGGTCCCGAACGCCTCGCCCGGTACGACCGCCACCTCCACCTCGTCGAGGATCAGGGCCGCGAGCTCGGCGGACGAGGTCGGCACCTGTCCGCGGATCGTGCGTCCGAGCACGCCCTTCACCGACGGGTAGACATAGAACGCGCCCTCCGGCAGTGGACAGGTGACGCCATCGATCGCGTCGAGCAGCCCGGTGATCGTCGTGCGTCGACGGTCGAACGCCGAGCGCATCGCCGCGACCGCCGTGAGGTCGCCTGACACGGCCGCCAGGGCCGCGACCTGTGAGACGTTCGCGACGTTCGAGGTCGCGTGCGACTGGAGGTTGGTCGTGGCCGTGACGACGTCCTTGGGGCCGATCAGCCATCCCACGCGCCACCCGGTCATGGCGTAGGTCTTGGCCACGCCGTTGACCACGACACAGCGGTCAGCCATCTCGGGGACGAGGGTGGGCATCGAGGCGAACTGTGCATCGCCGTAGACGAGGTGCTCGTAGATCTCGTCGGTGACGACCCAGATCCCCTTCTCGAGCGCCCAGCGGCCGATCGCCGCGACGTCGGCCGGGGAGTAGACCGCACCGGTCGGGTTGGACGGCGACACGAAGACGAGGAGCTTGGTCCTCGGGGTGAGCGCGGCCTCGAGCTGGTCGATCGAGACGCGGTAGCCGGTCGTCTCGTCCGTCGCGATCTCGACCGGGATCCCGCCGGCCAGCCGGATCGACTCCGGATAGGTCGTCCAGTACGGCGCCGGCAGCAGCGCCTCGTCGCCCGGGTCGAGCAGGGCTGCGAAGGTGTTGTAGAGCGCCTGCTTGCCGCCGTTGGTCACGAGCACCTGGGCGGCCGACACGGCATAGCCGGAGTCGCGCAGGGTCTTGGCTGCGATCGCCTCCTTGAGCTCAGGGAGGCCGCCGGCCGGGGTATAGCGATGCCACTTCGGGTCGCGACAGGCGGCGACGGCGGCCTCCACGATGTAGTCGGGGGTCGCAAAATCGGGCTCCCCGGCGCCGAACCCGATCACGGGCCTCCCGGCGGCCTTGAGAGCCTTGGCCTTAGCGTCGACGGCCAGGGTGGCCGACTCCGCGATGGACCCGATGCGGTGGGAGACGCGGCCATGGAGCGCGGTCGCGGGCGCCTGCTCAGTCATGTCTCCATCCTCTCGCATGGGCCGTTGCTCGAGTCGCGCGGGTTGCATCGGCACCACCGTCCGAGTGCCGTGCTGTGGGTTTGGGCCGGGCCGCTGCGTCCCGTATGCTCGGGCCTCCTGGTGGACGTCCACCCCTGCGCAAGCATGCCCGCACGTCGGGCACCGCGACCGTGGAGGAACGCCCCGAAGGGTCGTAGCTCAACTGGTAGAGCACCGGTCTCCAAAACCGGCGGTTGGGGGTTCAAGTCCCTCCGGCCCTGCGCAGCCCGGTCCTCGGACCGGGGTCCGGCACCACCCGGTCGACCACCCGGTCGACCGGTCGACGCATCGCCCCCGGGCGACGCCGAAGTGAGCGAGGACGCGTGAGCGACATCGTCGGCACCGAGGTGCCCGACCGCGACCGCCCGCGGGGCAACGGGACGGACGAGCGTCCGGGCCTCGGAGCCCGGCTCGCCTTGTTCTACCGCCAGGTGATCGCTGAGCTGCGCAAGGTCGTCTGGCCGACGCGCAAGGAGCTCATCACCTACACCTGGGTCGTGATCGTGTTCGTGACCGTCGTCGCGACCATCGTGGCCGTCCTGGACCTGATCTTCGCCAAGGGTGTGCTGAAGGTGTTCGGCTCCTGACGGAGCCGCGCCGCACGTCCACCCGTTCGACCGCACCACCCAGACCGAGGAGCACCGTGTCCGACACGTACGCGACCGACGCCGTCGAGGCGCAGGAGCCCGAGACCGACGACACCGAGGCCGTCGAAGCCGTGGCGTCCGAGGCTGTCGAGTCCGAAGCTGTCGAGTCCGAGGCGACCGCTGACGCCGTCGACGACGACGCGGCCGACGCCACCGTCGACGACGCGGCCGACGCCGCCGACACGGACGAGCCCGCGGCTGAGGCCGAGGCCGCCCCGGTCGATGGCGATGTCGACGTCGATGCCACCGACGATGACCTCGACCCGGTCGAGGCCTTCCGCGAGCGGATGCGCACCGAGCTCGGTGACTGGTACGTCGTGCACTCCTACGCCGGCTATGAGAACAAGGTCAAGACCAACCTCGAGAGCCGTATCGGCTCCCTCAACATGGAAGACCTCATCTTCCAGGTCGAGGTCCCCATGGAAGAGGTGACGGAGATCAAGAACGGCCAGCGCAAGCTGGTGCGGCGCAACAAGTTCCCAGGTTACGTCCTGGTCCGAATGGACCTCACGGATGCCTCCTGGGGCACGGTCCGGCACACGCCGGGTGTCACCGGCTTCGTCGGTCACGGGCACCAGCCCGCACCGCTGAGCCTGGACGAGGTCGTCTCGATCCTCGCCCCGGTCCCGGAGAAGAAGCCCGGCGCTTCGACTCCTGCCGGTGAGGTCACCGTCGTCGACTTCTCGATCGGTGACTCCGTCACCGTCATCGATGGTCCCTTCGCCACCCTCCACGCCACGGTCTCCGAGATCAACGTGGACGGCCAGAAGGTCACCGGACTTGTCGAGATCTTCGGCCGCGAGACTCCGGTCGAGCTCGGCTTCAACCAGATCCAGAAGAACTAGTTCTTTCCGCAGCTAAGGCGTACGTCGCCGCCCCCGGGCGGCGGAGCGCGCACCACCACCGACGCAAGGACCAGAATGCCTCCCAAGAAGAAGGTCGCAGGCCTGATCAAGCTCCAGATCCAGGCCGGCGCCGCCAACCCCGCGCCGCCGGTCGGCCCCGCGCTGGGTCAGCACGGTGTCAACATCATGGAGTTCTGCAAGGCCTACAACGCCGCGACCGAGTCACAGCGTGGCCAGGTCGTCCCGGTCGAGATCACGGTCTATGAGGACCGCTCGTTCACGTTCATCCTCAAGACCCCGCCCGCTGCGAGGCTCATCCTCAAGGCTGCCGGCGTCGACAAGGGTGCCGCGAACCCGCGCACCACGAAGGTCGCCTCGATCACCAAGGCCCAGGTCCGCGAGATCGCCGAGACCAAGATGGC
>JANMBJ010000131.1:0-2569 GCA_031360335.1 Candidatus Nanopelagicales bacterium
AACCGGTGCGAAGCCGAGGCCCCACCGTCACCAATCAACGCGTACTCCATCAAGCACCTCGCGTGGCCCGACCGGGCCATAGGCCGGTCCTTCAAGTTTGGCCCGTGCTGTCGATGCGGGCGCAGCGACTGAACTCCAAGACTGACGACGCGGCCAGAGAGGCCGCTACCAGCACAGGAGGACCGGATGCCGCTCATCGAGGTCAATGTCATCAAGGACGTGTTCACCCCCGAGCAGAAGAACCAGATCATCACCACGCTCACCGACGCCTTGGTGAGTATCGAGGGAGAGAACATGCGGCCCGTCACGTGGTGCGTGATCCGTGAGGTGCAGAGCGGTGATTGGGGCATCGCTGGCAACGCGCTTACCACCGCCGACGTCCGCGCCCTAGCCGCCGGTGCCGGCGTCTGACTGTTGCCGTGATCACGCTGGACCGACACGCTAGCCCGGTGACGACCTCCGACGGCCGCGAGCATGCCGAGGCCGCGCTCGCGGCCGGTCGCTGGGTCGAGGCTGGGGAGCGGTTCACGGTGCTGGCCGGCACGACGTCGGACCCCACGGCATACGACGGCCTGGCTCAGGCCGCGTGGTGGCTCGACGACGCGGAGACCTGCCTGGAGGCGCGGGAGGCCGCGTACCGCAGCCATCGCGCTGCGGGCAACGACAGGGATGCCGCCCGGGCGGCCGCCTCTCTCGGCTACGACTGCATGCTGTTCGGCAGGGGCGTCGCTGTCGGGCGCGGGTGGCTCGCCCGGGCCGCCGACCTCCTCGACGGTGCCACCGACGTGCCCGAGGCCGGGTGGCTGGCCGTGCGGCAGGCCGAGGTCGCGCTCAACATCGACCACGATGCGGCGGCCGCGCTCGAGGCCGCGAGCCGTGCCCTGGCAGTCGGACGGGCGAACAGGGACGGTGACCTCGAGATCGTCGGCCAGGCGCTGTCGGGGCTCGCACAGGTGCGCACCGGCGATGTCGCCTCGGGCATGGCGTCGCTGGACGCGGCCGCAGCCGGAGCCACGGCCGGCGACGTCGAGAGCCTGATGTGGATGGGCAAGATCTGCTGCTGGCTGATCAGCGCCTGCCAGGAGACACACGACCTCGGGCGCGCCAGCGACTGGTGCGCACGAGTCCAGGACATCTGCGCTCGCCACGAGCTGGCACCGCTGTTCGCGGTCTGCCGCACCCAGTACGCGACTGTCCAGCTCGCAAGCGGCGACTCCGTCGGCGCCGAGTCGACGCTCGTCGACGTGCTGGCCCGGGTGGAGCGGTCGCAACGGATGAGCCGACTCGACGCCGTCGCGCAGCTCGGCGAGGTACGGCGACGGCAGGGCCGGCTGGCTGAGGCGGAGGATCTGCTCGGCCAGGCCGGCTACCTGCCCGCCGCGGTGACGAGCCTCACGCGCCTGCGGCTCGACCAGGGGGATGCCGCCCGCGCCTGGTCCACCATCGCGGAGCTCCTGCGATCCATGCGTGCCGACGAGCTGCTGGAGCGCGTCGGAGCTCTCGACGTCGCGGTCGCGGCAGGGATCGCGTCGGGCAACGTCGGGGAGGCACGACAAGCCGCCGCCGAGCTGCGCAGCATCGCCGACCGCGTGGGCACGGTGGCACTCTCGGCGTACGCCGACGCCGCGGAGGCACGCCTCGCCGATGACGCTGCCGCGGTCGAGAGGTGGCAGGACGCCGTACGCCGCTTCCACCTCGCCGGGCTTGCCTTCGACGAGGCCGACGCCCGGCTGCAGCTCGCAGCGGCGCTGCGCCGCACCGGTGACGCGCAGGCAGCCGACCATGAACGCGCCGCCGCGGCGATACTCGCGCCGCTGCATGGCAGGACGTCCGACGGCCCCCTCACCGAGCGGCAGACCGAGGTGCTCCGCCTGCTCGCGACCGGGCTTACCAACGGCGAGATCGCCCGCGATCTGCATCTCAGCGAGCACACCGTGCACCGTCACATCGCCAACATCTACTCCGCTCTGGGCCTCGGGTCGCGCGCCGCTGCTGCTGCGTACGCCGCCGGGCACGGTCTGATCTGAGGGTTCCCATGACTCACCAGTGGCACACCGTCGACGCGGGCTGGGGGCGTCGCGCCGTCGAGTTCGCCACGCTGCTCGAACCGGCCGCCTGCCGCGAGTACCTCTCCGTGCACCGGGCGCTCGACGTCCGCAAGGGCGACCGGCTCCTCGACGTCGCATGCGGCTCGGGGCTCGCCCTGGAGCTGGCCCGCGCGGGTGGGGCCGACGTCGCGGGCATCGACGCGTCGCCGCGGCTCGTCGCGATCGCGGCGGACCGGGTGCCCGACGGCGACGTCCGGGTGGGCGACATGGCCGCGTTGCCGTGGGACGACGCTTCCTTCGACGTCGTGACCAGCTTCCGTGGCCTGTGGGCCACCACACCCGAGGCGATCGCGGAGGCACGCCGTGTCCTGCGTCCCGGCGGGCGGATCGGCGTCACGACGTGGGGCCACGTCAAGATGTCCCCCGGCCTGTGGGCTCTCACCCCGTTCACCCTGGCAGCGCCGGAGAAGGTGGACGCCCAGGCGAAGATGAAGTCCCTCGGGCGTCCCGTCGTCGGCGAG
>JANMBJ010000138.1:0-13561 GCA_031360335.1 Candidatus Nanopelagicales bacterium
GGTCAGCGACCGTGACGAGCTCTCCGACGCTGTCGGCGACAGTCGAGAACGAGTGACCGCTGCCGAGGGCCTTGATCCGCGACGCGCTCGCGACGATGCCTTGCAGCTCGGCGACCGAGGTGGGTCGGCGAAGGCGGCAGGCCGTGAAGGCCACGTTGCCCGCCCAGTTGCGGATCGACGCAGCTGCGTCGGGAACACCGTCGGTCGGTGCGTCGTCGTGGGTCACGGCCACCTCCGGGTCGTCACCATCATGGCGTGCCGTATGCCGTGTGCTCAGGCGCGGCGCGCGCGGTGCAGCGCGACGATCCCGCCGTGGATGTTCATCCATTCGACGCCCGACCAGCCGGCATCGCGGATGCGCTCGGCCAGCGTGGCCTGGTCGGGCCAGGCAGCGATCGACTCGGCGAGGTAGACGTAGGCATCAGGGTTGCTCGCCACGGCGCGAGCCACGGGCGGGATCGTCCCCATCAGGTATTCGGAGTAGAGCTTGCGGAGCAGACGACGACGCGGGTGGCTGAACTCGCAGATCACGAGCCGGCCGCCAGGCCGCACGACACGGTGCAGCTCCGCGAGGGCGCTGGTGGGGTCGACCACGTTGCGGAGGCCGAACGAGATCGTCGCCGCGTCGAAGACACCATCGCCGAAGGGGAGATGCAGCGCATCGCCTGCGGTGAAGGGCAGCTCGGGTCGACGGACGTGTCCGACGAGGAGCATCCCCGGCGAGAAGTCGCACGGGATCACGGTCGCGCCACGCTCGACCATCGGCACGCTCGACGTCCCGGTTCCGGCAGCCACGTCGAGGATGACCTCGCCCCGCAACGGGGACACCGCGTCGACGAGCGCCTTGCGCCACACCCGGGTCTGCCCGAGTGCCAGCACCTCGTTCGCGACGTCATAGCGATCCGCGACTCCGTCGAACATCGACGCCACGTCGTCGGGGGCCTTGTCCAGGTTGGCGCACGTCCAGGTGCTCTCGGCGCTCGGTGCCGTCACGGCCGTCAACCGACCCATGCTCAGCGTCGCTGTCCTCATGTCCGCCCCCCAGGGCTCGTTGGTGCTGCTTCCAACCTAGGAAGAGCCGGCGCGTTGAGGCGCGTTCAGGAGTGCTTGACGCGTCACATGTCTCCCACGTCACCGTGCGTGGAAACGCGTGCAGACCCCCCACCTGCGGTGATAGCGGCTCGGACTGGCGGTGCGACTCCTGCGCGAGCGTCCCGTGAGCCGGCAGGACAGACCTTGGATGTCTGCGGGCCGTCCGCCACCCGATTCTCATGGTGGGCACAGGTCGACCTCACGGATCCGACATCGCGGCCTGCGACTCTCACCGATGTCGGACCTCGGTCCCGCCCCCACCGGAACCGCCGAGCACGATGACCCGATCGGAGACCCACCATGAACGAGCCGTGGACCCCCCGCCGCCGCGACGAGCTGCTCACCCGGATCTCCCGGGCCACCGCCTTCTCCGGTGCAGCGGCGCTGATCGCCACCGCCGGCGTCTCCTACGGCCTCGCCGCAGCCACCGGCACCGTGCTCGCCTCCTCGACGACCGCATCCACGACCACGGCCACGACGCCGGTCGCCGTCGCCGCGACGACCGCCGCGACACGGACCAGCACTGCTTCGACGACGGCTGCGGCAGCCACTGCGACGAAGGCCGCCACGACCACCGCCGCCAAGGCAGTGACCACGTCCGGCGGATCGTGACAGCGACGAGCCAGCGCTTCCGCACTCCTTGCCGGGCATCCTCGAGCGACCGGAGCTGACAGTGAACCCTCGAACGTGGACGTCCCACCACCGTGACGCGCTGCTCACGCGCGTCACCGTCCTGACGGCTGGCACTGCGGTGCTGGGCACCGCCGGAGCGATGGGACTCGCCGTCGGCTTGGCCGCCACGCACCCGAGCACCAAGGCCGCGGCGAGCACCACGGCAACGATGCCCACCACCCCAGCGACGACGGTCGAGCCGGCAGTCTCGCGGACAGTCGCGCCGACGACGTCGCACTCGGCGACAGCGACGACCACGAAGACCACCACGACCCCGACGACCCCGACGACCCCGACGACCCCGACGACCCCGACGACCCCGACGACGAAGGCCACCGTGGTCGCGGCCCCGAAGCCCACCCCGACGACGAAGAAGACGGTCTGGACTCCCCCGCCGGCACCGCCGGCGCAGAACTCGGGCGGCGGCGGAACCCCGTCGGGCGGGTCCTGACATGTCCTCGGCGTCAGTGATCACGTCGTTCGACCTGTGGGGTGGCACCGCCACCCTGGCCACCTCCGGTGATGGCTCGCACCAGGCTGCGCTCGACGCCGTGCGGTCGTGGGTGGCCCTCGTCGACCTGGCCGCCAGCACCTACCGTGACGACAGCGAGATCGTGGCGCTCAATGCGTCGTCGGGCATTGCGACCCGCGTCGGACCGGTGCTCGCCGAGGCGTTGCACATCGCCATCGACGCAGCCGAGCGCACCCGCGGTGTCGTCGACCCCACGGTCGGGGCCGTGACCCTCAGCGCCGCGTCCGCCGCCCCCACGGTCACGCGAGCCGGGACCTACCGCGACGTCGTCATCACCGACGTGGTCGACGGGGCCGTCGTGCAGATGCCGAGCGGTGTGCGCCTCGATCTCGGCGCGACAGCCAAGGCCTGGGCCGCCGATCGCGCTGCAGTGCTGGCCGCCGACGCCAGCGGGCTCGGCGTGCTCGTCTCGCTCTCCGGCGATATCGCGATAGCCGGCCCGCTACCCGAGGACGGCTGGCCCGTACTGGTCACCGACGATCACCGCGAGGGCACTGACAGCACAAACCCGGTCGCACAGACGATCAGCCTCGCCGGCGGGGGCCTCGCGACATCGAGCACCACCGTCCGCACCAGAGTGACTGCGGACGGCAGCACCGTCGCCCACGTCATCGACCCGATCACGTGGCGTCCCGTCACTCCGGTCTGGCGGACCGTCAGCGTCGCCGCGGGCGACTGCGTCACCGCCAACACGGCCAGCACCGCAGCGCTGGTCCTCGGAGACCGCGCCGTCGCGTGGCTCGAGGCGACCTCTCTTCCGTGCCGGCTCGTCAGCACTGACGGCACCGTGATCAGGCTCGGGTCCTGGCCCCTGCCCGAGCATGAAGGCGCGTCCGCGTGAATCCCCTCTGGTTGGCGACCCGGGCCACCGGCGAGGTCTCTCTCGTGCTCTTCACGATCGTCACGGTCATGGGCATCGCGACCACCAAGGGCTGGGCGAGCACGCGTTGGCCCGAGTCGGTGATCACCCTCCTGCACCGCAACATCTCGTTGTTGTCGGTGGTGTTCCTCGGTGTCCACATCGGGACGACCGTCGTCGACAGCTATGTCCCGATCAGCTGGCTCGACGTCGTGATCCCGTTCCAGACGAGCTACAGGACGCTGTGGGTGGGGCTCGGCACCGTCGCCTTCGACCTGATGGCGTCCGTCATCGTCACGAGCCTGCTGCGACGTCGGATCCCGCCACGGCTGTGGAAGGGCATCCACTGGACTGCCTATGCGATGTGGGCCGTCGCTGTCGTGCACTCGCTCGGTGTCGGCACCGACAAGCTGCTCACCCGCATCGTCGCCGGGATGATGGTCGGCTTCGTCGCCGCGGCCGTCGTCGCCCGGTTCATGACTCCGCACCGTCAGGACGACCCGGTCGTCTCGGTGCCCACTCGGATGGAGCTGCGCACGTGAAGCGAAGTCCTGCACCGTCACGAACGTCAGCCCCTGCCATCGGAGCGCCGCGTCTACTCGGCGAGGCCGTCGGCACTGACCTCGGTCGGCATCTCACGATGTTCGGGGCGCCGCCCGCCCAGCTCCGCACCAAGCGTGGTCACGCCGGGGCGCTCGTCGACGAGGTCGACCGCTCCGGTCTCGCCGGTCGCGGTGGCGGCTGGTTCCCCACCGGACGCAAGATGCACGCCGTCGTGACGGCAGCGCGTACGTCGCGCAAGGACCCGTTCGTCGTCGTCAACGCGATGGAGGGCGAACCCGCAGCGAGCAAGGACGCGGTGCTGGCCCAGCACAACCCGCACCTGATCCTCGACGGTGCTGTCCTCGCGGCCGAGGCGGTGGGAGCCTCCGTCGTGCATGTGGCCGCGCACCGCGGCAGCCGTACTCTCTCGATCCTCGAGCGCGCCGCCGAGCAGCGGCGCAGCCGCGGACTGGACAGCGTCGAGCTCCGTGTCGTCGACGCGCCGGGCCGCTACGTCGCCAGCGAGGAGAGCGCGTTAGCGCACTTCCTCGGTGAGGGGGTCGCGTTGCCGATGACGGTGCCGCCGCGCGTCTTCGAGTCCGGCGTACGCCGTCGCCCGACCCTCCTGTCGAACGCCGAGACCTACGCACACATCGCACTCATCGCCCGGCACGGAGCGGACTGGTTCCGTGAGGTGGGTGTCTCCACCGCGCCCGGCACGACGCTCATCTCGGTCTCGGGTGCCGTCGGTCAGCCGTGCGTGCTCGAGGTTCCGACCGGAAGCAGCGTGCGTCACATCCTCGGCCTTGCCGGTGGCACGTCGGGCTCGGTCCACGGCCTCGTCACCGGTGGCTACGGCGGGGCCTGGGTCGCGGCCGGCGACGTGCTCGACTCGCCCTGGTCCGTCGACGGCCTGCGCCCCTCGGGGGGTGTCCCCGGTGCTGGTGTCCTCGCGGTGCTCCCGGACGACGCCTGCGGGCTCGCGGAGACAGCGCGCGTCGTCCGGTGGATGGCCGGTCAAGGCGCTGGCCAGTGCGGCCCCTGCCGCTTCGGTCTCGCCGCCGTCGCCACCGACATGGACATGCTGGCCGCCGGGCGTTTCAACGCGACCGGCCTCGCCAACCTCGAACGTCGCCTCGGAGTCATCCCCGGCCGTGGCGCGTGCCGTCACCCTGACGGCGCCGTGCGGTTCGCCGGCACCGCGTTGCAGGTCTTCGCCGACGAGGTGCGCTCGCACTTGCGTGGTCGCTGCACGGCGAGCCGTCGTACGTCGGTGCTGCCCGTCCCCGCGTCGACCGTGTCGCTGCCCGTGTCCCGTCCCGGTGAGGAGTGGCGATGAGCGGCTACCTGGTGACGATCGACCGCATCGCGTGCGACGGCTTCGGCACCTGCGCCCAGCTGCTGCCCGAGCGGATCATCCTCGACGAGTGGGGCTATCCCATCATCGACCCGACGCCGGTGCACGGCACCGAGCGTCACCATGCGAAGCGCGCGGTCAACACATGCCCTCGGCTCGCGCTGACCCTGCAGAGGGTCCACGAGCTGGAGCCCGCGAAGCGATAGGTGTGGGTCACGTCGACGGTAGCGAACGGTGCTCCGCTGAGCGCGGACGTCTCCTGGTCAGGCGCCGCGGTGGCGCAGCTCGAGCACCCGTCCGCCGATACGGCTTCGGCCCGAGGAGTCGCGTGCACCTGGTGACTTCACGACGATGCGGGTGCGGTCGGCGACGAACAGATCGTGCGAGAACTCGAACGGCACGTCGTCGGCGTCGACGGTCGTGCGGGTAACCGACAGCATGGCGTCCCCTGGTCGTACTCCGAGGATTGACGCGACCTCACGCGAGGCCGAGGCCACCTCGATACGCTCGACCGCCTCGTGGGGTCGCAGGTCGTACTCCCGCTCCAGCAGCTCATACAGCGACCCGGACAGCTCGCGCTCGGGGAGACCCGGCACGCGGTCAGCGGGCAGCTGGGCATGCTCGAGCGAGATGGGTGTGCCGTCGGCGAGCCGGATGCGCACGAGGTCCACGACGAAGCTGCCCGGCTCGATGGCGAGCGCGGTCGCCGCCTCCTGGCCGGCCGGGACGACCGACATGCTCACGATGCGCGAGCCGGCCGTGAAGCCCTGGTCGCGCAGCAGCGCCGGGACACCGACGATGCGCGAGAGGTCACGGTCGAACTTGCCGTGCTGGACGAAGGTGCCCCCACCGCGACCGGGGACGCGTCGCACGAGCCCGTCGACCTCCAGCGCTCCGAGCGCGTGCCGCAGCGTCGAGCGGCTGACACCGAGCCGCACGGCGAGATCGCGTTCGGCACCCAGACGCTGGCCCGGGCGCAGCGACCCGTCGCGCAGCATGGTCTCAAGGCGACGACGGGTGTCGTCGGCCGTCGGACCGAGTGCGACCTCGTCATCACCCATCCCGTGCCCCCTCGTGCTCGATGCGGTCACTGTAGGTCCCGACCCGTCAGCCGGCAGCGTCGAGCGCCGCGAGCGACTCGGGCAGCACCTGTCCCCCGTCGACCACGAGCGCCTGCCCTGTGACGTAGGCCGCCTCGTCGGTGGCGAAGAAGAGCGCGGCGTGGCCGATGTCGTCGACCGCCCCGAGCCGCTTCATGGGGATCGAGGCCTCCATCGAGGCTCGGTAGTCGGCGCCGAGGTCGGCCAGACCCTCTGTCGCGATGTTGCCGGGCAGCACGGCGTTGACCGTGATGCCGCGCGATGCGAGCTCGATCGAGGCGGTGCGCATGAAGCCGAGCTGGGCAGCCTTGCTGGCGCCGTAGTGCGACCAGCCCGGATATCCGGTGATGGGACCGGTGATGGAGGAGGTGAGAATGATCCGCCCGTGTCCTGATGCGGTGAGCGCCTCGATCGCCGCCTGCACCGACAGCATCGTGCCCTTGACGTTGGTGGAGTACACGAGGTCCATGTCGGCCTCGGTCATGGTGGTCAGCGGGGAGTCGGGGAAGATGCCGGCGTTGGCGCACAGCACGTCGAGCCCGCCATTGCGCCCGACCGCAACGGCCACCATGTCTCGGCACGAGTCGGCGCTCGCGACGTCTCCGAGCACGTAGGTCACCGTGCCTCCACCCAGAGCGGTGAGCTCGCTCGCGGCGGCGACGGCCGAGCCTTCGTCGCGTCCGGTGATGACGACGTGCGCGCCCGCCACGGCGAACACACGCGCGATGCCCTTACCGATGCCCTTCGTCCCGCCCGTGACAAGGACGGAACGGCCGGCGATGGAGCTGAACATGGATCCTCCGGGTGGGTCAGCCGAACGCGGACAGGTAGTTCTCGGCAAGGTCGCACGACACGGCGGTGAACTCGGCGCCGAGCGCCTGCGCCTCCGGCACTGCGCTGTGCGAGCCGATCCAGGCTACGAGCAGCAGCCGCCGGAGCATGACGAACGTCGGCAGCTCGTCGACCTCTGCCGGGCTCAGCGGCGCGACGGTGCGGTAGCCGGTGACCCACGAGTCGATCAGCTCGGGGACGACGGGCAGGTGCTCGATGATCGACAGCGACGAGCCGAGGTCGTAGAGGTACCAGCTGAACCCGCAGTCATCGAAGTCGATGACGCCGACGTGGGGTCCATCGACGAGCAGGTTGGCGAGACGCATGTCGGCGTGCACCAGTCCGAAGCGGTCCGGACCACGGCCGAAGGCCTCGAGGCGCCGCCGGAGCAGGTCGGAGCATGGTCCGAGGACGTCGAGCACCTGTCGTCCGACTCCCAGACCGTCCTGCCACCTCCCCCAGTGACCACGGGCGCCGAGCGATGTGTCGAAGTCCCAAGTGAACCGGGTGAATCCGGTCGGTTTCTGCCACGTCTTCGCATGACCGTGCAGCCGGGCCGTGATCGCGCCGAGCTGCGCGAAGTCGTCGACCAGCCGGTCCTCCGGCGGGTGGACGCCGTCCATCCACTCGAAGGCGACGACGAAGCGCTCCTCGCCACCGGGGTGCCGCACAGCCACGACCTCGCGACCGTCCCGTGTCGGCACGACCGGAGCGGTGCTCACCACGTGCTCGTCGCGGAGCGAGCGGACCCACGCGAGCTCGCTCAGGATGGCCTCGCGCGTGTGGTAGCCCGTGCGGTGCACGCGCAGCACGACGCGTCGTCCGTCGGACGAGTCGAGCCGGTAGGTCGCGTTCTCGGACACGTTGAGCAGCGTGATCGCGGCGTCGGGCATGCCGTGCTCGACAGCGGCCTTCTCGGCGAACACCAGCAGGTGCTCGGTGTCGAGGTCCTGGCTCACACGTGCTCCTCTCTCGGTGTTCTCTCCGTGCTCGGACCTAGTGCGTGCGCCCGACGATCGCCTGGAGCGCCCGCGTGATCGCCGTGCGCGCACGAGTGACCCCGTCCGGTGTCCCCGCGATGTAGACGCGTCCGGCTGCGCCGATCATCTGCACGTCGACCAGCGTGTTCTCCGGGGCAGCCTTCTCCGCTTCGTTCGCAGCGACCGCGGCGAACAGGGCGGGAGTCATCTCATAGACGAGGAGCGCCTGCCCCGGCAGCAGCATCGACGCCTGCCGGTTGCGGTTGATGATGACCGCGTGCTGGTCCGTGACGTCCTCGATCACGTCGTGGTAGAGCACACGCGGTGCCAGCTGGTCCGCGGCCTCCGCGTCGAGCCCCGCGAGGATAGCCTCACCCGCCCGCGTCACGTCGACCATCGACTCCGAGTGCACCTCGAGAACGCCGAACTGCCGCTCGACGAACAGGATCCCGGGCTCGATGCCGGGGACCGACGTGAGCGCCTGGTGCGTCACGCGCTCGATCGCGAGGCCGGGTGCGACCTCGACGATGAGGGCGTGCTGCCCGGCGTACGGCGGGTAGCCGCGCGCCCGGGTCGGTGTCGCCAGGTAGGCAGCAAACTGCGGCTGCAGGTCCTCGACGAGCAGGTAGACGCGCAGCTCCGGTCCCGCGAACGGGACCGAGGTCACGCCGACGCCTCACCCGAGACGGTGAAGTGCTTTGCGAGCTCGACGTGCGGGCGCGGGATCACATGCACCGACACGAGCTCGCCGACAGCACCGGCGGTCTCGGCACCGGCCTCGGTGGCGGCCTTGACCGCTCCGACGTCACCGACGACGGTGATGGCCACGAGGCCGTCACCGACCGTGTCCTTGCTGACGATGACCACGTTGGCGGCCTTGACCATCGCGTCTGCGGCAGCGAGCGCGGCCACGTAGCCCTTGGTCTCGATGAGACCGATCGCGTTGTTCGACATGACTGACTCCTCCTGGATCGCCACGGGGACCGTGGACGTTGCGGCGTGCTGTGGTCTGGTGGACAGGTACGGGTCAGGAACCCGTTGTCTCGTCGATCGAGCCGATGATGAGTGCGTCGATCGGTGGTGCGGCCGGGTCCTTGAACCACGCCGACGCGACCGATCCGGTGGCGACCAGGACCGACTCTCCGATCCCGGTGCCGAGGACGTCGAAGGCGACGAGGCGGGTGCCGCCGTCGACCTCCACCTCGAGGAAGGCCCCCGAAGGGACCTCGTCCAGCCGACGGCTGGACCAGACATTGCCGATCACCCGTGCGCGCAGCATCACCGCTCCTTCGTGATCTCGACGCCGTCCGCTCGCGCGCGATCGCGCGCCAGCGGGGTCAGGACGGCCTTGCGGCCGAGGTGGATCGACGAGCCGGCGCTCGCGGCCGCACGCACGTGGCGCTCGGTCACCGCGCCGCTGTCGATCCGTACGACGCTCTCGCGGGTCGCGACCGGAGCGGTCGCGTCCGACGGTTCGCGGACGAGCCCGAACGTCGTGTCACCGGAGACGACGGCGGCCCGCACGGCGTCGCTCGCCAGAGCGATCCGTCGTGCGAAGGACTGCAGGTCGTCGTCCGACGCGATACGCACGACCTCGCGCGTCGGCGTCGCGGGCACCGAGGCCGCGTGGGGTACGGCGGCGGACGCCATCGTCTGCGGCACGACCTCGCTGAGCACCTCGCGCACCAGCTGACGAAGAAGGTCTGACTCGGCCGGAGGCAGGCTCATCGGACCGCCTGCAGCGCTGCCTCGGCGACCTCGGACGCCTGACGGACGTCGGCCTCCTTGCCGGAGAGGTAGACGCGCCCGGTCGCACCGATCATCCGGAAGTCCACGACCTTGATCGAGGCTGCCTTCTCCGCCTCGTTCGTCGCCAGGATGGCGTACGACGCGGGCGCCATCTCGAGGACGAACAGCGACTCTCCCGGCAGGGCCATGGAGCCCATCTTGTTGCGGTTGATGAGGAACGAGTGCTGCCGGTCGAGCATCGTCACGATCCGCGACGCGAGCACCTGGGGCCGGATGGCCTGGTCCGGATCGGCTCCTAGCGCGTCGAGCACAGCCTCGCCGGCGGCCTTCACCTGACCGGTCGGTCCGTGGATCTCGAGGTAGCCGTACTGGCGCTCCACCACGAGGATCCCTGCCTGCACCTCGGCGTACTTCAGGGCGACGTCGGTCAGCGGCTCGATGTCGAGGCCCGGGGCCACCTCGATGATCAGCGCGGCGACGTCGGCACGCGGCAGCGCACCCTTGACCGTGGAACCCAGGTAGCACATGGTCTGCGGCTGCAGCCGGTCGAGGAAGATGAAGGAGCGGAGCTCGGCCACGGATCAGCCCCGCACGATCGCATTGAGCTCGTCGATGATCAGCCGGCGGATCTCCTCGCGGAGCTCACCACCTGGGTACGCCGCCTCGACCAGGTCCGGACGCGCGGTCGCCGCGGCACCGCCGCCGCTGCCCGGGCCGGGCTCGTTGGACGCGCGGGGGTAAGCGGGCACGGCTCCCTCCGGTGCGCTCCACGGCGCGACGCCGGCAAAGTCGGCCATCGGCACCGATACGTCGCTGTTGTAGGCGATCCGGGTCCAGTTGACCAGGTGCTTCGGCTCGAGGTTCTCCCCCACCGCGGAACGCCCGAAGAAGCCGGTTCCGATCGTCATCGACAGCGCGAGGTTGGTCGAGAGTCCGGAGCTGCCCAGGCTGTTGCCGACGTTGACCGACACCCGCAGCACGCGCACGGCCGCCGAGAACTCCATGATCGTGCGGGCGTCGGTGCTGTGGATGGCGGCCGAGTGCCCCTCCCCCGTGATGCGCAGCACGGCATTCGCGGCGTCGATCCCACGCCCGGCCGACGCCACGCGGACGACCCCGAGCACCGGGAAGAGCTTCTCGTGCGCCAGCGGCTCCTCGGGCACGACGAGGTCGAACGGTGCCAGCAGGACGGAGGTGCTCGCGGGCACGCGCACGCCTGCTGCCCGGGCGATCGCGCCGGCGTCCTTGCCGATCCACCGGGTGTCGACCTGGCCGTCCGGGAAGACGAGGTCGCGCACCTTGTCGCGGTCGGCGTCCGAGAGGAGGTGGGCGCCGGCACGGCGCATGTGGTCGAGGAGACGGTCGGCGACCGGGTCCTCGACGATGAGCACACTCTCGTTGGTGCACAGCACCGAGTTGTCGAACGCCTTGCTCTCCACGATGCGCTTCGCCGCGGCCGCGAGGTCGGCGCTCGCGTCGACCAGCACCGGCACGTTGCCCGGGCCGACACCGATGGCGGGATTGCCGCTGCGATAGGCGGCACGCACCATCAGTGAACCACCCGTCGCGACGATGACGTCGGTGCGCGGGTCGGTCATGAGCGCGTTGACCAGCGGGATCGACGGCTCGGCGACGACCTGGATGCAGCCGTCGGGAGCACCGGCGGCGATCGCCGCGTCCGCCATCGTGCGCGCGGCCTCGGCGCACACCGCCTTGGCGTAGGGGTGCGGGCTGATCACGATGGCGTTGCGGGTCAGGAGCGCGAGCAGGATCTTGAAGTAGACCGTAGCGACCGGGTTGGTCGACGGGGTGAGCGCAAGCACCACCCCTGCCGGTCTGGGCACCGACACGATTCTGGCCGTCGAGTCGACCACGGGGTCGACGAAGTCAGCCGCGCGGTAGGCGGCTGCGATGCCCGTGGAGCACGCGAGGTTCTTGACCACCTTGTGCGACGCGACACCGAAGCCGGTCTCGCGGACCGCCCACTCGGCGAGCTCCTGCGCCCGAGATGCTCCGGCGGCAGCCGCGGCGTCGACGATGCGCTGCACCGTCGCGGAGTCGTACGTCGCGAAGGCGCGGGCGGCCCAGTCGGCGCGCTCGATCATCGCCCGGCCGCGCGGCACGCCTGCAGGCTCGAGCGGGAGCTCGAAGATCGTGTCGCTCATCGACGTCCCCCCGCTTCGGCGAGGACGTCGTTGCGCGCCTTGGCGATGCCGACCTCGACGCGGTCGAGCAGCTCCTCGGCCACCTCACGCTTGAGCAGGATGCCGGGCTTGAACTGCAGCACACGAGGATCCAGGGTCGAGAAGATGGCCCAGACGCCATTCTCGTAGAGCCGCTTCATCACGAGCTTCGCGCCCTGGGGGTGCGCGAACTCGAGGCCCATGACGACGCCGTTCTGCCGGATGCCGATGAACCAGTCCGGATACGTCGCCTGGATCTCGCGCAACCCTCGACCCACGAAGTCACTGATGTAGTGGACCATCGACCTCGTCTCTGCGCGGCTGCAGATCTCGAGCGCCTTGAGCGCCGCGATGCAGCCGAGCTCGGCGCCGCCGAAGGTGGAGATGTGGCCGAAGCCGTCCTCACGCAGCCAGCCGGCGCAGCGCTCGCTCACCAGCACGGCGGCGATGGGGTACATCCCCCCGGAGATCCCCTTGCCCGAGACCAGGATGTCGGGCGCGATGCCGTGCTTGGTGATCCCCCAGAGCTCACCAGTGCGCATCATGCCGGTCTGCACCTCGTCGGCGATGTAGAGCGTGTCGTACTTCTCGCAGAGCGACTTCACGGTCTCGAGATAGCCCGGCTCCGGGAGCGGGAAGCCGAAGGTGGCGGGGATCGTCTCCATGATGACCGCGGCGACGTCACGACCTCGCAGCGCGTCCTCCATCGCCTCGAGGTCGTTGAACGGGACGTGCGAGAAGTCCTCGGGCTGGTCGGAGAGGAAGAGCTTGGAGAACCGGTCGTCACCGGTGCCGACCGCCAACCCGGTGTGACCGTGGTAGGCCTTCACGATCGACACGATCTTGCGCTTCTGGGTGGCGTGCCGCGCGGTCTTGATCGCGATGTCGATGGCCTCCCCCCCGCCCGAGCCGTAGATGACCTTCGTGAGACCGGGAGGCGCCGAGGAGATCAGCGCCTCGGCAAGAGCCGTGCGGGCCAGCGACGGGAAGTGGTGGTTACCGATGTCGAAGTGCTGCATGGCCACCGTGATCGCCTGCACCACCTCGGGGTTGCGGTGCCCGAGGTTGTAGGTGCCGCCGTTGAGGTGGACGTCGATCAAGCGCGTGCCCGACACGTCGTAGATGTAGTAGTCCTCGCGCCGGTCGATGACCAGCGGCACGCCCGACTCCGACCAGAAGGTCGTCTTGTCGGGGTTCCAGAACTCCTTCGACTTCTCGAGCACCTCAGCCTTGGAGGCGAAGGAGAAGAAGCCATAGTCGAGGGCCGTCTCGGGCTCGGACACCGACGCCTCCGTCACGGTCAGACCTGCACAACACCAGAGGGGGAACACCATACCGAAAGACCAGACCAATACAAGACCAGAACCCGGTCCATCCCGAGGAGATGACGCGACATCGCGCCCCATCGAGACCTCGACTTCGGGTTTCGGGCATGTTTCGGTTCGCAGGGGTGCTCCCGTCCAGATCCCCCGTGATGTGACGGGGACGTAAATGGTTCGTCGAATCGCTTGATTCGGTACGCCAGGGGATCCATACTCCGGTCACCGTGTGACCGGCGTCACGCCGGCACGCACCGAGGTCCGCACGTCGCGCCCTTGACCTGACGCCCGTGAAAGGAAGGCCTGTCGATGACCACGGAACGGCTGCCCGACGGCAGCCCCGT
>JANMBJ010000214.1:0-2201 GCA_031360335.1 Candidatus Nanopelagicales bacterium
GCCCGGGGTGTCGGCGATACCGTGGCGAGGTGGCACGTACACCTGACGCACCGAGCGTGTTGACCCTGCACCTCTGCTTCGACCCCGAGGGTGATGCGCTGCTCGCGCGCGACCCGTTCGCGCTGGTGGTCGGCATGCTGCTCGATCAGCAGATGCGCATGGAGAGTGCCTTCCTCGGTCCGTGGAAGCTCGCCCAGCGGATGGGCACCACCGATCGCCTCGACGTCGAGGCGATCGGCGCCTATGACCCCGAGGCGTTCGCGACGCTGGCCTCGACACCGCCCGCGGTGCACCGCTTCCCCGGATCGATGGCCGGGCGGATCCAGGGCGTCGCCCGCCACGTGGTCGTCGAGTACGCCGGTGATGCCTCAGCCATCTGGCGCGCCGCACCCACGGGCGACGCTCTCTACCAGCGCCTCCTCGCCATCCCCGGCTATGGCGATCAGAAGTCGCGCATCCTGCTCGCCCTCCTGGGCAAGCAGTTCGGCGTGCGCCCGCGCGGCTGGCGCGAGGCCGCGGGGTCCTATGGTGACGAGGGATCGACCCGATCTGTCGCGGATGTGGTCGATCCGGGAAGCCTGCAGGCCGTTCGTACGTTCAAGCAGGAGCAGAAGGCTGCACTCGCGCGCTAGTCGAGTCTGCTGGGTCGCGACCACCTGAATGCTCCCGGCAGAGCGCTCCGACGATGGCGCACGATCCCGTGCCGAGATCTTCTGCGCGGCCCCGGTCGCGACATCTGCCGTGACCCGCCCGCCCGAGTCGGTCGCACCCCCGGAGCCGTGTGACAATAGTGCTTGGTGAGCCCCTTGCGCACCGCTTCACCTTGCACGCCCAGGCACCCACTGGTGCGCGTATGCCCGTAGACGAGAGGTTCGTTCGTGCCGTCGAAGTCGACCCAGGCCACCACGAAGACCGCAGCACCCGCCGCAAAGGCGCCCGCGAAGGCTGCATCCGCCACGACCGCGCCGGCGAAGTCCGCCCCGGCTGCCAGGACCACCCCCGCCAAGCCCGCGGCCAAGACCGCCGCGACGAAGGCGGCACCCGCCAAGGTCGCCGCGACCAAGCCCGCGGCCACCAAGGCTGTCCCGGCGAAGGCTGCACCTGCCACGACCGCGCCGGCCAAGGCGGCACCCGCCAAGGCCGCTGCCACCAAGGCCGCTGGCAAGGCACCTGCCAAGACGGCAGCCACAGCGCCGACCAAGGGCGCGAAGGGCACCGCCGCCGTCGTCGAGGGTGATGACGTCGACCTGACCGCCGTTGCAGATGTCGCCGAGCCCGACCTCGCCGAGGCAGCCGTGCTCGAGGTAGAGCTCGAGGCCGAGCTCGCCGAGGACCTGGCTGAGGTCGTCGCCGACCCGGCGGCAGTCGTCAAGGACGGCGAGGCGAAGGACGGCGACGCGAAGGACGGCGACGCGAAGGACGGCGACGCCAAGGACGGCGACGAGGAGTCCGAGACCTTCGTCATCTCCGACGTCGACGAGACCGACGAGCCCGTTCAGACCGTCACGGTCGCTGGCGCGACCGCCGACCCGGTCAAGGACTATCTCAAGCAGATCGGCAAGGTGCCGCTGCTCAACGCCGAGCAGGAGGTCGAGCTCGCCAAGCGCATCGAGGCCGGCCTGTTCGCCGAGGAGAAGCTCAACTCGGGGATGAAGCTGAGCACCACCGCGCGCGGTGACCTCACCTGGATCGCCGAGGACGGACGTCGCGCCAAGAACCACCTCCTCGAGGCCAACCTCCGCCTCGTCGTGTCGCTCGCCAAGCGCTACACCGGTCGCGGCATGCTCTTCCTCGACCTCATCCAGGAGGGCAACCTCGGTCTGATCCGCGCGGTCGAGAAATTCGACTACACCAAGGGCTACAAGTTCTCGACCTACGCCACCTGGTGGATCCGGCAGGCCATCACCCGCGCGATGGCCGACCAGGCCCGCACCATCCGCATCCCGGTGCACATGGTCGAGGTCATCAACAAGCTTGCGCGCGTGCAGCGCCAGATGCTCCAGGACCTGGGCCGCGAGCCCACTCCGGAGGAGCTGGCCAAGGAGCTCGACATGACGCCAGAGAAGGTCGTCGAGGTCCAGAAGTACGGCCGCGAGCCCATCTCGCTGCACACCCCGCTCGGCGAGGACGGCGACAGCGAGTTCGGTGACCTCATCGAGGACTCGGAGGCCATCGTCCCGGCCGACGCCGTGTCCTTCACG
>JANMBJ010000232.1:0-19424 GCA_031360335.1 Candidatus Nanopelagicales bacterium
CCGGGGCGCCCGCGGGCCCCCACCTCGCGCCCGGCGCGGCGGAGCCGCGGGCCCGCTCGTCCCAGCACCACACCTGGAGCCCCGCCCACCCCCGGGTGCCCGGTACTCCATGTGTCGTGCGGGTGGTCGGCGGGCTCAGCCCTTGACCGACCCGGCGAGCAGACCGCGGACGAAGAACCGCTGGAGCGCGAAGAACACGCACAGCGGCACGATGATCGCGATGAACGCACCGGCCGTGATCAGGTGCAGCTGCGCACCATAGGTGCCCTTGATGTTGGACAGGTAGACCGTGATCGGTGCGACGTCGACCGTGCCGCCGGCGAAGGTGAGACCGACGAGCAGGTCGTTCCAGACCCAGAGGAACTGGAAGATCGCGAACGACGCGATCGCGGGCACCGAGAGCGGGAGCACGATCCTGGTGAAGATCAGGAAGTGGCTCGCGCCGTCGACCCGTGCTGCCTCGAACAGGTCCTTCGGCAGCTGCGAGATGAAGTTGTGGATCAAGAAGATCGCCAACGGCAGGGCGAACATCGTGTGGGCGATCCACAGCGGCACGAAGCTGCCGTTGCCGACGTTCAGCGGCGGAAGGATCGTGACGTCGCCGATTCCCCAACCCTTGTTGAAGAGCTTGAGCAGGGGCAGCAGCGCCATCTGCAGCGGGACGACCTGCAGCGCGAAGATCAGCAGGAACACCGCGTTGCTGAAGCGGAACGGCACCCAGGCCAGACCGTAGGCAGCCATGCACGCGAGCACGAGCGGCATGATCGCCGCCGGGATCGAGATGACGAACGAGTTGACGAAGTACGGAAGGATTCCGCCGGGGATGACCGCGCCGCCGTTGAGCACCTCGGAGTAGTTGCTCAGGGTGAACGCCGGGTTGGTGAACGCCGTCCACCAGCCGGTGGAGCTCGCGACCTCCTGCGGCCGCAGGGACGTGACGAGCAGGCCCAGGGTGGGGATCGTCCACAGGATCGTGATGACGATGACCAGTCCGGTGGCCCAGGGGCTCGACAGGTTGCGTCGCAGCGCGGACGACATTCCGCCGTGGTCGGGGGCCGTGACGGCCCGCTCCAGAGCGACCGCCATGTCAGGGGTCTCGACGCTCATCGGATCGACTGCTCCTTCCGGAGTTGCACGATGTTGTAGACGATCAGCGGCACCACGGCGACGAACAGAACGACGGCCAGGGCGCTGCCTCGGCCGTAGTCGAACTGCACGAACGACTGGGCGTACATCTCGTTGGCCACGACCTGAGTACCGAAGTTTCCGTTCGTCATCGTGCGCACGATGTCGAAGACTTTCAGCACTCCGATGGCGATGGTGGTGAGCACCACGACCAGCGTGCCGCGGATCATCGGGACCGTCACCTTGCTGAACAGGCTCCAGCCGATGGCGCCGTCGAGCATCGCGGCTTCAGTCACGTCCGCCGGGATCGCCTTGATGGCTGCCGACAGCACGACCATCGCGAAGCCGACCTGGATCCAGATCATGATGATGATGAGCAGGAAGTTGTTCAACGGCTGCGCGAGCAACCAGTTCGGAGGATCGCTCCAGCCGAGCTTCATCACCACCGCACTGAGCAGGCCGACCTGCTCGCCGCCCTCGGCCGGGTCGCGGTACTCATAGACCAGGCCCCAGATGATCGAGGCGCCGACGAACGAGATCGCCATCGGCATGAAGATGAGCGCCTTCGGCAGCGACTCGCGCTTCATCCGGTCGAGCAGCAGGGCGAGCGTGAGACCCAGCGCGGTCGACACGATGGGCGTGACGATGATCCACAGCGCCGTGTTGTAGAGGAACTGACGGTTGTCCTCGGTCGTGAAGATCCAGGAGTAGTTGTTGATCCCGACCGACTTCTTGCCGTTGGCGTCCTTGAAGCTCAGCAGGAACGTCTGGATCGCCGGGATCACCAGGCCGATGAGCAGCAGCAGAGCGGCCGGTCCGACGAAGATCACGCGCGCTAGCGGCGTCTGGAACCGGTTCTTGGCCTTCCCTGCGAGGAAGAACACGATGAGCAGAACGCCGAAGAACACCAGGACCACGCTGACCATCAACGTCAGTTTGGAGGCTGTGTTCATCCTCTCGATCACCTTCTCGGAAGAGTCGCGCAACTGACGGACAGGGGGGCTCAGGCTCCGCGGGGAAAGCGGACCGGGGCCCGGGAGAGTTTCTACTCCTCCCGGACCCCGGCCGGTGTCACTTCGTCACGAATTGCGTGACGTTGTCGTGCTGCGTTCGTCGATCAGCTGGACGGCCATGCGGCGTCGATCGCCTTGAGCACGGCGGCCGTGTCCTTGTTCTCGCCGAACCACGCGGTCATCTGCTTCCACTCCGCACCCGCACCGACAGCAGCCGGCATGAGGTCAGAGGCGTCGAAGCGGAACGTGGCGGTGTTGTCGGTGAGGTACTGCGCCGACAGCTTCGAGATCGGGTCGCTGTAGCTGTCCAGCGGGACACCGCTGTTGGCCGAGACCCACGTGCCAGCCTTGACCTTGAGCGTCGCGAACGTGGGCGACGACAGGTAGGTCTGGAAGGCCTGAACCTCAGGCTTGTCGGAGAACGCGGTCACGAACTCGCCACCACCGACGACCGGCGTCTTCACCGCGTCGCCGATCGGGGGCAGGTAGAACGCGTACGCGTCGCCATCCTCGGCGATCTTCGCGCCCTTCTGGAAGCCGTCCCAGAAGTTGGCGTAGAACGAGGCCTGCTGGTACATGCCGCACTTGCCAGGCAGGATCGGCTTGCCGCCGTCCTGGAAGGCTGTGGTGGCGATGGTCTTGGTGTCGCCGAAGCCCGCGTTGGCGTACTTCGCGTTACGCATCCACCCGTTGAGGGTGTCCATCGCCTTGGTGATCTCGGGTGAGTCGAACTTGATGTCGTGCGAGACCCACTTGTCGTAGCCGTCGCCACCGATCTGGCGGAGCACGATCTGCTCGAGCCAGTCAGTCGCGAGCCAACCGGTCGCGCCACCGGACTCGATGCCACCGCACCACGGCTTGACGCCGTCAGCGACCATCTTGTCCGAGAGTGCGAACATCTCGTCCCACGTCTTCGGGACGGTGTAGCCCTTGGCCTTCCAGACCTTCGGCGAGTACCACACGAAGGACTTCATGTTGGAGCCCAGAGGAGCGGCGTAGAACTTGCCGTCGACCGTGCCGTAGGTCTTCCACGCCGGGTTCCAGTACTTGTCGGCGTTGGCGGCCGTGGCAGCCGGAGCTTCCTTCGGACCGCCGTTGGAGACGAGCTTGGCGAGCAGACCAGGCTGCGGGATGAACGCGATGTCGGGGGCGTTGCCACCGGCGATACGCGTCGGGAGCTGAGCCTCGAACTGGTCGCTGCCCTCGTACTTCACCGTAATGCCGGTGCACTTGGAGAACTGCGCCCACGACTTCTCGAACAGCTGCTGCTCAGGCGGCAGGATCGAGGTGAACACCGACACTGTGGTGCCGGCGAACGAGCCGTAGGACGCGTAGTCGGCACAGGCCGGATCGGCGTTGGTCGCCGACGGCGCCGCCGACGATGCTGTGGTGCTGGTGCTGCTGCCGCATGCGGCAAGCAACAGTGCTGCCGCGACGCCACCGATTACGGCGGCGGAACGACGACTGACGGGCACGGACATACTGTCTCCCTCGAGCCGATTGAGAGTTCCGGGTGGCTGGTCCCCGGAGGCTTGTAAGCGTTTCGCATCCTGGCCCGTGTCAGAGGCGTAAGCAAGGGGTTTCAGGCAAGTTTCGTGCCTGCAAGCGATTACAAATTGGTCTCGGAATCGTCACGAGGGACGGAGTGATGGAGCGCTCCCATGGCTCAGCGTAGCGTGCCAGGGCGACGTTGTCCCGTGCCGCGGCGCGACACGCTCCCAGACCCTCGCGTTCGACCTTGGCACGCGCTCCCAGATCATGGCGACCCGAGGTCGGCACACCCACCCGACTGGGACCTCCCCGTGACCAACCTGTGTCCGAAGGCACACCTGCCGACCCGCCGACGAGGCGACCGGAGCTGGCTCGTCGGTTCACCTGAGGCGTCGAGCTCTGGCCGGATCAGGCCGTGATGGCGGTGATCCAGGACGCCAGCTCGGCGGCGGTGGCGGCGGTGATGCCGTGCCCGCCGGGGCCACGCCGGCTCGTGACGCCCGCGCCGGACTCGGTCGTGAGGTAGGCCCAGGTGGCGTCGAGCAGGTCGCGCGGGATGACGGTGTCCTGGTCGCCCTGAGCCACCAGGACGTGCACCCCGTCGAGGCGTCCGGGCTCGACGGGCACGCCGGCGTCGAACGGGAGGGTGGCGTAGAGGATCGCCGCGCCGGCATAGCGCGCGGGGTCGTCGAGGACGAGCCCGCCGGCGAACGCACCGCCGCCGCTGAAGCCCACGAGCACGACCGCGCGCCCCGACGGCGCGACCGTGTCGAGCCAGCCGACGAACCAGTCCATCGTGGCGCGCAACGAGTCCGGGAGCGGGCGACCGATGCCGCGGTTGGCGAACCACGCGAACCCGCCTCCCTCGGCGATGGGTGCGCGCACCGCGGCGTAGGCCGGTCCGACCGGCAGGTGGCGCGCCAGACCCAGGATCTCCTCCTCGCGCGACCCGCGACCGTGCAGCAGCACGACGAGCGGCGCAGCCGGGTCGGTCGAGCCGGCCGTCGCGACGACAGCCGGCTCGAAGACGGTGCTCACGACGGCAGGAGGGGTCGCAGCTCGCCGGCAGTGGAGACGCCGCTCCACGTCGCCAGGTCACCGGCGAGGTCGAGCCGCTCGATCGGCGCCGAGTTCTCGTACTCGCCCCAGCTGGCCTTGGGCAGCATCCACATCACCTCGAACTCGTTGCCGTCAGGATCGCGGCCGTAGAGGCTCTTCGTCGCACCGTGACTGGACTCTCCTACGAGGGCACCGAGATCGGCGAGGGTGACCTGCGCCGCTGCGAGCTGGTCGAGGGTGTCGACCTGCCACGCGAGGTGATAGAGCCCGATGCCGGGTCGCTTGGGACCGGCGCTGGTGCCGATGCCGAACAGCCCGAGGTCGTGGTGGTTGCCCGAGAGCGGCAGCCGCAGGAAGGCGGCGCTGGCCCGCGGTTCCGAGGCCACGACCTCCATGCCGAACGCGGTGGCGTAGAAGGTCACTGCTCGCTCCAGGTCGGACACGAACAGCACCGCGTGGTTGAGGCGGACGGCCGGGATCGCCATGGCTGGCTCCTGAGACGGATGTTTTTGTTGACGGTTCAAGCATTAAACCACGACACCCGCCCTCGACGCCACGACCGGGTCGGCCGGACGCCGGCGGGGATCGCCAGCAGCCCGCCCCAGCCGCCAGGATCAGGGGATGAGCCACCGACCGTACGAGCCCGCGCACGACCCGGCGCAGGACGTCTCGCCGTACGCCGACGCGCTCACGGACTTCGCCGCCCGTGGCCCCGCCCGGTTCACGACGCCGGGGCACCAGGCCGACGCCGCGGCGCAGCCGTTGCTGGCCGGCTGGCTCGGCCGCGCAGCGCTCGACCTCGACGTGCAGCCGACCGTCGAGGGCGTCGACCAGGGACCCGGCAACGCCATGGACCGCACCCTCGACCTCGCGGCACGGGCTTGGGGCTCGAGCCGTACGTGGTTCCTCACCAACGGGTCCAGCCAGGGCAACCTCACGGCGTGCCTCGCGCTCTCGGGTCTCGGTGGCAGCATCGTGGCGCAGCGCAGCGTGCACTCCTCCGTCGTCGACGGCCTGATGCTGTCGGGTCTCGTCGCCGAGTTCGTGGCGCCCAGCATCGACCACGCGCTCGGCATCGCGCACGGCGTCACGGCCGACTCCCTCGATGCCGCGCTGACCGCGACCCCTGACGCCGTCGCTGCCTATGTCGTCACCCCGTCGTACTTCGGTGCTTGCTCCGACGTCGCCGCGCTCGCCGAGGTCGCGCACGCTCACGGGGCGGCGCTCGTCGTCGACGAGGCGTGGGGGGCGCACCTCGGGTTCCACCCGGCGCTGCCCACGAACGCGGTGCGCCTCGGAGCCGACCTCGTGGTCGCCTCGATGCACAAGCTCGGTGGCAGCCTCGGCCAGACCGCGCTGCTCCACCTCGGTCACAGCGAGCAGGCCGCACGGCTCGAGCCGCTCGTCGCCCGTGCCTTCCGGTCGCTGCAGTCGACCTCGGAGTCGGCGTTGCTGCTCGCCTCGCTCGACCTCGCGCGTCGCCAGCTCGCAGCGCACGGCGAGGAGTCGATCGGGCGCAGCCTCGACGCGGTCGCACGACTGCGCGCGCGGCTCGCGAGCGACGGGCGGTTCCAGGACGCCACGCCGTTCGTGAGCGCGTTCCCGGACGTCGTCGACGTCGACCCGCTGCACGTCGTGATCGAGACGCGCAGCGGCGGCATCACCGGGCACGAGGCTCGGGCGCTGCTGTACTCCGAGCACGGCCAGCACGTGGAGATGTCCACCGACGACGTCATCGTCGCGATCGTGGGAGCCGGTGTCGTGCACGACATGGACGCGTTCGCCGACGCGCTCCTGGCGCTCCCCACCTCCGACACCGCACGCCACCACCACATCGAGCTGCCGGACGCCGGCCCGCGTCGCATGACGGTGCGCGAGGCGTGGTTCGCCCAGGCCGAGGTGCTGCCCTCGAGCGAGGCCGTCGGGCGGGTGTCAGCCGACAGCGTGGCGGCCTACCCGCCGGGAATCCCCAACCTCATGCCCGGTGAGGTCATCACGGAGGCGACCCTGGCGTTCCTCCGCGAGACGGCCGCGTCACCGAAAGGCTGGATCCGCGGTGCGCTCGCCGACGACATGTCGCTGGTGCGCGTCGTCGTCGAGCCCTAGGGCCGGTACGTCGTGGTCCGCCCCCGACTGCCTGGCGGGGTGGGGCGGTCGCTGCGGTGCGGGTGCTCGTGGGCGAGCCCGACAGCGCTGACGACGAGCGCGAAGTGGCTGAACGCCTGCGGGGTGTTGCCGAGCTGGCGCTGCTCGCGCGGGTCCCACTGCTCACTGAGCAGGCCTACGTCGTTGCGCATCCCGAGGAGCCGCTCGAAGAGCTCCGTCGCCTCGTCGTGCCGGTCGGCACCGTGCAGTGCGTCGACGAGCCAGAACGAGCAGGCGAGGAAGAGGCCCTCGCTGCCGGCTACCCCGTCGTCGGTGCCGGCGACCTCGTATCGACGGAGCAGTCCGTCGACGCCGAGCTGGCGCTGGACCGCGTCGATCGTGCCCAGCACCCGCGGGTCGTTGCCGGGGAGGAACCCGACGCGCGGGATGAGCAGCAGGCTCGCGTCGACGTTGGAGCTGCCATAGGACTGGGTGAAGGTGCCGAGCCCCTCGTCGTAGCCGTGGGCGAGGACGTCGGCCCGGATCGTGGCGCGCAGGGCGCTCCACCGGTCGGCGGGGCCGACGAGCCCGTGGTCCTGCACGGCGCGCGTCATGCGGTCGGCCGCGACCCACGCCATCACCTTCGAGTGGGTGAAGCTGCGCCGCGGACCGCGGATCTCCCACAGCCCGTTGTCGGGCTCCGTCCAGGCACCCTCGAGGTAGTCCATGAGCGCGACCTGCACCGCCCAGGAGTCGTCCTCGAGCCGCATGCCGGCCTCGCGTGCGAGGTGGAGCGCGTCGAGGGTCTCCCCCCACACGTCGAGCTGGAGCTGGTCGGCGGCGGCGTTGCCGATGCGCACCGGGGCCGAGCCGGAGTAGCCGGCCAGCCACGGCAGCTCGATCTCCGGCAGCCGACGCGTTCCGTCGACGGCGTACATGATCTGCAGGGAGCGAGGGTCACCGGCGATGGCGCGGAGCAGCCACTCACGCCAGGCCTGCGCCTCCTCCACGTAGCCCGCGGCCAGGAGTGCCTGCAGCGTGTACGTCGAGTCGCGCAGCCAGCAGTAGCGATAGTCCCAGTTGCGGCTGCCGCCGAGCTCCTCGGGCAGCGAGGTCGTGGCCGCCGCGACGATGCCACCGGTGGGTGCGTAGGTCAGCGCCTTGAGGGTGAGGAGCGAGCGTTCGACGGCGTCCCGGTAGGGCCCGTCCGTCGCCGTCGACCGGCCCGACCACTCCTGCCAGAAGTCGACCGTCGAGGCGAGCAGGTCGTCGGCGACGACCGCGGCGCACGGTGCCTCGTGGCTCGGGCTCCAGGTCACGGTGAAGGGCACCCGCTCACCCGCCCGCACCGTGATGTCGGCGACGGTCGACCATCTCTCGCCGCGCATGGGGACGGGGGTGCGTACGCGGACCCGGTCGGGTCCCGCGATCGCCTCGATGCCGTCGGGTCGTCCACGCACCCAGGGCACGACGTGGCCGTAGTCGAAGCGCAGCCGCAGCTCCGAGCGCAGCGCGACCGTGCCGCTCAGACCCTCGACGATGCGCACGAGCGTGGGGGTCTCGCTCCCTGGGGGCATGAGGTCGAGGACCCGCGCCGTACCCGTCTCGGACTCCCACCGCGTCTCGAGCACGAGGGTGCCGGGCAGATAGCGACGCGAGGTGCACCTCGTGGAGCCCGGCGGTGCGATGGTCCAGCAGCCCGCGTCGTCGTCACCGAGCAGAGCGGCGAAGCAGGCCGCAGAGTCGAAGCGCGGCAGGCACATCCAGTCGATGCTCCCGGCCGTGCTCACGAGGGCGGCCGTGCTCAGGTCGCCGATCATGGCGTAGTCCTCGATACGGCTCACGCCCGCAGCGTCTCACCAGACCCGCGCGGGTGCCGCGTCAGCGCCGAGGAGCCGGCTGGTCCAGGGTCGACACCATGTCCAGTGCATCGACCCCGACACCCTCGTGACCGAAGCGGTCCCGCGGGGGTCGTGCGTCGTGCTGGCGTGGTCAGGTCGATCAGGCGCGGCGGTAGACGTCGACCCAGTCGACGTAGATGTTCACGTGAGCGGGTGTCCGGGACGAGACGCAGGCCGACCACGCGGTGCAGCGCAGTGCAGCCGACTGGATGGCGAGGTGCATCGGCACGTGCGGCACGGCGGCACCGGTCATCGTGGCCCAGACCCGGCCGTCGATCGTGTACCTGAGCGCGGTCGGGGTCCACTCGACGCCGACGGTGTGCCACTTGGTGAAGTCGATCTTGAGGATCTTCTGGCGCTGCAGGTTGCTGGCAGAGAAGTGCGCGGTGCCGCTCGTGGTCGCGCGGTCGCGGCCGCCGTCCTCGGCGAAGTCGACCTCCGGCGGCCAGCCCCCCTTCGTGGGCCAGAGCAGGGCGACATAGCCGACGCCGACACCCTTGTCGGCGCGCATCCGGACGAGGTACTTGCCATAGAGCAGCGAGGTCTTGCGCGTGGCGGAGACGCCGGCAGTCACGAAGGTCGAGCCCTCGCGGTAGCCGTGCAGGATGAGCATCCCGCGGGTGCTCTGCACGTGCTTGGGCGACCAGCGTCCGTTGGAGTAGCCGCCGGGATGGCCGGAGTACTTGTCCCAGTAGGTCGACACGGAGGCTCGAGCGAAGTCGTCGGCCCAGACCCGCTTCCACCCCCGGGGCGCCACCTTGGCCGGCGCCACCCCGCTCGGGTGGAGGGCAGAGACGAGCGCTGCGGGCGCCACCGCGGCGGCGGTCCGCGGCACGCTCACCGCCGCGGGAGCGACGGCCGCAGCCGTCGCACGGGCCGGAGCCGGGGTCGACGTACCCCCCAGCGGTGGGGCGTAGGCGGAGGCGACGGGAGCCACCGCCAGGGCAGCGAGGGCAAGGCACGCGAGCGTGGCGGCGGGGGTCACCCGCCGTACGGTCCGGGACGCAGTCATGCCGGGATCATCGACACGAGACCGGCCCTGCTGAACCCCGTGTACGCGTTACGGACAGGATCGAGCGGCTCACCGCACAGCCTGTGACAAGCGCCACCCTCCACCGTCCGGTGGATAGGGGGTCCTCCTTTCGGCCGATAGGTGTCCTTCGGCGTCTCGTCCGGGCAATCGGCGCAGCGGGCGAGGGTCACGAGGCGTAGGTCCAGGCGGCCGCCCAGTCGATCCGGACGTGCCCGGCGGCCGTGTCGGCCGGGGCTCCTCCGGAGAGCTGCGTCTCGCTCTGGATGACCCAGTGCATCGGGGCACTGGGGACGAGCCGGGTGCTCGTGCCCAGGACCACGCCGTCGAGGATGAAGGTGATCCGCCCTGGCGCCCACTCGGTGGTCGCGGTGTGCCAGGTCGCATAGGTCCGCGTCGTGCTGAACGCGTCCTGGCCACCCGTCGCGCTGGCCCAGTGCGCGAAGGCCGAGATGTTCTTGTCGAGGTTTCCCTCCGGGAAGTCGATCTCGCCGTGCTCGGGCCAGGCGTCGTCGTCAGGCCACAGCAGCCAGGCGGTCTTGTAGCCGGCGATCTGGTCGGCTTGGAACCGGATCGAATAGCGGCCGTAGGTCATCACCGGGAGCTTCGGCTCCGGTGCCGAGACGTAGTGCACGCCGTTGACCGTATGCAGATAGATGTCGAGGTTGCCGTTGCTGACCGAGAGCGTCTTGGCGGGGTCATAGCGACCGTTGCGGCTGGTGTCGTACCAGCCCGCGGAGTACGCGGTCCAGGTCGAGGCGTAGGTCGACAGGAACGATCCGAGCGCTGCCGGCCTGGTGAAGTCCTCGGCGAAGGCGAGCTTCCACCCGGCTAGGTCGGCGGTCGGCACCCCGGACGGAGTCGTGTCCAGAGTGGGCGTCGGCGGTGTCGCGGTCGGCGTGGGAGCGGTCGGCGTGGGAGTGGCCGGCGTCGTGCTCGGTGTCGGCGCGGCGCTGGTCGGTGCCCGGGTGTCGCTCGCAACCGGCGTCGTGGTCGGCGTCGGTGACGTGCTGAGGCTGCCGCTCGGTGAGGCCGCCGGGGACGTGGGCGCCGGAGCGACGGTCGTCGCCGTGGGGCTCGGGTGCCGCTGGATGAGGGCGAGGCGGGCGGCACGCTGAGCGGCGCTGTTGGCCGCGGCGGCGGCCGTGCGGTCGGCGGCGAGGCTCGCCACGCGCGTTGCAGCGGCACGAGCGCGGCGTACGGCGAGGGAGCGCCTCACGGTCCGCGTCACGACGACACGAGCGGTCGCGTCACGACGACCCACGACGACAGCGCGCGCCGAGGCCGTGTCCGCATCGAGCGCCACCGTGGCGACGGCCGACGCCGTGGTCTGCGCGTCGACGTGCACCACCGCGACGAGGCCGTGCACCGATGTCGCTCGCGCACCCCGACCGACCAGGACGACGTACGACCTGGCCACGTGCGCGCTGCGCCGGACGAGCTGCACGCGTACGGACGTGGTCGTGGCGACCGATGCGACGGCAGGTCTGGGACCGTCCGAAGCCCCCGACGTGACTGCGGCTGCCTGGGACTCACCGACGAGCACGAGCCCGAGCAGCAGGACTGCGGTGGCCGTCGCGCTGAGTGCCGCGAGGGCCGCCGACGAGCCCGCGCCGCCCCCTCGACGCGGTACCCGGCTGGGGGTCCGGTTGGACGAGGAGGGGGGTACCGAGCAGCTCATGGAGAGTGCATCGGGCGGTGCGCGTGAGCGTCTGGAGAACTACCGCGCTGGTGTCACCCGCATGCAGGAGTCCACAGGCAATCATGCTGCCCTGCACGGGATCTCCGATGCGCCGGGCTCAAGACCGGCGTCACCGGCGGTCGATGCAGGTCAGGACGCGACTCACAGTGACCATGCACCGGTGCGCGCGTCGATGTGCCCACCCGGAGCCAGGTCGTCTGACCGTCAGTCCTTGAACAGCCCGCTGCGCTCGGCCCAGATCGCAGCCTGGGTGCGGTCCTGGACGCCGATCCGCTCATAGATTCGCGTCAGGTGGGTCTTCACCGTCTTCTCGGCGATGCCGAGCTCGCGGGCGATCTCCTTGTTGAGCCGGCCTTCGGCGACGAGGCGGAGCACCTGGAGCTCGCGGGCCGACATCGTGACCCCGGCGGCCCCGCGGCTCTCGTGCCGCTCCTCGAGCAGCACCGAGGCGATGCGCGGGTCGATGGGCGAGCCGCCTGCCGCAGCCGCGTGCACGGCGGCAACGACGTCGTCACGACCGCTGTCCTTGAGCAGATAGCCGCAGGCGCCAGCGTCGAGCGCAGCCGCGATGCGTCGGCGCTCGCCGAAGCTGGTGAGCACCACGATCCTCGCCTCCGGGTGCTCGCGCCGGATCTCTGCCGTGGCGTCGACGCCGTCGAGCCCGGGCATCGACAGATCCATGAGCACGACGTCGGGCTCGAGGTCGCGGTAACGCTCGACCGCTTCCCTGCCGTCGCCCACGGCTGCCACCACCGAGATGTCACCAAGGGAGTCGAGCAGCGTGGCGAGCCCCGAGCGTACGACCGGGTGGTCGTCGACCAGCATCACCCGCACGGGCACCGGCGCCGTGCTCTGCACGTCCGTCACAGGACCACCTCCGCTGGGACCGTCACCGTGAAGACCGTGCCGCCGCGCTCGGCCGGTGACAGGTCGAGGCGACCACCGGAGCGTGCCACGAGGTCGGCGAGAAAGCGCAGTCCGGCATGTCCCGGCTTGGGATGACGCCACGAGTCGCCGGCAGTACCGACCCCGTCGTCCGTGACCGTGAGGACGACAGCGGATCCAGACGGGTGAAGCGCGACGCCGACGTGGTGGGCCTCGGCGTGCGTGACGACGTTGCGCAGTGCCTCCTGCGCTGAGCGGAACACGAGCGCCTCTGCCTGACCCGAGCACCGGACGTCGCTGGCGAAGTCGAGGGTGGTCGTGATGCCTCGGCTGCGCACCGAGGCGAGCAGACCGTCGAGGGCGTTGGGCAGCCCGGCGTCGCGCAGGTTGGGCGGATAGATCTCGATGAGCAGCGAGCGCAGCGCACTCACCGCAGAGCGGGTGTGGTCGGCGGCCTCGGCCACCGTGGGCGCGAGGTCGGATCCTTCCTGGGAGAGGCGGTCTGCCACAGCCGAGAGGGAGTAGGTGATGCCGGTGAGGTCCTGCACGACGCCGTCGTGGAGGTCGCCGGCGATCCGGTGACGTTCCATCTCGGACGCGTCGACGGCGGCCTGGAGCAGCTCGGCCTTCTCCTCCTGGTCGCGCTCGGACCGCTTGGCCAGGCGCCAAGCGAGGGGGAAGTTGATGGCGGCGATGAGGATCAGGCCGCCCACGAGGATCGGGGCGAACTCCGACCTGATGCGCTCCGCGGTCGTCTTGATGGTGTCGTCCCTGTAGTAGACCTCGAAGAGCAGCTTGTCGCCCTCACTGCTCTTCACCGCTGCGTAGACCTGCAGGATGTGGCCGGAGTCCTGCTCGAAGACGTTCTCGTCCCTCGAGGGATCCGTGGCGTCTGCCTCGGCTCCTCCGTTGTAGAGGATGTCGAGCTCGTCGGCGGCGAGCGGGAAGACCCGACCGATGAGCCGCTGCTCGTCGGAGTAGATGATCTCGCCGTCCTTGGTCCAGATCTTGACGCGCACCACGTCGCTGGCCAGCACCGACCTGTGGACGATGTCGTTCATTTTCTTGATCTCGGCCGCGGTGCCCTTGGCGGCCAGCGATGGCCGCTCGTTTATGACGGCCTTGGCCAGCTGGATCGTGCGGTCCTTGGCGCCGTTGACCGCCTCGTTGGTCCCTGCCTGGGTGCTCGCGTAGAACGTCGCGATCAGCACCACCGTCGTGGCGACCAGACCGGCGCCGAGGTAGGCCGCCAGGACCCGGCGTCGTTGGCTCCCGAAGATGGACATCGGGACGAGAGTAGGAGGTCCTACGCCTCCGCGGACCATCGACGGACTCGTGGCGCCCGAGCAGTTGAGCCGCACGGGCGACTGGGGACCGCTCAGCCCGGATCCACGGGCCATGTCGCGCGCTCCGCGCGATCGGGTCCTCGTGCTGCTCCCCGACGGCATCCCTGCCACCGCCTCGAGCGACGAGTTGCCGCGTGCGTCTCTCATGTGGGTCGCGGCGGGGTCGCTCGTCTCGAGCTGGGGGACGTGGCCGGTGCACGCGGCGACGGCCCGCGCCGACATGGCGGCCGTGGCCGCCGTGCGGTTGCCGCGATCGGTCGCCACGACGCGCCGAGCCTGACCGGGCCGGCCGAACCGTCGACGGGTGACCGCTGGTGGTCGCGCCCGATCTCCCTGCTGCTGCGACCGCCTGCTGTCCCGATGAGGGCGCACGAAGGTGCGGACGACGAGCGCCCCGTAGCGATGGTCTGACTCGACGAGACACCGACCTGGCCGGCGAAGGCCAGGCTTGCTTCTCTTGACTGATTCCAGAAAGAGGGACCAGACTCCAGGGGTGACCACCTCGTCCGGCGTCGAGCACGTGCTCCGCGAGGCGTCGTTGCGGGTCACGCGTCCGCGGGTGGCGGTGCTCAGCGCGGTCTATGACCATCCGCACGCCGACACCGACTCGATCATCGGGGCGGTGCGCGAGGACCTCGGCGAGGTCTCCACCCAGGCCGTCTATGACGTGCTGCGTGCCCTGACCGCTGCTGGGCTCGTCCGGCGGATCGAGCCGGCCGGGTCCGTGCCGCGCTACGAGTCACGGGTCGCCGACAACCATCACCACATCGTGTGCCGCTCCTGCGGCGCCATCGCCGACGTGGACTGCGCGGTCGGTGACACGCCGTGCCTCACCGCGTCCGACACCCACGGCTTCTCGGTCGACGAGGCCGAGGTCACCTACTGGGGTCTGTGCCCCGCGTGCTCGACCCCCGACAGCAACTAGAGCCATCCCCCCGAAATGCCCGGCCCCGGAAGGATTCACGTGTCTGACAGTCATGATGCAGTCGTAGGAGACATGAACACGGAGGAGACCGGCACGTGCCCGGTCGTCCACACGCCCGGTGGTACGTCGAACCGCGACTGGTGGCCCAACAGCCTCGACGTCGGCGTCCTCCACGCCCAGTCGCCCCAGAGCAACCCGCTGGGTGCCGACTTCGACTACGCCGCTGCCTTCGCGACCCTCGACCTCGCCGCTGTGAAGCAGGACATCGAGGCGGTGATGACCACCTCGCAGGACTGGTGGCCCGCAGACTTCGGTCACTACGGACCGTTCTTCATCCGGATGGCGTGGCACAGCGCCGGCACGTATCGCATCAGCGACGGCCGCGGCGGTGCAGGCGCAGGGCAGCAGCGATTCGCGCCGCTGAACAGTTGGCCGGACAACGGCAACCTCGACAAGGCTCGGCGCCTGCTCTGGCCGGTGAAGCAGACCTACGGCAACGCCCTCTCGTGGGCCGACCTCATGGTGCTGGCCGGCAACTGCGCGCTCGAGTCGATGGGGTTCGAGACCTTCGGCTTCGGCGGCGGTCGCGCCGATGTCTGGGAGCCCGAGGACGTCAACTGGGGTGCCGAGGCCGAGTGGCTCGGCGACGCCCGCTACACCGGTGACCGCCAGCTCGAGGACCCGCTCGGCGCGGTCCAGATGGGCCTCATCTACGTCAACCCCGAAGGCCCCAACGGCAACCCGGACCCGCAGCTCGCCGCTCACGACATCCGCGAGACCTTCGCCCGGATGGCGATGAACGACGAAGAGACGGTCGCCCTGATCGCCGGCGGTCACACCTTCGGCAAGACCCACGGTGCCGGCGACCCCAACACGTTCGTCGGTCGCGAGCCCGAGGGCGCGCCGATGGCTGAGCTCGGCCTGGGCTGGAAGAACTCGCTCGGCGCGGGCAGCGGTGGATCCACCATCACCAGCGGCCTCGAGGGCATCTGGACCGACACCCCGACGACCTGGGACAACAGCTATTTCGAGATCCTCTTCCGCTACGAGTGGGAGCTCTCGACGAGCCCCGCAGGTGCGTCGCAGTGGATCCCGACCGACCCGGCAGCGAAGACCACCGTGCCCGATGCGCACGACGCGTCGATCACGCACCCGCCGACGATGCTGACGACCGACCTGTCGCTGCGCGTCGACCCTGCCTACGAGCAGATCTCGCGTCGCTTCCTGGCCAACCCGCAGGAGCTCGCCGACGCGTTCGCGCGTGCCTGGTTCAAGCTGACGCACCGCGACATGGGTCCGAAGGCGCGCTACCTCGGCCCCGAGGTACCCGCCGAGGAGCTCATCTGGCAGGACCCGGTCCCCGCGGTCACGGGCGAGCTCCTGGGTGCTGCCGACATGGCCGCGCTCAAGGACGCGATCGCCGCGTCGGGCCTGTCGGTCGCGCAGCTGGTCTCGACAGCCTGGGCGTCGGCATCGACGTTCCGCGGCACCGACAAGCGCGGTGGCGCCAACGGTGCGCGCGTGCGCCTCGCACCGCAGAACGGCTGGGACGTCAACGACCCGGCCGAGCTTGCCGCCGTGCTCGGCATCCTGTCGGGCGTACAGGCCGAGTTCAACGCGTCTCACACCGCGCAGGTCTCCATGGCCGACCTCATCGTCCTCGGCGGTTGCGCCGCGGTCGAGCGGGCCGCGGCGAGCGCCGGTGTCGACATCGCGGTGCCCTTCACCCCGGGGCGCACGGACGCCTCCCAGGAGCAGACCGACGTCGACTCCTTCGCCGTGCTCGAGCCGACCTCGGACGGCTTCCGCAACTACGCGGGCAAGGGCAGCGGCAAGCCGGCGGAGTTCCAGCTCGTCGAGAAGGCACGCCTGCTGACGCTGTCGGCTCCCGAGCTCACGGTGCTTGTCGGTGGCCTCCGGGTGCTCGGCGCCAACGCGAAGCGGTCGCAGGTCGGGGTGCTCACCGAGCGCCCGGAGACGCTGACCAACGACTTCTTCGTGAACCTGCTCGACATGGGCACGACCTGGGCCGCCACGTCGGAGTCCGAGGAGACGTTCGAGGGTCGTGACCGGGCGACCGGCACCCTGCTGTGGACCGGCAGCCGCGCCGACCTCGTCTTCGGCTCGCACTCGGTGCTCCGCGCTGTCGCCGAGGTCTACGCGAGCGCCGGCGCTCAGCAGACGTTCGTGAGCGACTTCGTCGCCGCCTGGACGAAGGTCATGGAGCTCGACCGCTTCGACATCGCCTGATCCACGAACGCAGCGGCGCCCGTGACCCTCGTGGTCCCGGGCGCCGCTGCACGCAGCGTTGATGGTCGATGATCCCGACGAGCAGGCGTACGCCGGGCGCTTGCGCGACATGCAGAACTGGGTCGGTGGCAGCAACTACTCACCCCGCATTGCACTCCTTGTCCCACCGCCGCCGGACATGGCGGAGGACTACACGAGGGACCTGGTCGCGTTCGCCAACCGCGACGACATGCCAGCCCTCGTCCAGGCGGCGGTCGCACATGCCCAGTTCGGGACCATCCACCCGTTCACCGACGGCAACGGGCGCATCGGCCGACCGTTGATCAACTCCATCGTGCGGCGCCGCGGAGTCACGACCCAGGTCGTCGTCCCCCTCGCCACCGCACTGGTCGCCCACCGGGATCGCTACTTCGATCTGCTGGACGACTACCGCGGCAGGAAGCTCGACCACCTGTTCACCTCGTTCGCCGTCTCGACCCGCATCGCGGCCGCGGAGTCGCGCGTCACCTCAGGGCGACTCGCGGCAATTCCGCAAGAGTGGGCGGACCTCACGGCCCCGCTACGCAGTGACAGCGCCGCGGCTCGGTTGCTCGCGATCCTCCGAGACCATCCTGAACGCCGACGACGCGGTCGGGCTCCTCGGCGCTGCGCCCAGCCGCACCTGCGCCGCCATCGAGCGACTTCACCGGGCGGGAGTCCTCCGTCCCTTGACGAACCGCACTCGCAACCAGATCTGGGGGGCAGCTGCCGTGCTCGACGAGCTCGACGATCTCGGTGTCCGCGTGGCGCGAGCAGCCAGATGGCGCACCGCGCCAGTGCCGGGGCGCGCGACTGAGCATCGGCCCCTGCTGAGCACACACCGTGATCCGTAGAGACGAGGGGGGGTTCCTCAGCAGTAGCCGGAACAGCGTGCCCGCAGCCCAGGAGATCATGGGTGGAAATAGAATCGAAAGTCTTCCTGGGAACACTGATCGTTGCTTTTCCACCTATCTAGTGCCCGGAGAGCGTCGCCCACCTGGTCCGAGTAGTCTAGAATCCGACTAGGAGGACGGTCATGAGCCATGTAGTGCGCAGCACGGACGCCTGGGAGTCCGAGCTTGGTCAGCGGCTGCGCGCCGCGCGCACGAGAGCGCGGTTGTCGCAGGCTGCGCTCGCGTCGCGGGCGAACGTGTCGCTGAGTGCGGTCAAGTCGCTGGAAGCGGGACGAGGATCGTCGCTCAAGACGTTCGTCAGCGTCGTCCGCGCACTCAATCTCGACGCAGGTCTGGACCGCGTCTTCGCCGTCACCTCCACCGTCTCTCCGGTGGCGATGCTGCACGCACGTGACGGGCTGAAGGTCGGCGGATGAGCGAGTACACCCCCGTCGATCTGGTCGAGGTCCGCGTCTGGGGCCGTCGGGTCGGTGCGGTTGCGCTCGACCCTTCCCTGGGTGTGTATGCCTTCGAGTACCTACCCGAGTGGGTCGACACGGGCGTGCAGCTCTCGCCGCTGGTCCTCCCCAACCAGACGGGCACCTTCACGTTCCCCGAGCTGGACCGGACAACGTTCCACGGACTTCCCGGTCTGCTTGCCGACGCCTTGCCCGACGCGTTCGGCAACCAGGTGATCGACGCCTGGCTCGCCAGTCAGAACATCGACAAGCGTCGGATCACGACCCTCGACCGGCTCGCCTACGCGGGCGAGCGCGCGCTCGGCGCGTTGACCTTCCATCCTCCGGCGCGAGCGCTAGAAGCACCGGCCACTGCGATCCAGATCGCGGACATCGTCACCCAGGCACGGGCGGTGATCGCCGGTCAGGCCGACGAGATGGACACGACCCGCGACGCTCTCCGCCAACTCATCCAGGTGGGTTCGTCGGCCGGAGGTGCTCGCGCGAAGGCGGTTCTGCACTACAACCCGACAACCGATCAGGTCCGCTCTGGCTACTCCGAGCCGGAGCCCGGCTTCGAACCGTGGATCATGAAGCTCGACGGCGTCACCGGTGCCGCCGATGGCTCTGTGAACTCGCTCGACGCCCCGCAGCACTACACGCGGATCGAGTACGCCTACTACCTGATGGCAACCACCGCCGGGGTAGAGATGTCGGAGTCGCGACTGCTCGCTGAAGGGCCCCGTGCCCACTTCATGACGCGGCGCTTCGACATTGCCGGCGGCCAACGGATCCACATGCAATCCCTCTGCGCGATCGACCACCTCGACTTCCGGTACAAGAACGCGCACTCCTACGCGCAGTACTTCGACGTCATCCGCCGCCTCGGCCTCGACGAGGACTCGCTCACGCAGGCCTACCGCCGCATGGCCTTCAACGTCGCAGCCATGAACCGGGACGATCACACGAAGAACTTCACGTTCCTGCTTCCTCAGGACGGAACCTGGAGACTGTCTCCAGCCTTCGACGTGACGCACGCGTTCAACCCGACGGGCGAGTGGACGCAGCACCACCAGATGAGCGTCAACGGCCGCTTCGACGGCATCACGCTGGCTGACCTCCACGCCGTGGTGGACAACCAAGGCATCCCCGGATTCCACCAGGTCACCGAAGATGTACTCGCCGCAGTCCGCGCTTGGCCTGACTTCGCCCAACAGGCTGGTGTCGACGGCCGCACCATCAG
>JANMBJ010000249.1:0-3631 GCA_031360335.1 Candidatus Nanopelagicales bacterium
GCCTACCCCCGGGCCACCAAGGGCGCCATCCACCACCACATCGCGGCCATGACCGTCCTCGACGCGTACAAGGTGGCGGGCACCCCCGACCGGATCTCACACTGGCCGCATCCTGACCCCGACGGCGTGACCGACGTCGGGCGCATCCTCGACCTGAAGACCGGCCGCATGGACTTCGGGCAACTGAAGATGGCGGGCCAGCTCGCGGCCTATGCCCACGGCGACCTCTACGACCATGACACGGGCACGCGGACACAGCTGCCGGACGTGTCCCGTAAGTGGGGCGTGATCATTGACCTGGACATCCCCACAGCGACCTGCCAGTGGCACTGGATCGACCTTCAGCTCGGGTGGACCGTCGTCACGGAATGCGCCTTGGTCCGCGCCCTGCGCCGCGCGGCGAAGAACGCCCTCGTCCCCGGTGACGTCCCAGCACCCGACCTCGCCGGCCTCATCGACATGGCAGCCAGCGCCGACGACCTCCGCGCCCTCTACGCCGACCACGCCGACACGTGGACCGACGACCTGACGGCGCTCGCCAAGAAGCGCATCGACCACCTCGCCGCAACAGCGGCGTAGGCAAGCAACACATCAGTCAAGGAGACACGCAATGAGCCAGGACGTTGACATCTTCCTCATGGGAAGCGGTGCACGCAGCGCCAAGTTCGAGAACGTCGGGGACAAGGTCAGCGGCACCATCTGCGAGACACCGGAGATGCGCGCCCAGACCGACATCGCCACCGGCAAGCCACTCACTTGGGACGACGGGGCACCGAAGATGCAGCTCGTCATCACCCTGCAAACCACGGAGCGCGACCCCGCCGACCCTGAGGACGACGGCAAGCGACGGGTCTACGTCAAGGGCAGCAAGAAGCCCGGGAGCAAGTCGATGCACGACGCGGTGGCCGGTGCTATCCGTGCCGGCGGAGCGAAGGGGCTGCAGATCGGCGGCGTGCTCGAGGTTGCGCACACAGGGAGCAGGCCGGCCGACGTGAAGGGCTTCAACCCGGCGAAGCAGTACGAGGCCCGCTACACCCCGCCGTCCGCGTCGTTCTTCAACGACGCACCCGCGTCCCCCACCATGCAGGCCGCGACGCCCCCGTTCTGACCCGACCGCCCCACCGCAGCGGGGCAGGGTCGCTGCGGTGGGGCCACCAACCACCAGCCATGACGGAAGAGAAGCCTACAGATGAGCATCGAAGCAGCGAAGGCAGCACTGGATGCCTACCTTGACGAGCACCCGGAACCCCCACTGGCGACGCTAATGCAGGCGCTTACTCATCCCTACACATCTGCGGAACTCTCAGAGGTCATCTTTCATGGACTGGCTATGTCCAAGACCCTCATGCTCACCGACGAGCAGCATCTCCGCCGCTTAACACGGATCGCCGAGATCGACCTGTGACCACCACCGACGCCCTGGCGCTCGCCGTCGTCGACCTCACCTGCGCCAACGGCGACCAAGGCACCCTCGACCGGATCGCCGCCATGCTCGACGCGGAGGACGCCCTCCGGCTCGGCCGGGTCCGCTACCGCAGCGACGAGTGGGAGGCGCTACCACGGTGGGACCCACGGCGCACCGACGCCGTGCGCGTCGCAGCCGAGGCATGGGCCGAGCACTGCAGTCCAGGGCAGGTCGCCATCGACATGGCGCAGTCGCTCGAGGATATCGAGGACGAGCTCGCGCGGCGCATCAAGGGCGCATCCTGGGACGTGTCCGGGGCAGCACCATGGGCGTGGCACCCGAGCAACGCCGAGATCCAGGCCAGGCGCAGCGCGTGAGCATCCCCACGGCGATCCAGACGAGCTACGCCGGCTGCCGATTCCGCTCACGGCTCGAGGCGCGCTGGGCGGTGTTCTTCGACCATCTCGGCATCGGATGGGAGTACGAGCCGCAGGGCTACGTCCTGAGCGACGGCAGCTGCTACCTGCCCGACTTCCTCCTCGACTGCGGGACCTGGGTTGAGGTCAAGGGCGACCCCAAGCGGGTCGACATCAACTTCCTCTACCGGGCCGCTGTCGACCTGCCCGCCATGTCGGCAGTCAGAGAAGAAGGACCGCGACTACTGATTCTAGGACCAGTGCCCGCCCCGTGGCCGATCCATCCTGACGACGGCGACCTCGGATGGCTGTCCCTCGAAGTCGATGAAGAGGGGGTAGGTCAGCAGATCGTCGGCTTCGGTAGCTATCGCAAGAACCAGCGCCCATGGGTTCACTGCACCAGTGAGGTTGTCCCTCACCTGCCCATCCCCCGCACGCCTAGCGAGGGTTGGCTGACGCCGACATTCGACCCTTACGAGTCGGGACGTCCTGACGCCTACGCGGCGGCTCGGTCGGCACGCTTCGAGCACGGTGAGCGCGGGTGATCGACCCCCAATTCGACATGGCCGCCCGAATGGCTGCACGCCCCGAATGGGCACCATTCCTCGTCACCGACAGTGACACCGACCCCGTCACCGAAAGTGACGAGCCGGAGGAGACCCACACCGACACGGTCCGCCGCCTCCTGCCCGCCCTCGACTGGCACGCACTCTGGGCCGACGATGAACCCGAAGAATGGATCATCGAGCCGATCCTGCCCGCACGCCGCCTCGTCGCCCTCTACAGCGCACCCAAGGTCGGCAAGAGCCTACTCATGCTCGAGATGGCCGTAGCCATCGCACGCGGTAGCGATGTCCTCGGGGTCACCCTCGAGCGGCCCCGGAAAGTCCTCTACGTCGACTTCGAGAACGACCCGAAGGCCGACGTCCGCGAGCGGCTGCAGGCCATGGGGTACGGGCCCGACGACCTCGAGAACCTCCACTACCTGTCCTATCCCACCCTCGCCGGGCTCGACAGCGAGCGCGGCTCCATCGAACTCATGGCCGCCGTCGAGGTCTACGAGTGCGAAGTCGTCGTCGTGGACACGGTCAGTCGCAGCGTCGACGGCGAGGAGAACGACAACGACACCTGGCTGAAGTTCTACCGCAACACCGGGCTGAAGATGAAACAGGCCGGCATCGCCCTCATCCGCCTCGATCACAGCGGCAAGGACGAGACAAAGGGCCAGCGCGGTGGCAGCGCCAAGGTTGGGGACGTCGACGCCGTGTGGAGGCTGTCACGGGTCACTGACACGGTGTTCCGCCTCGACTGCGAGGCCAACCGGATGGTCGTCCATGAGCGCACTCTCACCCTGCACAGGGAGACCCTGCCTCGGCTACACCACAGGGTCGACGCGCTGGGGCGCCTCGGTGCCTACGACGCCGTCGTCAGCGACATGGTCAAGCTCCTCGAGCACCTCCAGGTCGACCCCACATTGAGTCGCGCCAAGACCAAGGAGGCGATCAAGGCAGCGGGCCACAAGGCATGCCGGGACGCGCTGCTAGGGAAGGCGATCACGGCACGCCGAGGGCCCGTCGTGCTCCTCGATGAACCTGTGGATAACCCTGTGGATAACTCATGGTGAGGCTGTGCCCAAGATCGCGGCACAGGTACCCCCTCGGAACCTGTGCCCAGGGCACTGGGCACAGGTGGGCACAGGTCGCTGTGCCGAAGGTAAACCTGCAGGTCAGAGCGCCATATACCTGTGCCCAGCAATCGGGCACAGGTCGGGCACAGGTCCCATCGAGGGGCTGTGCCCGTGACCGCCGCT
>JANMBJ010000296.1:0-11126 GCA_031360335.1 Candidatus Nanopelagicales bacterium
GGCTGGTCCGCGGTCGAGCACGTCGAAGGCGCGGCCGCCAGCGATGGTCAGTGGCATGAGGTGCTCGGTACGAGTCGCGCACTGCACATCGCGCTGCGCCATGAAGCGCGACCATCGTTCCTCGACGAGCGCGACGACCGCTGGGCGGTCGCCGACCGCGTCGCATGGGACGAGCTCGACGTCGAGGTGGGCCCCGGTTCGATGCCGTTGCTGCGCCGCTTGAGCGCGTTGCGTCAGGGCATAGATCTCGACTCTCAGCTCATCCATGGCGACCTCAGCGGCAACGAGCTGTGTGCCGATCGCCTCCCGCCCGCAGTCATCGACTTCTCGCCCTACTGGCGTCCAGCGACGTACGCCGATGCCGTCGTCGTGGTCGACGCGCTCCTGTGGTGGGACGCCGAGGAGTCGCTGGTCGACACAGGCGTGCCTCCGGAGATGACCTGGACCACGTGGCATCAGCTGCTCGTGCGAGCCGCAGTCTTTCGACTCGTGTCGCTCGACCAGCTCAGCCGTTCCGAGCTCCCGGAGATGGCCGAGCAGCTGCCGCTCTACCACCGCGTCGTGTCACTGCTCGAACGGCGTACGACGGGCTGACGCTCGGCGCACCGTCACTCGGCTCATCGCGACGCCTGCCACGCGGCGACCACCCTCGTGGGAGCCTGGTGCCGCCACGCCTCGGTGACGAGCTCCTCGAGGTCGAGGACGTCGATGTCGTCGAGCAGCACCAGCACTGCGGCATAGCCATCGAGATGCGGCACGGTGAAGACGGCGTCGGGATTCTCCGCGATCCGCACGTCCTTCGCGTCGAGATCCGGCACGCGTACGCCGATGGTCGTTCCGGTCGGCACCACCCGACCCATCGCCTCGAGATCGCCGAGGTCCCGCCCGCGCAGGGGACGCTCCCACACGACGTTCTTCTTGCCGACCTTCCACGAGCGCCAGCCGTCATAGCTCGGTGACTCCTCGACGCCGGGCAGACTGGTCGCGATCCGCTCCACGTCGGCCCAGGTCGACATCCCCCGACGCTAGCCGGACGGTCCGACCGCCGTCTCGGCTTCGCGACGACACATCGCGTGCCTCGACATCACGACGACGCGGCCGCGAGCCTCAGGTTCGTGACGACAGTGTCGCGAGCCCGGCGCCCGTCAGCTCGGCGAGGGCAGCCTTGCGTCCGGTCATCGCGAGCAGGAGCGACAGTGCCGGACCTTCCACTGCCGGTCCCGACCCGACGCTCCAGTCGGTGTCCGTGGCACGCAGCGCCAGGTCAGCGATCCTCGTCTTGGAGCCGATGAGCAGGTCGGAGCCGGAGTAGAACGTCGCCGTGCGGGTCACGGCGTCGAGCGGATAGGAGTGCGTGATTCCCAGCGGCCGACGGATGTCCTCGGCGTGCACGATGGTCTCGCCGAGCCACGACTCCACCGGCCCGGGCGGTGACGATGTCGACGCAACCATCGAGGTAAACGCAGCCAGCTGGTCCTGCGTCGTGCCCGCCGTCTCTCGGGCGATGTCGGTGCGCGCCATCTTCGCGAAGCTGAAGCCCGCCCTCGCGAACCCACCGACGAACGACAGCGGTGTCTTGCGAGCAGTGGCGATCATGTGACCGAACGCCTGTCGAACGTTCCAGTCGGCACAGAGCGATCGCGCACCCCACTGCTCAGGGGTGAGCATCCGGAGGTCGTCGAGCAGCGCCAACCGCTCAGCGTGGATCGTGGGCCATGGGCTCTCAGACATGGTCACTCCTTCTCTCACCGCGGCAGGGAATCTGCCCGTCGCCTCTCGACGAACGGGATCGCGCCAGATCGACAGCGGGTGCCAGCAGATCGTGAGGCTAGTGGGGTTCGGGGTCGGGGGTCGTACGTCGCGGGCCGATCCCCGGGAGCAGGGTGGGCGAGGTCACGCCACCTCGGGAGTTGCGCAGTCGTAGGCTCGTGACATGCCTGAGTTCGAGTACACCGAGATGCTGCCCCTGGGTCCGGACGAGACGCCCTACCGCCTGCTGACCACCGAAGGGGTCTCGACGATCGAGGCTGCGGGCCGGACGTTCCTGCAGGTCGAGCCGGAGGCGTTGCGTCTGCTGACGTCGACGGCCATCCGCGATATCCAGCACCTGCTGCGCCCCGGTCACCTGCAGCAGCTTCGCAACATCCTCGACGACCCGGAGGCGTCACCCAACGACCGCTTCGTCGCGCTCGACCTCCTCAAGAACGTCAATATCTCCGCCGGCGGGGTCCTGCCGATGTGCCAGGACACGGGGACCGCGATCGTCATGGGCAAGCGCGGCCAGCAGGTGCTGACCGCGGGCGATGACGAGCGGGCGATCAGCCAGGGCGTCTACGACGCCTACACGACCCTCAACCTTCGGTACAGCCAGATGGCCGCGCTGACCATGTGGGAGGAGAGGAACACCGGCACCAACCTGCCTGCGCAGATCGAGCTCTACGCCGACACCGCCCCTGGCCACGAGACGTCCTACAAGTTCCTCTTCATGGCCAAGGGTGGCGGCTCGGCCAACAAGTCGCTGCTCTTCCAGGAGACCAAGGCGGTCCTCAATCCCGCCGGCATGCGAAACTTCCTCGACGAGAAGCTGCGCTCGATCGGCACGTCAGCGTGCCCTCCGTATCACCTCGCGATCGTGGTCGGCGGGACGTCCGCGGAGTTCGCGCTCAAGACCGCGAAGTATGCGAGCGCGCGCTATCTTGATGGGTTGCCTACCTCGGGATCCGTTGGGGGGCAGGCGTTCCGCGACCTCGAGATGGAGGCCGAGGTGCTCGAGATGACGCGCGAGTTCGGCATCGGCGCGCAGTTCGGCGGCAAGTACTTCTGTCACGACGTACGAGTCGTCCGGCTTCCCCGCCATGGTGCGTCCTGTCCCGTGGCCATCGCGGTGTCGTGCTCCGCCGACCGTCAGGCGCTCGCCAAGATCACCCCTGACGGCGTCTTCCTCGAACAGCTAGAGACCGACCCCGCGCGCTATCTGCCCGAGGTCACCGACGACCACCTCGACGACGACGTGGTCCGTATCGACCTGTCGCGGCCCATGGCAGAGATCAGGGACGAGCTGAGCAGATACCCCGTCAAGACCCGGCTGTCGCTCTCAGGGCCCCTTGTCGTGGCTCGGGACATCGCTCACGCGCGTATCAAGGAGATGCTCGACGCCGGCGAACCCATGCCGGACTACCTTCGCGACCACGCGGTCTACTACGCCGGTCCGGCCAAGACGCCGGAGGGCATGGCCTCGGGATCGTTCGGCCCCACGACTGCCGGGCGCATGGATGCCTACGTCGACCAGTTCCAGAAGGCCGGTGGCTCGCTCGTCATGCTGGCCAAGGGCAACCGCAGTGCGGCGGTGACCAACGCCTGCAAGGACAACCGTGGCTTCTATCTCGGATCGATCGGTGGGCCGGCCGCGCGCCTCGCGCAGGACTGCATCAAGCGCGTCGAGGTCATCGCCTTCCCGGAGAACGGGATGGAGGCGGTGTGGATGATCGACGTCGTGGACTTTCCCGCCTTCATCGTCGTCGACGACAAGGGCAACGACTTCTTCGCCGAGACGCTGCGCACGGTCGCTCTGACGATCCCGGTCGGCCCTCCTCGGTCCTGACACCTGGCCTCGACGCTCGCGCCGACATGACGAAGGCCCCGCCGATGGGCGGGGCCTTCGTCATGAGCCTGTCGCTTGCGCTGAGAAACCGCGCGACCATGCTGAGTGGTGCTGGCCGGATCAGTACCAGCCGTGGCGCACGAAGTGCGCCCACGCCTTGGCCGGGCTGCCATAGCGGGAGTCGATGTAGTTGAGGCCCCACTTGATCTGGGTGACCGGGTTGGTGCGCCAGTCAGCGCCGGCGGAACGCATCTTCGATCCAGGCAGCGCCTGCGGGATGCCGTGCGCTCCTGAGCCGCGGTTGTGCGACGTGTGGCTCCAATGGCTCTCGTGGTCCCAGAGCTTGACGAGGGCGCGGTACTGCATGCCAGTCGTCCACCCGTGACGCACCATGATCTTGCGTGCCCACCACTGGTTGTATCCCCTGCTGGCAAAGCGATACGGGGCAAGGGACGTCGCACGCGAGGGTGCCTTGGTGGTCGCTGCTGACGCGGATGCGCGCTGGCTTGCCGTCGGGCCCGCTGATGCCGAGCCGCTCGCAGCCAGCACTCCAGCCGTGACCGCGGACGCAGTCGACGACGAGGCAGGGCTCGCGGCATAGGCAACGACCGTCACCTGGGACGGACCCAGTGCCGCCAGGGTGCTGACAGCCAACGTGCCGGCTGCGACCACCGCAATGCGACGGTAACGATGGTTGGTCCAGACGCTCGTGGTCACTCGACATCCTTCAACGGGCAGCGACGCTCCGGACGCCTCTGCTGATGGGACCCTGGCGCGGGACCGATGACGCGCGAACCGGAGAACACTCGGCGCTGTCGATCTCGGGCACCGACCGACATGGTGCGCGTCGGTCAGGGGCGGCGTGCGACGTCGGACGTTTGATCGTGATCAGTGATGACGATCGGCCCTCTCCACCGTGCGCCTCCCGTCGCGAGCGACCGGGAGACCCGTGGGCCGTCCGACCCCGAACGCGGGGTCGTGGTGTGCAGAAGCAACCCTGCCCGGTAGGTCCGACGGTGGTCGACCTCAACCCAGACTGCTCATCCTGGGGTTGAGGCTTTATCCACAAGAAACTGTGCTTGAACTGGGTCACAGCCGACACTAGTAGTGACGTGGGCCACACCTCAACGGAGACTCTCCGTGCTCGCGATCTCCGACGCGAACCGTCCGAGACCGTGGTCTCGGCGACCTCGTCAGGCCCGTGTCGGGGCACCGCCACGACCGTGCGACGCGAGCTGCGACGCAGCCGCTCCGTCGTGCGCGCATCGTGACACAGGTGCCTTCATGATCGCCAACTCGCGCACCGCTTCGGCGTGTCGCGCAACCCCTTGCGGCACATGGATTGTCGGGCATCGGACGTGGCGGTCGTGCGTTCAGGGATGTGATCGAGCTGTGCTGGCTCGGCGTGCCACCTGACTGGGACCGACATCAGCATGCAATGCCAGCCCCAGCCTGATCCTGAAGTGCTGCAGGGGATCTCAGCGTTGCGGCCTCACGGGATCTCTCCTGGCGAAGGTTCTAGATCGGCAGGTCCTCGAGCATCTCCGTGACGAGCGCAGCGATCGGACTCCGCTCGCTGCGCGTCAAGGTGATGTGGGCGAACAACGGGTGGCCCTTGAGCTTCTCGGCGACCGCCACGATGCCGTCGTGGCGACCGACGCGGAGGTTGTCGCGCTGTGCGACGTCATGCGTGAGCACGACGCGCGAGTCGCGTCCGATGCGCGAGAGCACGGTCAGCAGGACGTTGCGCTCGAGCGACTGCGCCTCGTCGACGATCACGAACGCGTCGTGCAGCGATCGGCCGCGGATGTGAGTCAGCGGAAGGACTTCCAGCATTCCGCGATCAACGATCTCCTCGACGACCTCTTGCGTCGTGAGTGCACCGAGCGTGTCAAAAACCGCTTGGCCCCAGGGCGACATCTTCTCGCCCTCGTTGCCCGGCAGATAGCCGAGGTCCTGACCGCCGACCGCGTAGAGAGGTCGGAACACGATGACCTTGCGGTGCTGGTTGCGCTCGAGCACCGCCTCGAGGCCGGCGCACAGCGCAAGGGCAGACTTACCCGTGCCAGCGCGGCCACCGAGCGAGATGATCCCTACCTCGGGGTCGAGCAGAAGATCGAGTGCCACCCGCTGCTCCGCGCTGCGTCCGTGCAGTCCGAAGGCCTCGCGGTCACCGCGTACGAGCCGGATCTGCTTGTCTGCGGTCACACGAGCGAGCGAGCTTCCGCGCTCGGACACGAGCACCAGACCGGTGTGGCACGGCAGCTCCCGCGCCGCTTCGAGATCGATCCGGTCTTCCTCGTAGAGACGGTCGACATCGGTGCCGGCGACGTCGAGCTCGGTCATGCCGGTCCAGCCGCTCTCGACGACGAGCTCGGCGCGATACTCCTCGGCCGTGAGCCCGACCGCAGCAGCCTTGACCCGCATCGGCAGGTTCTTGCTCACCAGGATCACGTCGCGACCATCGGCAGCGAGGTTGCGGGCGACCGCAAGGATGCGAGTGTCGTTGTTACCGAGCTGGAATCCGCTCGGCAGCACCGACGTGTCGGTGTGGTTGAGCTCGACGCGCAGGGTTCCACCGGCCTCCCCGACCGACATCGGGTGGTCGAGGCGACCGTGCTCGATGCGGAGATCATCGAGGAGCCGCAAGGCTTGTCGGGCGAAATAGCCGAGCTCGGGATGCGCCCGTTTAGCCTCGAGCTCGACCACCACCACAACCGGTATCACGACTTCGTGCTCGTCGAACCTGAGCAGCGCGTGCGGGTCGGACAGCAGCACCGATGTGTCGAGCACATAGGTACGGACGTCGGGTGCGGAGGTGGATGACGTACGACGTCGAGCGTTGGGCACAAGGGCCTCCCCTGGTGCGGGCCGGCCGGGCACCGGCCCGAATGAGGGAGACGCTAAGCCCGGGTCAACCCCCTCTCAGTGAGCCACGCCGTGCCGATGACGCTACGACTCGGAGAACACCGGATGTCAGGGCGGTCACAGCGATCCGACTGCTCACTCTGCGTCGACCAGGTGTCCGCACTCCGTACCCGAACGGCGTATCTCACGGCACTGCTCGGGGTGTGCCGAGCGGACGAAGGGCGCCTCGCGTGCGCCAAAGGCACGTCGGGGCACAGTCATCAGGGGTGGGGGTCAGGCGCCGAAGCGTCGGGCTCGGGCGGCGTAGGCGCGGAGGGCGCGAAGGAAGTCGACCTTGCGGAAGTCGGGCCAGTAGGCCTCGCAGAAGTAGAACTCCGAGTGCGCGGACTGCCAGAGGAGGAAGCCGGAGAGCCGCTGCTCGCCCGAGGTGCGGATGACGAGGTCGGGGTCGGGCTGGCCGGCGGTATAGAGGTGCTCGGCGATGTGCTCGACGTCGAGGACCGAGGCGAGATCGTCGAGCGTTGTGCCCTTGCTCGCGGCGTCGGAGAGCAGGGCGCGTACGGCGTCGACCACTTCTCGGCGTCCGCCGTAGCCGACTGCGACGTTGACGAGGAGCCCGGTGTTGGCCGCGGTGTCAGCCTCTGCCTTCTTCAGGACAGCAGCCGTCTGCGCGGGAAGCAGATCGAGTGCGCCGACGGGATGCACGCGCCACTCTCCCTGCGCAGCAAGGGATTCGACTGTGTGCTCGATGATGCGCAGAAGTGGGTCGAGCTCGGCAGCAGGTCGCTCGAGGTTGTCGGTCGACAGCAGCCAGAGGGTGACCACCTCGACTCCGGCCTCCTGGCACCAGCCCAGAACGTTCTCGATGCGCTGCGCGCCGGCACGGTGGCCGTGCGCCGTCGACGACCCTTGATCCGCAGCCCATCGTCGGTTGCCGTCGATGATGATGCCGACATGACGCGGGATCCGCTCGGGGTCGAGCGAGGCCTTGATCCGGCGTTCGTAGACGCCGTAGACAAGGTCGGACACCCCCACGGCGTCACCTCATCTCATCGAAGCCAGTTCGGCTCGCCGGAGCGCCCGGTGGCGCGTCCTGACGTGAGAGTACCGGCGCCTCCCCGCGGCCGTGAGCACCTCGACCGCCTCCGCAGCCGACCCCTGGTCAGCGGCGGACGTCACAGGAGGACAGGTCGTAACCTACGCTTGCGTAAGTTACTCTGGCGTACATGAGCGAGACACCGACACGCCCCACCCACGACGGCGCCCTCGAGGCGGTCGAGTCCCGGGTCGGCGCCGTCCTGGACCCGGTGAAGCCCAAGCTGCGTGGCTGGCTCCACGCGGGCATGGCGCCCGTGGCTCTCGTGTGCGGCATCGTCCTCGTCGCGCTGTCGCCGCCGCAGTATCGATGGGCCGCAGCGCTCTACAGCCTCACGGCGATCCTGCTGTTCGGCGTGAGCGCGACGTATCACCGCTTCACGTGGAGCCCGAGAACCACCGTGATGCTCAAGCGGCTTGATCACTCGAACATCTTCCTGATCATCGCCGGCTCCTACACACCGTTCGCCGTCGCACTACTTCCCGCGGACCAGGCGAAGACGCTCCTCATCCTGGTGTGGAGCGGCGCACTGGCCGGGGTGCTCTTCCGCGTCTTCTGGGTCGGCGCCCCACGCTGGCTCTACACGCCCATCTACATCGCACTCGGCTGGGTCGCGGTGTTCTACCTCCCCGCGTTCTGGCGTGCCGGTGGTCCCGCGGTCGTGATCCTGCTCGCGGTCGGCGGCCTCTGCTATTCAGCCGGCGGAGTGGTCTATGCCCTCAAGCGCCCCAACCCCAGCCCGACATGGTTCGGTTTCCACGAGGTCTTCCACGCTCTCACCCTGGCCGGCTTCATCACGCAGTACATCGCCGTGAGCCTCGTCCTCTACAGCGCCCGCTGACACCCGCTGCCGGCACAGTCGAAGGGTCGCCGACTCGGGTGTGTCGGCGACCCTTCGATCGGTGGGCCGGGGCTGGGTCGGTCAGGGCCCCTCGGCTCGCACTCGCTCCACCTCGGTCATCGCGTCACGCAGGCTCGCGAGCCAGGTGTCGGTGTTGCGGCCGACGAGCTTCACGCACCAGGCGAGCGCTTCCGAGCGCGACTTGGCGACGCCGGCATCGACGAGCGTATCGAGCACCACCCGTTCCGACTGCCGAAGCCGGGTCATGACGGGCACGGACAGGGTCGTGAACAGCACGCGCTCGTCGCCGACGCTCACGCCCCAGGCCACCTTGCGCCGGGTGCGGTGCTCGATCTCCCGAGCGATCTCGATGCGGTGCTCGCGCGTGTCCTCGCGGAACCCAGACACACGGCCGCGCACTGCTGCCGCCCGCTCCACAGCGGAAGCGTCCTCGGCCAGGTCGGGAACGCGCAGCGCGCCGACGACGGTGATCTCCTCACGGTCGACGGTGACCTCGGGGGTGCCGTCGAACCAGTCTTCGGGAAGCCGGCCGAACAGCCAGCCCCGGATCTCCTCAGATGAACTCATGGAGAGAGGATTACATGATTACGCTATTGCTCCAAGGCTGATCGCTCACGGCGTACGCCCGTCGCGCCGGGGATCGAGGGCGAGCGCGAGATCAGTCGGCTCGCTGACTGGTCGATCGCAGACGAAGTGTCGGCAGACGTACGCTGAAGGCTTACCCTCGACCTCGACCCGACCCTCGAGCAACGGGTGCACCGAGCCCGGCGCGCCCACCGCGATGACGGCACCGGGCGCCTGGGCAGCCCACGCGGCAGCGCGCAGGTCGTGGGTCGCGGGATCGGCCGGGTCGCCCACGATGGCCACCTCGCGTGGCCCGTCGAGCCAGGCTTCAGCGGTCGCCATCCCCCAGCCCGCATAGCGCGGGTGCGTCGCGGCGAGCGCGACGAGCGGAGACAGCGACTCCTCGGCCGCCGCACGATGGCGGTCGGAACCCGTGAGCGCTGCGAACGTGAGGAGAGCGGATGTCGCCGCCGACCACCCCGACGGCGTCGCGTTGTCGGTATGTTCCTGCGGTCTCACGACCAGCTGCTCAGCGTCGGACGCGGTATCGAAGAACCCGCCAGATCCGTTGTCGCGAAAGCGATCCAGGATGTCATCGAGAAGTGTCGAGGCGCGCTCGAGCCACAGCAGTGCCGACGTCACCTGGTGCAGCACGAGGTAGGCGTCGGACACGCACGCCAGGTCCTCGAGCACCGCAGCGTGCGACCCGGAGCGACCTGCGCGCGACACCCGCAGCAGGCGACCTGAGTCGTCGCGGTGCAGCGACCACAGCAGCTCCGCGGTCTCGACGGCAGCCGCGATCCATCGTGGCTCGGCGCACAGCTCGCCCGCCTCGGCGAGGGCCGCGATCGCCATGCCGTTCCAGGAGGCGACGACCTTGTCGTCGCGTCCCGGCTGCGCGCGCAGGCGCCGGGCTGCGAGGAGCGCCCGACGGGCGCTGCCCCACCACTCGAGGTCGTCGGGGTCTCGGAGCAGCTGCAGCACCGAGGCGTCGTGCTCGAAGGTGCCGGCGGTAGTGACCTCGAGCAGAGCAGCGGCCCGTGGGCCGTCGACGTCCCCGAGCACCTCGACGAGCTGCGCAGGGGTCCAGACGTAGGCTCGACCTTCCTCGCCCTCGCTGTCGGCATCGAGCGCCGACGCGAAGCCGCCTTCCGGTGTGCGCAGGTCGGTCAGGAGGAACTCCGCGACCTCGCGCACGATCCGCAGCGCCAGCGGGTCGCCGCTCGATCGCCACCAGTGCGTGTAGGCACGCAGCAGCAGAGCGTTGTCGTACAACATCTTCTCGAAGTGTGGGACGACCCACGACGCGTCGACGCTGTAGCGGGCGAAGCCCCCGGCCAACTGGTCGTACATCCCGCCGCGTGCCATCGCCTCGGTCGTTCCCTCGGCCATCGCCCAGGCTCGCGGATCGCCGGTGCGGGCGTGATGTCGGATCAGCGCCTCGAGCACCATCGACGGCGGGAACTTCGGTGCGCCGCCGAAGCCGCCACGGCTGCCGTCGTACTGCGACGCGAGCACGGAGATGCCGGCGTCGAGCGCCGCGGCAACCGCCGAGCGGTCGAGCGGGTCACCCGCGGCCACCGACTTCTGCTCCTCGAGCAGCATCGTGATCCGCGCGGACGCCTCAACCACGCGAGTGCGGTCATCGCGCCACGTGCTCTGGACAGCTTCGAGGAGCTGGCGAAACGAGGGCATGCCGTGTCTCGGCTCGGGAGGGAAATAGGTGCCGGCATAGAACGGCTTGGCATCGAGGGAGAGGAAGACGGTCATCGGCCAACCGCCCTGCCCAGTGAGCGCCTGTGTCGCAGCCATGTAGACAGCGTCGACGTCGGGCCGCTCCTCACGGTCGACCTTGATCGCGACGAAGTGCTCGTTGAGGTAGGCCGCCAACGCGGCGTCCTCGAACGACTCGTGCGCCATCACGTGGCACCAGTGGCACGCGGCATAGCCGACGCTCAGCAGGATCGGCACGTCGCGACGCCGCGCCTCGTCGAACGCGTCGGGCCCCCACTCCTGCCAGTCGACCGGGTTGTCCTGGTGCTGCAGGAGATACGGGCTCGTCGATGCGGCAAGGCGGTTGGGCATGCGCCAGTCCTTCCCACTGATGGTAGTTCGACGTCGTCATCTCAGGATGC
>JANMBJ010000302.1:0-2012 GCA_031360335.1 Candidatus Nanopelagicales bacterium
CTGGGACGAGCGTTCGATCGAGCTGAACCGGCGCACGACCGACGCGGTGCACGGGCACGGGGCCAAGGTCTTCGCGCAGCTCAACCACGGCGGCCACACCTCGCTCGAGCATCCGCCGCCGGTTCTGTGGGCCCCGACGCAGATGCCGGAGCCGTCGAGCACGCACACGACGAAGGCGATGGACGCGACCGACCTGCGCAGAGCGGTGGAGGGGTTCGCGACATCGGCTCGCAACCTCGCCGATGCCGGGTACGACGGGGTCGAGCTGAAGATCGCCCACGACGGGCTGCTCCGCAGCTTCGCGTCGCCGTTCTTCAACCGTAGGCAGGACGAGTACGGAGGATCCTTCGAGAACCGGATGCGCTTTCCGCTCGAGTGCGTCGCCGCGGTGCGCGAGAGCATGCGTGACGACATGGCGCTGGGCATCAGGCTCTGCCTGCACGAGTACACGTCGTTTGGCTACGAGCTCGACTACGGGCTGCGCATGGCCGAACACCTCGAGGCAAGCGGACTCGTCGACTACTTCAACTGCGACGCGGGCTCCTTCTCCAGCTTCTGGATGGAGATCCCCCCAGCGGCAGTGGCCCAGGGGTTCTTCCGGCCGCTGAACCAGGCGCTGAAGGCTCAGTCGGACCTTCCGGTGATCGCGTTCGGAAGGATCAAGGACGCCGACCTCGCCGAGCACATGCTCGCGACCGGAGAGGCCGACCTCATCGGCATGGCGAGGCAGCTCATCGCCGACCCCGAGACCCCGCGCAAGCTGCTCGAGGGGCGCGCGAACGAGGTGCGCGCCTGCATCGCGTGCAACGACGGGTGCCTGCACGCCGTGGCTCAGGAGAAGCCGATCCGCTGCGTGCAGAACCCGGCGGCCGGTCAGGAGCTCCTCTATAGCGAGCGGTTGCTCGTCCGCGCGGCGCAGCCGCGGTCGGTGGTGGTGGTCGGTGGAGGTCCCGCTGGGCTGAAGGTGGCCGAGATCGCGGCCCGTCGAGGGCACCTCGTCTCTCTGTTCGAGCGGGAGAACCACCTCGGCGGTCAGGTCCGGCTCGGCGCCCGGCAACCACACCACGAGGAGTTCGCCGAGGTCGTGCACTACCTCGAAGCCGCCGTCAGGCGACTCGGCGTCGAGGTGTGGACGGGTTCGGACGTCGAGGCAGACGGGCTGCTGGAGCTGGAGCCGGACGTCGTCGTCGTCGCCACCGGGTCGCAGCCCAACCTGCCTCCCACGCATCGTCAGTCCTTCACTGATCCGGACGCCGGCGCGCTCGCTCGCGAACGCGGGCTCACCGCCGGCCCTGAGACACCGGGTCTCGACCTCGCCCTTGTGTACTCGACCGACGAGGTCCTGGCGGGCGCGACCCTTCCCGGGGAGCACGTGCTGGTGGTGGACAACCAGGGGCACTGGGAGGCTGCCGGAACCGTCGAGTTCCTTGCGGCTGCCGGCTACCGTGTCACGGTCATCACCTCCCGGGCGTCGGTGGGGAGCGAGCTCGAGGGGACGAACCACGCGATGTTCATGCACCGTGTCGGGCAGTCCGACATCATCCTGCGACCTCTGACGGGGCTGCGTGCCGTCGAGGAGGGCAGGGCGTTGCTGGTGGACGTGGTCTCCGGCGAGGAGATGTGGGTGTCGGTCGACGTCGTGGTCCCGGTGTCGTGGCGACGATCCCGCGACGACCTGTACTACCGCCTCCACGACCTGGTGGCCGAGTCGGGTGCGACGGTGCGGGTGGAGCGGGTGGGTGATGCTGCTGCGGCGCGGATGGTGCAGACCGTCCTCCTGGAGGCGCATCAGATGGGCACGGTCCTGTAGATGGCGTTGACGATCGCGGTCTGCGTCAAGCCGGTGCCGGTGGCGACCCGACTCGATCCGGGTACGGGCCGGCTGGATCGTTCGGGTGCGCACCGCATGAATGCCGTGGACGAGCATGCGGTCGAAGCAGCGCTGGCCTTGCGCGACTCTTCTCCAGGCGGCGAGGTCGTCGTCGTGTCGGTGGCTCCCCGCGAGCTCGCCG
>JANMBJ010000308.1:0-1814 GCA_031360335.1 Candidatus Nanopelagicales bacterium
CCACCATCGGCCGCGACGGGCCCCGCTGGTTCGCCGTCACGCCCGCCGAGGCCCGGCACGCGCTGCGGCACTTCGTGGAGCAGCGGCTGCCCCACTTCGGCCCGCCCGAGGACGCCATGCTCACCCAGGACTGGGCGATGGCGCACTCCCTGCTCTCCGTGCCCCTCAACCTCGGGCTCCTCGACCCGCTCGAGGTGGTCGACGCCGCGGTTGCTGCATATCGCCGGGGAGAGGCGCCGCTGCAGAGCGTCGAGGGTCTCGTGCGCCAGGTCCTCGGTTGGCGGGAGTGGGCCTGGCAGCTCTACTGGTCCTCCGGTGAGGACTATGTGCACCGCAACGCCCTGAGCGCCCGCACGGCGTTGCCGCAGTGGTTCGCCGACCTCGATGCCGACGCCGTCGAGGCCGCGTGCCTACGGGACACGCTGGCCGGCGTACGCGATCGGGGCTGGGCGCACCACATCGAACGTCTCATGGTGCTCGGCAACTGGGCGCTGCAGCGCGGCTATGACCCGGCGCAGACAGCAGCATGGTTTCGCGACGCCTTCGTCGACGGCTATGACTGGGTGATGGTGACCAACGTCGTCGGGATGGCGCTCTATGCCGACGGCGGCCAGATGGCGACCAAGCCGTATGCCGCAGGAGGTGCCTACCTCAACCGGATGTCCAACCACTGCAAGGGATGTCGCTATACGCCGTCCGTGCGCGTGGGTGAGAAGGGTTGCCCGTTCACGGCGGGCTACTGGGCGTTCCTCGACCGCAACGAGGAGACGCTGCGCGGCAACCACCGGCTCGCCCAGCCCTACGCCGGCCTCACTCGACTGTCGGACCGCGACGCAGTCGTGGACCAGGAGAGCGCACGCGGTTCGGCGGCCCCCTGACGGTTCGCGACCCAGGCGCTGTGACCTGGCCGCGACCGTCCCCGTAAACCCTCAGCCGCCGAAGCCCACAACCCGCGTGATCTTGGTCGTGTGGTGGTTTCCCGTGCCGGGTAGCGACCACACGACCAAGATCACGCGGAAGATGGGGGTCCGCCGGTGCTGGGGCGAGCGATCGGGTGAGTCGTGTCGCCGCTCTCGCTCCGCCGGCGCAGTACGGGCTGTCGACTGGCGAGAACCTGACCCGGGTGTCCTGCGTTGGACAAGGTGTGACCATGATCTACGAGGTGACCAGCACCGGCCCCTCCGGGCCGCACGACCCGGAGCAGGAGTTCCGTGCTTTCGTCGCCTCCACCCAGAAGACGCTGCTGCGGGTGGCCCTCGGTCTCACGCTCGACCGCGGTCACGCCGAGGACCTCGTGCAGACCGCCTACCTGCGGACCTACGCACGATGGTCCCGGCTGCGTGACGAGGATGCGGCGGCCTACGCGCGGCGCATCGTCGTCAACGAGCACACCGACCGGTGGCGTCGCCACAAGGGCCGGGAGTCGCTGACCGACGCGCCTCCGGAGTCGACGTCGTCCGATGACTCGTCGGGGATCGTCGAGCGCGACGCCGTGCTCCGGGCCCTCGCCGACCTGCCCGAGCGGGAGCGCAAGGTCGTGGTGCTCCGCTACCTCGCCGACGTGAGCGAGGCCGACACTGCCGCCCTGCTCGGACTCCCGATCGGCACTGTCAAGAGCGTGACCCACCGCGCCGTCGCGAAGCTCCGCGCCAGCGCCCACCTGCAGATCGACGACGACGAGGTGCCCTCATGAACGACCCCACGCCCCTGCACGACGAGGCCCTCGACGAGGGCCTGCGCGCCGCGCTCCTCCAGATCGACCGCGGCCCCGAGCTCGCCGTCGATGTCGACGAGGTGCTGCGCCGCGGCGCACG
>JANMBJ010000398.1:0-2894 GCA_031360335.1 Candidatus Nanopelagicales bacterium
ACGCAGGCGCACGCGGTCGTGGTCACCGACGCGGTCTTCTCGGTCGACGGAGCCCTCGCGCCGTTGGTCGAGCTCGCCGAGGTCTGCGCGCGCCACGGCGCGATCCTGGTGATCGACGAGGCGCACGGCCTCGGTGTCGTCGGCGACGACGGGCGCGGAGCTGCTCAGCTCGCGGGCCTCGCCGGGCGGCGCGACGTCGTGCTCACCGTGACGTTGTCGAAGGCCCTCGGGTCACAAGGCGGTGCGGTCCTCGGCGCGCAAGACGTGATCGACCACGTCGTCGACGCGGGGCGCGCGTTCATCTTCGACACCGGTCTGGCACCCGCCGCGGTCGGCGCGGCCCACGCTGCCCTCGACGCGCTGCGCGCCGACCCCACCCTCCCGCGGCGTGCCCGTCGGCGTGCGCTCGACCTCGCCGCTGCTGCGCGCGCCGCCGGCTGGACAGCCTCAGAACCCGCATCGGCCGTGACCTCGCTGCCGGTCGGCGACCCTGCGCTCGCCGTCGCTGCGGCCGCAGCGTGCCTCGCCCGCGGCCTGCGCGTGGGGTGCTTCCGCCCGCCGTCGGTGCCCGACGGCATCTCGCGCCTGCGCCTCACCGCACGCGCCGACCTCACCGATGCCGACCTCGACCAGGTGCGCGCGGTGCTCACCGACGTACGCCGCGAGATCCTCGGCGAGGTCGCACCATGACCCGCGTCACCGACCTCGACGCGGGTCGTGTCGGGTGCGCCGACGCGGGCCGAGCGATCCTCGATGAGGTCGCACGATGAGCGTGCTCGTCGTGACGGGCACCGGCACCGACGTGGGCAAGACCATCGTCACCGCCGCTGTCGCCGCGCTTGCCCGAGACCGCGGATCCCGTGTGGCCGTGGTAAAACCGGGCCAGACAGGGGTCACGATCAACGACCCCGGCGACCTCGACGTCGTACGCCGGCTCACAGTCGTCGCCGACCTGCACGAGCACGCGCGGTTTCCCGACCCGCTGGCTCCGGCGGCTGCCGCGCGGCTGAGCCGGCGTCCGGCGCTCGACGTCGCGGCGTCGATCTCCTCCGTACGCGAGCTGGCCGCGACCCGCGACCTGGTGATCGTCGAGGGCGCCGGCGGGCTGCTGGTGCGCTATGACGACGACGGTGCCACCATCGCCGACTGGGCGCGGGCGCTCGACGCTGACGCACTCGTCGTCGTGCACCCGGCGTTGGGCACGCTCAACCACACCGCGCTCACCCTGGAGGCGCTGGCCCACCGCGGCATCGGGCTCGCCGGAGTGGTGATCGGCAGCTGGCCGCGCGAGCCCGACCTCGCCTGCCGGTGCAACATCCGCGACCTCGAGACGCTCGCGGCGAGACCGTTGTCGGGCGCCCTCGAGGAGGGTGCCGGCGCGCTCGGGCAGCTCGAGTTCCTGCTCGCCGCGCGGACGGGTCTCGAGCCTGCCCTCGGTGGCGCCTTCGATGCGCGAGACTTCCGACTCCGGCACGATCCCTGGGAGGACACCCGATGACCACGACGCACCCGACCGAAGCCCGCGACGACGAGGGCACCGGGCGCCACACCGTGCTCGAGATCGCCCGCGACCAGGTGCTGGACCAGGGCGTCGGCCTCACCGAGTCCCAGGTGCTCGAGGTGCTGCGCCTGCCCGACGACGCGCTGCCCGAGCTGCTCGAGATCGCGCACGAGGTGCGGATGCGCTGGTGCGGCCCGGAGGTCGAGGTCGAGGGCATCGTGTCGCTCAAGACCGGCGGCTGCCCCGAGGACTGCCACTTCTGCTCGCAGTCCGGGCTGTTCTCCTCCCCCGTACGCGCTGCCTGGCTCGACATCCCGTCGCTCGTCGAGGCGGCGGTGCAGACCGCGGCCACCGGGGCGTCGGAGTTCTGCATCGTGGCGGCGGTGCGCGGGCCGGACGAGCGGCTGATGACGCAGATGCGCGAGGGAGTTGCGGCGATCAAGGCCGCCGTCGACATCAACGTCGCCGCATCGCTCGGCATGCTCAGCCAGGAGCAGGTCGACGACCTCTCCGACATGGGCGTGCACCGCTACAACCACAACCTCGAGACGGCCAGGTCGTACTTCCCGACGGTCGTCACGACGCACACCTGGGAGGAGCGCTGGTCGACCCTCGAGATGGTGCGCGACGCCGGCATGGAGGTCTGCTGCGGCGGCATCGTCGGCATGGGCGAGACCCTCGAGCAGCGCGCGGAGTTCGCCGCCCAGCTCGCGCCGATCCGCCCGCACGAGGTGCCGCTCAACTTCCACAACCCGCGACCCGGCACCCCGTTCGGCGACCAGCCGGTGATGCCCGCGACCGATGCGCTGCGCACGATCGCGGCCTTCCGCCTCGCGCTGCCGCACACGATCCTTCGCTATGCCGGGGGCCGTGAGATCACCCTCGGCGACCTCGGCACCCGCGACGGTCTCCTCGGCGGCATCAACGCGGTCATCGTCGGCAACTACCTCACGACGCTCGGCCGTCCGGCGACCGACGACCTCGCACTGCTGCGCGAGCTGTCGATGCCGGTCAAGGCCCTCAACTCCGCCCTGTGACCACGGGCGACCCGATGGCGGTCTACTGCCGTCGCTGCGGCGAGGACGGTGCCACGGGTGAGCACCTCGCCTGCGACACGGCACTCGTGCTCGAACCGCCGCGCTACTGCGCCGTGTGCCGACGGCGGATGGTCGTCCAGATCGTGCCGACCGGCTGGACTGCGCACTGCTCCGAGCACGGCGATCTCCACGGCGGCAACGCTCTGCCGGCACAGCCCTGACCCGAGGGTCCACGACGACAGGCGCCGCCCCGGGGGGCGGCCCCGGTGGTCGTGCGGGTGGGTCTAAGCGGGGCTGGAAAAGATAGTGACGGTAAGTGAGCCCCCGGCCCAGGCGAAGTCGGCCATGGTGAGCAC
>JANMBJ010000430.1:0-4820 GCA_031360335.1 Candidatus Nanopelagicales bacterium
CTCCTCGATGACGACCTCGGGGCGGTTGACCTGGAAGTCGTAGTAGTCCTCCGGGTCGATCTCGGCTATCTGGGTCGCGACCCACACCTCCTCGAGGTGGAGCACCGCGCTGCTCGCGGCGTCGCCAGCGTCGTTCCAGCCCGCGAACGCGCAGAGCATGACCGGGTTGACCAGGTCGGGGATCGGGTCGGGAAGGCCCTCGTAGTCGATCACCAGTCACCCCTCGACGCCGCTGTCACTCCGCCCGCCGGGTCCCGGCAGACGGACTCCGGGCCACCGTACGCCAGCCCGTCGACCCTCACGCTAGCGCCGCGCTGAGGCCGATTCGGCGCCGACCGTTAGGCTTCACCCATCATGGCGACCCCCCTTCACGACCCCGCGCGAGCCGCTGCGCTGCGGACCGCCCTGTCGACCCGAGTCGTGGTGGCAGACGGCGCGATGGGCACGATGCTTCAGGCGCACGACCTGAGCCTCGATGACTTCGAGGGCTACGAAGGATGCAACGAGGTCCTCAACGCGACGCGACCCGACGTCGTCCGCGCCGTGCACGACGAGTACTTCGCCGTAGGCGTCGATGCCGTCGAGACCAACACGTTCGGCGCCAACTACGCCAACCTCGGTGAGTACGACATCGCCGACCGGATCGAGGAGCTCGCCGAGTCGGGCGCCCGGCATGCCCGTGAGGTGGCCGACTCCTACTCCACGCCGCACCGTCCGCGGTGGGTGCTCGGCTCGGTCGGCCCCGGCACGAAGCTTCCGACGTTCGGGCACGCACCCTTCGCGCTCCTGCGCGACGCCTACCAGACGCAGACCCGTGGCCTCATCAACGGCGGAGCCGACGCGATCCTCATCGAGACGGCGCAGGACCTGCTGCAGGCCAAGTCCGCGGTGGTCGGTGCCAAGCGTGCGCTCAAGGCGGCCGGCGTCGACCTGCCGGTGATCGTGCAGGTCACGGTGGAGACAACCGGCACGATGCTCGTGGGATCGGAGATCGGGGCGGCGCTCACGGCTCTCGAACCTCTCGGCATCGACATGATCGGCCTCAACTGCGCCACCGGTCCAGCCGAGATGAGCGAGCACCTGCGGCACCTGGCGCGCCACGCGCAGATCGGTGTGTCGTGCATGCCCAACGCCGGACTTCCCGTGCTGCAGGGCACCGGAGCGTTCTATCCGCTCACCCCCGAGCAGCTCGCCGACGCGCATGACACCTTCACCCGGGAGTACGGCCTAGGTCTCGTCGGTGGCTGTTGCGGCACCACGCCGGAGCACCTGCGCCAGGTGGTCGAGCGCGTCGGTGGACGCGAGATCGTGCCTCGCTCTCCGCGTCGTGATGCGGGCGCGTCCTCGATGTATCAGCACGTGCCGTTCCGGCAGGACACTGCCTACCTCTCGATTGGCGAGCGCACCAACGCCAACGGCTCCAAGGCGTTCCGCGACGCCATGATCGAGGAGCGGTGGGACGACTGCGTCCGCATCGCCAAGGACCAGATCAAGGACGGCGCGCACCTGCTCGATGTGTGCGTCGACTACGTCGGGCGCGACGGCGTGGCTGACGTACGCCAGATCGTCGGTCGCTTCGCGACCGCGGCGACCATCCCGCTCGTCATCGACGCGACCGAGACGCCGGTCGTCGAGGCGGCTCTCGAGTTGATCGGCGGTCGCGCCGTCGTCAACTCGGTCAACTACGAGGACGGCGACGGTCCGGGCTCGCGGATCGAGCAGATGATGCCGATCGTCAAGGAGCACGGCGCAGCGGTCGTCGCCCTGACCATCGACGAGGAGGGCCAGGCCCGCACGGCGGAGTGGAAAGTACGCGTCGCCGACCGGCTGGTGCGCGACCTCGTCGACAACTGGGGGATGCGCGTCGAGGACATCCTCGTCGACACCCTGACCTTCCCGATCGCCACGGGTCAGGAGGAGACGCGCCGCGACGCGCTCGAGACCATCGAGGCGATCAAGGAGCTCAAGCGGATCCACCCCGACGTCCAGACGACTCTCGGTGTGTCCAACGTGTCGTTCGGGCTCAACCCGGCGTCGCGTGTCGTGCTCAACTCGGTCTTCCTGCACGAGTGCGTCGAGGCGGGCCTCACCGGCGCGATCGTGCACGCGTCGAAGATCGTGCCGATGTCGCGTATCCCCGACGAGCAGCGCGAAGCCGCGCTCGACATGATCTATGACCGTCGCCGCTACGACGCCGACGGCAACCTCGAGCACGACCCGCTCTCGAGGTTCCTCGAGCTCTTCGACGGCGTCGACGCTGCCGATCTCGCGAAGGCCCGCGCCGACGAGCTGCTCACCCTTCCGCTCGAGGAGCGACTGCAGCGCCGCATCGTCGACGGTGAGAAGAAGGGCCTCGAGGACGACCTGATGCTGGCCCTCGTCGAGCGATCGGCGCTCGAGATCGTCAACGACACCCTCCTCGAGGGGATGAAGACGGTCGGCGAGCTCTTCGGCAAGGGCGAGATGCAGCTGCCGTTCGTGCTGCAGAGCGCCGAGGTCATGAAGACCGCGGTCGCCTATCTCGAGCCGTACATGGAGCGCAGCGGCGACGACGGCAAGGGCACGATCGTCCTGGCCACCGTCAAGGGCGATGTCCACGACATCGGCAAGAACCTCGTCGACATCATCCTCAGCAACAACGGCTACACCGTCGTCAACATCGGCATCAAGGTGCCGGTCGCCGAGATCATCGAGCGGGCTGACAAGGCCGCTGCCGACGCCATCGGTATGAGTGGGCTCCTGGTCAAGAGCACGCTGGTCATGCGCGAGAACCTCGAGGAGCTCAACCAGCGCGGGGTGGCCGACAAGTACCCCGTGCTCCTCGGCGGCGCTGCACTGACGCGTGCCTTCGTCGAGCAGGACCTTGCCGAGGTCTACCAGGGCGAGGTCCGCTATGCCCGGGACGCGTTCGAGGGACTTCGCCTCATGGACGCGGTCATGGGCGTCAAGCGCGGAGTCCCCGGTGCCGCGCTGCCCGCCCTGCGCGGCCGCCGGGTGACGACGGGCACGGTGCGACCCGACGAGACCGCACTCGAGGACCTGCCGGCCCGGTCAGACGTCGCGGTCGACAATCCCGTGCCGACTCCGCCCTTCTGGGGCTCGCGCATCGTGCGCGGACTCCAGCTCTCGGACTACGTCAGCTTCCTCGACGAGCGTGCGACCTTCCTCGGGCAGTGGGGCCTCAAGCCGGGCCGCGGTGACAGTGGTGCGTCCTACGACCAGCTCGTGGAGACCGAGGGTCGTCCGCGACTGCGCATGTGGCTCGACCGCGTGCACACCGACGGGCTCATGGAGGCAGCCGTCGTCTATGGCTACTTCCCGTGCTATTCCGACGGTGACGACCTGGTGATCCTGCACCACGAGGGCGAGCTGGCCGGCCAGGAACGCGTGCGCCTGACCTTCCCGCGGCAGCGCCGCGACCGACACCTCTGCCTCGCCGACTTCTTCCGCCCCAAGGAGTCGGGGGAGACCGACGTCATCGCGTTCCACGTCGTGACCATGGGCAGTCGCGTGGCCGAGGCCACCGGAAAGTTGTTCGCGGAGAACGCCTATCGCGACTATCTCGAGCTCCACGGCCTGTCGGTGCAGCTCACCGAGGCGCTCGCCGAGATGTGGCATGCACGTATCCGCACCGAGCTGGGCTTCGACTTCGATGACGACGCAGACATAGACACTCTCATCGCCAAGCAGGGCTATCGCGGTTCGCGCTACTCCTTCGGCTATCCCGCGTGCCCCGACGTCGAGCAGCAGGCGGTGCTCGTCGGGCTGCTTGAGCCGGAGCGCATCGGTGTCGAGCTGTCGGAGGAGTTTCAGCTGCACCCCGAGCAGTCGACGTCGGCGCTGATCGTGCACCACCCCGAGGCGAAATACTTCAACGCGACGTGACCGTTCCGGAAGGCGTTGCCCCTGATGTGACGTCGCGACTCCCCGATGCCGTGTTCTTCGACATGGACGGGCTCCTCGTCGAGACGGAGCACATCTGGTATCTCGCCGAGACCGGGATCATGGAGAAGTTCGACGTCCCGTGGGGCCCGGAGCACCAGGGCGCGCTCGTCGGCGGTCCGGTGGATCTGGCCGTCGACTACATGGTGGCGCACGCCGGCGAGCCGCACACCCACGCCGAGGTGCTCTCCCTGCTGGTGGTGTCGATGGAGCGGCTGATGCGCACCGAGCCGGTGCACTGGCGGCCCGGCGCCAAGGACCTGCTCCTCGCTCTCGAGGCCGCCAGGGTGCCGTGCGCGCTCGTCTCGGCCTCCTGGCGCAACCTCGTGGATGCGGTGTGCGACGCGGTGCTGCACGACGTCGGCCACGATGTCTTCGCGACCACGGTCGCGAGCGGCGAGCTCGAGCGCACCAAGCCGTTCCCCGACCCGTACCTCCTGGCCGCGGAGCGACTCGGGGTGGACCCGAGGAGCTGCGTGGTCCTCGAGGACTCCCACACCGGCGTCACCGCAGGTGTGGCCTCGGGTGCTCTGGTCGTCGCAGTGCCCAGCCTCGTGCCCATCGAACCTGCCGAGGGGCTGATCGTCGTGGGCTCGCTGACGGAGCTGACGCCGCAGATCCTCGGCGAGTGGTCCTACGCCTGGTGCCCGCGCACCTGAGGCCCAGGCTATTCCGAGGCGATCGCCTTGAGCACGTCGAGGCGGCTCGCGGTGAAGGCCGGCCAGAGCGCCGCAACAACGCCGCCGACCACGGACAGCGCCAGGAACCACATGATCTGACCGCCGGGTACGGCGAGCTTGGTGATGCCCTGCGGCTCGAGGACCTTCTGCAGCAGCGAGCCGTAGACCAGGCCGAGCGCGACTCCGATCGCAGCTCCG
>JANMBJ010000449.1:0-14364 GCA_031360335.1 Candidatus Nanopelagicales bacterium
AGGTCGACCTCAAGGCCGACATGGGCGCCTACCTGCAGATCATCACGCCGGGCACGCCCCTCCTCGGCATGTTCATGTACTCCGGCATCTACAAGATGGACGCGCTCGACTTCACCTGCACCGGCGTCTACACCAACAAGACGCCGACCGACGCCTACCGCGGCGCCGGGCGACCGGAGGCGACGTACGCCATCGAGCGCATCGTCGACGAGCTGGCGACCGAGCTCGGCATGGAGCCCCTCGAGCTGCGCAAGAAGAACTGGATCAAGCACGAGGAGTTCCCCTACACGCAGATCGCGGGGCTCACGAACGACTCGGGCAACTACGAGGCCGCCACCGAGCGTGCCCTCGAGCTGTTCGGCTATGACGAGCTGCGCGCCGAGCAGGCCGAGCGCCGAGCAGCCGGCGGCCCCGTGCAGCTCGGCATCGGCATCTCGACGTTCACCGAGATGTGCGGACTTGCTCCGTCGCGCACGCTCGGTGCGCTGAAGTACGTCGCGGGTGGCTGGGAGCACTGCACCATCCGTGCGCTGCCCACCGGCAAGATCGAGCTCATCACCGGAACCTCGCCCCACGGTCAGGGTCACGAGACGGCGTGGAGCCAGATCGCCAGCGACATCATCGGTGTTCCGGTCGATGACATCGAGGTCGTGCACGGCGACACCGGACGTGCGCCGTACGGCATGGACACCTACGGCTCGCGCTCGCTCGCCGTCGGCGGCCAGGCCATCAAGCTCGCGGGTGAGCGTCTCGTCGAGAAGGCTCGCATCATCGCAGCGCACCAGCTCGAGGTGAGCCCCGACGACGTCGAGTTTGCGCACGGCACCTACTCGGTCAAGGGCGACCCGGAGAAGTCCACGACGATCCAGGCGATCGCGTTCGAGGCGTTCACCGCCCACAACCTGCCCGACGGTGTGGAGCCGACGCTCTCGGGCGAGTCCACGGTCGACCCGATGGACTTCTCCTACCCCCACGGCACGCACCTGGCGGCCATGGAGGTCGACACCGAGACCGGTCAGGTCACGCTGCGCAAGTACGTCTGCGTGGACGACTGCGGTGTGCAGATCAACCCGCTCATCGTCGAGGGCCAGGTGCACGGTGGTCTCGCGCAGGGCATCGCTCAGGCGCTCTTCGAAGGTGCGCTCTACGACGCCGAGGGCAATCTGCTGACCGGCAACATGGGCGACTACCTGCTGCCGAGCGCGGCCGACCTGCCGTCGTTCATCACCGATCGCACGGTCACCCCGTCGACCACGCACCCGTTGGGCACCAAGGGGATCGGCGAGGCCGGCGCTATCGCGTCGACCCCGGCCATCATCAACGGCGTCGTCGACGCAATCCGGCACCTCGGCGTCAACGACGTCTTCATGCCGGCCAGTCCGCAGAACGTCTGGCGTGCGATCCAGACGGCCCAGAACGGAGGCGCGGCGTGATCCCCGGAGCGTTCGACTATGTGAAGCCGGAGACGGTCGAGGAGGCCGTTGCCGCACTTGCGGAGGCGGGTGACGACGCCAAGGTGCTGGGCGGCGGACAGTCGCTGCTGCCGGTGCTCCGACTGCGTCTCAACCACCCGACGGTGCTCGTCGACGTGAGCCGGGTCGACGAGATGCGCCAGGTGACCGACGAGGGCTCCTCGCTCCTCATCGGCGCTGCCGTCACGACCTACGAGGTCATGCACCACGAGGGCATCAAGGCCGGCGTGCCGCTCTTGTCGATGGCGGCCGGCGAGGTGGCCGATCCGGCCATCCGGCACCGCGGCACGTTCGGCGGCTCGTGCGCTCACGCCGATCCTGCAGGTGACCTGCCCACGATCGCGCGGGTGCTCGACGCGGAGTTCGTGATCGCCGGCGCTGCCGGTCGACGCACGGTGACCGCCGCCGACTTCTTCCTCGACTTCTTCACCACGGCAGTCGGGCTCGATGAAGTCCTCGTCGCCGTCCGGGTGCCGAAGCTCGCGGCCGGCTGGGGCTTCGACTACCAGAAGTTCCACCGCACCGCCCAGGCGTGGGCGATCGTCGGTGTCGCTGCCGCCGTCAAGGTCGACGGTGGCACCATCACCGAGGCACGGGTCGCGCTCACCAACATGGGGGCCGGTCCGATCCGCGCCTCCTCCGTCGAGGCAGCCCTCACCGGTGGTCCGGCCACGGCCGACGCCATCGCGGCAGCTGCGGCCTCGGCAGCCGACGGCACCTCGCCGACGACCGACACCCACGCCGACGCCGAGTTCCGCAAGCACCTCGCGAGAGTCCTCACCAAACGAGCGGTGACAGCCGCAGCCGGCCGCTAGCCGACCGCCTGCACCCGAAGCGCCACCGAGTGCCCCAGCCCCGAAAGGGGCTGGGGCACTCGCGCACCCGAGCCACTCCGGGCACTTCCTGCCCGCACGTCGCGATCGTGGTCAGGCACTTCTGCTGCTCGCCCGGCTCTGGAATCGCTGTCGCAACGTGACCGCGGTTATCGGCTGTCCGACGCCGCGGGTCTCGGGTTAGGTTCGCTGAGATGACGGACTCTCATCCCGTGACCCGACACTCCGTACGGATAGCCGTGTCCGACACGGGATCCCCCGGCGCTGCGCCGATGGACTTCCTGCACCCGCTCGGCGAGCGAGGGTCCGACTGGGACGGCGTGGTCCTCGACCGGTTCGCGCCGGCCCATCGCACGATCACGCTCGACCTGCGCGGGCACGGGACGAGCGACTGGCCGGGCACCTACTCCTGCTCCCTCATGACCGACGACGTCGAGGACGTGCTCGACCAGCTCGGCGTCGGCGCAGTGTTTCTCGTCGGCCACTCCCTCGGCGGGGCGGTGGCGTTCGAGCTGGCCGCACGCCGGCCGGACCTGGTGAGAGCCCTGATCGTCGAGGACGTCGCTCCATCGCACGGACAGCCGGCTCGCCCCGTTCCGACACGACCGGATGTCGACCTGCCCTTCGACTGGGACGTCGTCGTCGCCATCCGCGCCGAGGTCGACGCGGGCGACCCCCAGCTCTGGGAGGCCATCGCGGGGATCCAGACTCCGACACTGATCGTCGCCGGCGGTCCGAGCAGCAACGTCGACCAGCATCATCTCGCCGAAGCAGCTAGCCGCGTCGGCGACGGCACGATCCGTACGGTCGAGGCTGGCCACTACGTGCACCGGGAGCGACCCGACGAGTTCTGCGACGTGGTCACCGCCTGGCTCGCCGACATCGACACGTCGCACTGACCGATGCCGCGACCTTCCGGCAGGCTGGCCCCGTGACAGGCGGCGACGTGCCAGCGACGGTCGATCCGTGGACCGTCTCGTGCGGTGACGTGCAGCTCGCCGTGGACGAGCAGGGTCGAGCTCTGTGCCTTCCCGCGTCGCACTGGGCCACGGCACGCGACAACGACCCCTGGTGGGACTCCTACTGGTCGGTCTGGCCACCGGAGGACGTGATCAACCGTGCTGCGACGACCGGTGATCACCGGTCGCAGCACCTCATGGGGGCACTGACGCCGGGCGAGGAACTGCTCTCCATCGAGGTCCAGGCCGCAGGCGAGGCCGACTGGATCCGTTGTCCCTTCGCGGTGGCTGGGCGCCGGGTCTGGTTGGCGCACGCGCCGCGATGGACGACGAGGGCGCTGATCGAGACCAGCGCCGGAACTACGGACCTGTCCTGGAACTACCGTCTATACGCGGACTACAACCAGGACCTGCCCGCCGGCGTCAATCAGCTGCCCCGAGACTGACCCGGCTGTCGCTGTGCGGCAGTGCATGCGGCGACGTCGCGCTGGTCAGCCGGGATAGACCTCGAGCTCGGTGGCCTTGGCGGAGAGCCAGACCTCGGTGCCGCGACGTACGCGGAGGTCAGCCACGGCGTCGGCAGTGACGTCGACCATCACCGTGGGCGCGCCGGACACGGTGACACGAACCCGGTCACCGATCGACTCGATGCCGTCCACGGTGCCCGGCCAGACATTGCGTGCGCTGCCCTCGGGTTGCCGCGTGTGCAACGAGATCGCACTGGGCCGCACTGCGACGAGCACGGCACCGCGCACGGCGCGGTCGGTGACGTGCAGCGTGCCGCCGCCGTCGACCGCGACGTCGCCGTCGTGAGCGGTCCCACGCAGCAGGTTGAGGCCGAGCAGTCGCGCGACGTAGTCGCTCGCGGGTCGGCGCGCGACGTCGAGCGCCGTGCCCTGCTGCGTGATTCGGCCGGTTTCGAGCACCACGAGGCGGTCGGCGAGCACGAGCGCGTCGAGCGGGTCGTGGGTGACGAGGAGCGTCGGACCGTCGAACTCGTGCAGATGGTCACGCAGGTCACTGCGTACGTCGAGGCGCGTCCCCGCGTCGAGCGCGGCGAGCGGTTCGTCGAGCAGCAGCACCGCGGGATCGCACGCCAGGGCGCGCGCGAGGGCGACGCGTTGCGCCTGCCCGCCAGACAGCTCACCGGGCTTGCGGCCGGAGAGCTCGCCGAGGCGCAGGCGTTCGATCCAGGTGTCCGCAGAGTCGCGGGACTGCTTCGACGTACGCCCCGACGAGCGAGGGCCGAACGCGATGTTGTCGAGCACGCTGAGGTGCGGGAAGAGTCGATAGTCCTGGAAGACGATGCCGACCCGCCGCTTGGCCGCCGGCACGCGGATGCCGGTCGACGGCTCGTCGACGACGGTCCCGCCCAGCCGGATGTGGCCGTCCCCCAACGGATCCAGGCCGCACACGGTGCGCAGCAGCGTCGACTTGCCGGCGCCGTTGGGGCCAAGCACGGCCAGCACCTCGCCGGGCGCGACGTGGAGGGCCACGTCGAGCGTGAAGGCGGCCCGGCGTACGACGACGTGCGCGTCGAGGCCATTCATGACGCAGCCCCGGTGCGCAGCCACGTGTCGCGCAGCGCGACGAGGACGATGACCGACACGGCCAGGAGAACGAGGCTCAGTGCGATGGCGTCGTTCGGATCTCCCTCGAGTCCGATGTAGACCGCGAGCGGCAGCGTCTGCGTGACCCCCTGCAGGTTGCCGGCGAAGGTGATGGTCGCGCCGAACTCCCCCAGCGCACGCGCGAAGGTGAGCACGATTCCGGCCGCGATCGACGGGAGGATCAGCGGCAGAGTCACGCGACGGAACACCGTGAGGCGGCCGGCGCCGAGAGTCGCTGCGGCATCCTCGAACCGGGTGTCCAGGCCACGCAGCGCACCCTCGATCGTGATGACGAGGAAGGGCATCGCGACGAACGTCTCGGCGACCACCACGCCGGGTGTGGTGAACGGGAGAGTGACGCCGCAGCACGAGTCGAGGTACTGCCCCACGATCCCGCGCCGGCCGAATGCGAGCAGCAGCGCGATGCCGCCGACGACCGGTGGGAGCACCAGTGGGACGGTGACGAGGGCCCGCACGAACCCACGCCCGCGGAAGTCAGATCGCGCAAGCAGCCAGGCGAGCGGAATGCCGATCACGATCGTCACAAGCGTTGCAGCAGAGGCAGTCACGAGCGACAGGCGCAGCGCGTCGAGGCTCGTGGGTGAGGTGAGAACCTCCCACATGCGCGGCCAGGGGGCTCGTACGAAGAGCCCGACGATCGGAAGGCCGAGGAAGAGCAGGGCGAGCCCACCCGGCAGCCAGACGGGCCAGGGCGGCGCAGTAGTGGGCCGATCGCGTCGCATCATTGAGAGGCGAAGCCCGCGGCGCTGAGCACCGACTGACCGTCAGCCGACAGGACGTAGTCGACAAACGCCTGGGCGAGCGCGGTGTTGGTGCTGGCCGTGATCGGCGCGATGGGGTATTTCGTCGTGACGTTCTGGTCGGCGGGGATCTCGACGCCGACGACGGTGTCCTTCGCGGCCTTCACGTCGGTGACGTAGACGATGCCGGCGTCGGCCTCGCCCAGGACGATCTTGGAGAGCACCGACTTCACGTCGACCTCCTCGCTGACCGCTGTGACCGTGAGCTTGTTCTTGGTGAACAGCGACGCTGCGGCCACGCCGCAGGGCACGTCCTTCTGGCAGACGACGACCTTCACGCCCGGCTTGGCGAGGTCGGCCAGGCTCGTCACGGGCGTCGTGGGCTTGGTCGGCGTCGCGATCTCCAGGGTGTTGACGGCGAAGACCTTGTCACCAGTCGCGGCGCCTGCGGTGGTGACGGTGTCCATGGTCTTCTGGCTCGCCGAGGCAAACACATCGGCAGGTGCCTTCTGGGTGATCTGGGTGGCGAGAGTGCTGCTCGCGCCGAAGCTGAAGGTGATCGACGTACCCGGGTTCGCCGCCATGAACTGTGCACCGAGCGTCGTGAACGACCCCTTGAGCGAGGAGGCGGCGAACACCGTGATCGACCCCGTGGGCCGGGACCCGACCTCCGTGGTCCCGGTGGCGGACTCAGCGGGCGACGTGGTCGCGGAGGAACCGCAGGCGGCGAGGACCAACGCAGTGGTCAGCAGGATGGCGGGGCGGATCAAGTGCATAGAGAACAGAATCGCACATACGGGTGGAATCACACTACAGAGCCGCACACACGTAGTGAGAACCTCACTTCGAACGTGAATGAGAAGGTCAGCTGGTACCACGAGCGAGGCTGGCGCGGAACGCGCGCCGAGCGGGGCAGGCCGTGAGACGCTGCCGCGAGGACGCCGACGTCGGCGCCCCACCGGAGGTGTGCGATGTCGCTGTACGACGTACCCGCTGCTCAGGCCGGCACTGGTCCGGAGGTCGTCGCCTTCGCGCGGGTGACGAGCGCGCTCGGACTCGGAGCCCGTTGGCCCGGTGCCGTCGCGCTCGTCCGGGCCGACGGAAGCCTCGACGGGTCGCTGCTGGGTGGTGCATTCGACGCGAGCCTGGTCGCCGGTGTGCCGGCGGTGCTCGATCCGGCCGGCCGGGCCACGCTGATCGACCTCCAGTTCGACCACGACGAGGCGGAGCGTGCCGGGCTGCCGTGCGGCGGTCAGGCGAGCGTGCTCGTCCAGCGCATCGCCGACCTCCCCGACAGCATCCGTGCCGACATCGCCGTACGTCGCCCGACTGCCCTGGTCACCTCGCTCGACGGCGGCGCCTTCGCAGTGCGGGCGCTGGCACCGGCAGGTGATCCGGCGTACGACGATCCGACGTCGCCCGACGCCCTCGCGCAGGCGCTGCTCGCGCGGGGTGAGCCGAGCGACGCCGTGGTCGAGACCGACGCGGGACGGGTGCTCGTGAGCGTGTTCGTTCCGGCGCCGCACCTCGTGGTGATCGGCAGCGGCGCGCTCGCGGTCGCGCTTGCCGCGCAGCTCTCGCTGCTGGGGTGGACGTGTGCGACGCTCACGCGCGCCGACGACGGGGTGGCCGCAGTGCGAGCCTTCGGGCCGGGCGACGGCGTGCTCGTGATCGACCACCGCGGCGAGGTCGACTTCCCGATCCTGTCGGCCGCGTTGGCGTCGGGCGTCGGCTACGTCGCGGCGCTCGGCTCGCGCACGACCCAGGAGGCACGACGTACGCGACTGCGCGACGGCGGAGTTGGCGAGGACGCCATCGCGCGCCTGCGTGGACCGGCCGGCCTCGACATCGGCTCCCGCACCCCGGCCGAGATCGCCCTCGCCATCACCGCCGAGATGCTCGCCGTACGAGCCACCGCCACCGGAGCCCCCCTCCGCAGCACCACCGGCGCCCTCAACGCCCCCACCCGGGGAAGTGCTTGACCCGTCAGCGACGTCAGCGGTGGTCGGGGATCTCGATGCCGACGTTCGTGGCCTTGACGGTCGCGACTGCCAGCACGCCAGGCTCGAGACCGAGCTCGTCGGCGGCCTCGCGGCTCATGAGCGACACCATGCGGTGCGGCCCGACCTGAACCTCGACCTGCGCCATCACGGTGTCCCGTACGACGCGGGTCACTATGCCCACGAGGCGATTGCGCGCGGACGCGCCGACCACTGGGCTCTCGAGCGCCGGCTCCTCGGCAGCGCGCGCCGCCATGAACCGCGCGAGCTCCGCGCCCTCGACGACCGCGCGCCCGGCGTCGTCGGACGTCGTCGCGAGCTTCCCGGCCTCGGCCCAACGCCGCACCGTGTCGTCACTCACCTGCAGCAAGGCCGCAGCCTCCGAGATCCGCAACTGAGTCATGGACAAGAGCCTACGACGTACCCCACCCCCAACTGCCCTGTTCTTCCCTTAGGGATGATCAACGCAGTTCAGGTGAACTTTCTGTCCCAGATTCGCGATCTTGGTCCACCTCGCGGGGAGGTCGCGGTCCGTCCATGATCGCGATTCCGGGTCATTCGGTGCAGCTCACCTCCCTTGATCGTCCCTAAGGGAAGGAATGTGCGGGCGGGCGGGGGTGGGGGGTTCGTCGAGGTCGGTTCCGGTGGCTAGGTCGGCGACCTCGGTGAGGGTGAGGGCGTGCTTGTGGGTGGTGAGGTAGGTGCGGGCTCCTTTGTCGCCGGTGGCTGCTTCGCGTACGCCGTCCCAGTGCGCGCGGCCGAGGAGCACCGGGTGGCCACGGACCCCGTCGTACGTCGTGGCCGCCAGCACCTCGCGCGCCGCGGGCGCATCGCTCGACGCGGACGACGTCGACGACTCGAGGAGTCTTGCGACTGCGGGCACCGTGAGGCCGGGGAGGTCGACGAGAGTGACGACGACGCGGTCGACTTCGTCGTACGACGACAGTGCCGCGAGGCCCGATCGCAGCGACGACCCCATGCCCTCGCGCCACTCGTCGTTGACGACGACGACCGAGTCGGGCACCTCCCCGATCCACGCGCCGAGCACGACGAGCACCGGGTCGCACCCGGTGTCGCGCAGCAGCGCGACCGCGCGGTCGACCAGCCGTACGCCGTCGAGCACGAATGGCGCTTTCGGCCCGCCGAATCGGCGCCCTTCACCCGCCGCGAGCACGAGGCCCGCGGTGACGGTCACCGTTCGGCCAGGGCTAGCCGGGCGATCCCGGCGAGCGCCGTCAGCGTGCGCACCCCACCACTGCGGTGTCGGCCCTCACCGGCAGCCAGCACCAGCCCGGCCGTCGGGGTCATCGCTGCGCCGGCCCGTGCTCGGCGGTCGCCCCAGGCACTAGCGGGGTGCGCCGGTGTGGATGGGGCCGTCGGCGGCGGTGAGCTTGGAGCCGGTGCCACCCCAGCGCTCCTGCACGATCTCCGCGGCGATCGAGATCGCTGTCTCCTCAGGCGTTCTCGCGCCGAGGTCGAGGCCGATCGGTGAGTGCACGCGTGTGATCTCCTCGTCGGTGAGACCGGCTTCCCTCAATCGCTCGACCCGGTCGTCGTGCGTGCGCCGCGATCCCATCGCACCGATGTACGCAGCCTTCGTCCCGAGAGCGGTCACGAGTGCCGGGACGTCGAACTTCGGGTCGTGGGTCAGCACGCAGATGACGGTGCGCGAGTCGACCGGCTGCGACGCGAGCCAGCGGTGCGGCCAGTCGACGACGACCTCGTCGGCGTCCGGGAAGCGCTTGCGCGTCGCGAAGACCTCGCGCGCGTCGACGACCGTGACATGAAAGCCGAGCAGCTTGCCCGCCTTCGCCAGTGCGGCCGAGAAGTCGATCGCACCGAAGACGTACATCCGGGGCGCCGGCGCGAACGAGGTCACGAAGACCTCGAGCTCGTCGCCGAGGCGTTCACCTTCGGCGCCGTAGTGCAGGAAGCCGGTGCGTCCTGACTCGAGCAGCCCGAGGACGTCGGCACCCACCGTGTCATCCAGGCGCGCGGTGCCGAGCGAGCCCTCGGTGCCGGATGCGCGCACGACGAGGTGGCGACCCACGTGGTGCGGACCGCGCACGATCGTCGCGACGGCGACCGGCTCCTCAGCAGCGACGCTGGCACCGATGCCGGCGAGCTCGGGCCAGGTCTCGTCGGTGACCTTCTCGACGAAGACCTCGAGGATCCCGCCGCACGTGAGCCCGACGGCGAAGGCGTCGTCGTCGCTGACGCCGTAGGTCTCGAACGCCGGCTCGCCGCTCTCGAGCACCTCGGTGCCCAGCGTGTAGAGCGCACCCTCGACGCAGCCCCCGCTCACCGAGCCGACCGCCTCGCCGCCGGCCGTCACGAGCATCGACGCACCTGCGGGTCGCGGAGCCGATCGCCAGGTGCGGACCACGGTCGCCAGAGCGGCAGCTTCTCCGCGTTCGCGGATCGCCATGAGTGCCGGAAGGACTTCGCGCACGAGAGGCTCCACTCGCAAGTCAGGTGGCGCAATGGGAAGCGCAGGCGCACATCCTCGAGATCAGACACATAATGCCTCCATGTCTGACGTACGTCGTGCCGATGTCGTCGACGCACCCATGACGGTGCGCGACGTCGCGTCGCTCGTCGCCGACGTGGGGGCCGGCGCGGTCGTCACGTTCTCCGGCGACGTGCGCGACCACGACGACGGTCGCTCGGTCGCGCGCCTGGAGTACGAAGGCCACCCCACTGCCGCCACAGTGCTCTCCCAGGTCGCCCAGGCGGTCGCCGAGCGCCACGAGGTCATCGCCATCGCCGTGATGCACCGGGTCGGCCCGCTCGCGATCGGTGACGCTGCGCTGGTCGCGGCGGTGAGCGCCGTGCACCGCACGGAGGCGTTCGCCGCCTGCGCCGACCTCGTCGACGAGGTCAAGCACCAGCTCCCGGTGTGGAAGCACCAGGTCTTCACCGACGGCACCGACGAGTGGGTGAACTGCGCATGAGCGCCGACCTCGTCGACACGTTCGGTCGCGTGCACCGCGACATGCGCGTCTCGCTCACCGACAAGTGCAACCTGCGCTGCACCTACTGCATGCCGTCGGATTTCGCCGACTGGCTCCCCGGTCCGTCGCTGCTCTCGACCGACGAGCTCATGCAGGTGCTCGACGTGGCGACCTCGCTGGGCATCGACGGCGTACGCCTCACAGGTGGCGAGCCGCTCCTGCGCGCCGACGTCGTCGACGTCGTACGACGCATCACCAACCTCGCGCACGCACCCGAGATCAGCGTGACCACCAACGGCCTCAAGCTGACCACCCTCGCGAAGCCCCTCGCCGACGCCGGCCTCACCCGCGTCAACGTCAGCCTCGACACCCTCGACCGGGACCGCTTCAAGGCCATGACGTTCCGCGACCGCTTCGACGACGTCATCGCTGGCATCAAGGCAGCGCAGGCGGCCGGACTCGCCCCGGTCAAGGTCAACACCGTGCTCATGAAGGGTGTCAACGACCACGAGGCTCCGGCGCTCCTCCGGCGTGCGCTCGACGAGGGCTGGCGCCTGCGCTTCATCGAGCAGATGCCGCTCGACCCGAGCGGCGTGTGGCTGCGCTCGACGATGATCACCGCCGACGACATCTACGCCTGGCTCTCCGAGCACTACGCCCTCACCCCCGTGCCCGCTCGCGGCTCGGCACCGGCGGAGGAGTTCTACGTCGACGGCGGTCCGGCGAAGGTCGGCATCATCGCGAGCGTGACGCGACCCTTCTGCGGAGCCTGCGATCGGTTGCGGCTCACCGCCGACGGCCAGCTGCGCAACTGCCTCTTCGCCCGCGATGAGCTCGACCTGCGCACCGCGCTGCGCGACGAGGCGCTCGCGGCCGATCCTGGCGCCCTGCGCATCGAGCTCGAGCGCCGGCTGCGGCTCGTGGTCGCCGACAAGCTCCCCGGGCACGGCATCAACGACGTCAACTTCATCCAGCCCTCGCGGCCTATGTCCGCGATCGGCGGCTGACGGCGCGCTCGGACGACCCGGCCGTCCGTCATGCGGGAAACCGGAGGATCGCTACTCGGCAGTACCGGAGGCTGGGAGCACCACTGGACCCGCATCTGCGGCTCCAGCACCATAGTTCGTCCGCATCGGGTCTGAGCTTGTTCTGGACTCGCTGAGGGTTGCCAGACTCCGGTGGCGGGTCCTCGCTCTCGGGGCTACCGTCCCCCTCACCAGTGGCCCAGGTCACACGCGCACGCGGTCCCGGGAGTGCTCATGGATTTGCTGAACTCGTTCGTCGTCCCCTCCGACATCGAGACCGCGTGGCAGACGCTCCACGACGTCGAGGGACTCGCTCCGTGCATGCCGGGAGCCACCCTCCTCTCGCACGACGGTGATGACATGACCGGCAGCGTCAAGGTCAAGCTCGGCCCGGTGGCCATGACCTTCGCTGGACAGGCGACGTTCGTCAGCCGCGACGAGGCCACCCACACGATGGTGATCGAAGGTGCCGGCAAGGAGACCAAGGGCACCGGCACGGCCAAGGGCATCGTCACGGCGGTGCTCGTCGAGGAGGCACACGACCGCACCCGCGTCGACATCACCACCGAGTTCACGATCACCGGCAAGGCCGCGCAGTTCGGTCGCGGTGTCATGCAGGACGTCGCCGGCCGCATCATCGACCAATTCTCCGCCAACCTCGCCGCGACGATGGCGGCTTCCGGTGCGGCCGCAGCCGCGGCCGCGTCGGGCGAGGCAGCACCGTCAGCCGATGGCGCCGCCCCCGCGGCCGCCACCACGACGACCGCACCCCCGCGTCCGCGTCCCCAGGCCGACGAGGCCATCGACCTGCTCGGCACGGCCGGCGCCCCGGTGCTCAAGCGCGCCATCCCGGTCGCGATCGGGGTGGTCGTGGTCGTCGGCATCATCATCTGGATCTCCAAGCGCTGAGCCGGATGTCCGGATTCGTCCGCGCCGTCGACGTACGCTGACCACACTGACGGCGCGCTGCTCCCAGAGACACCGCAGCACTACCCGCACCACCGTTGAACGGCAGTAACGCGCACGACGTAGTCCCACGGGGTCCTAGTCAGTACCGAGATCAACGATGTTCTCGAGAGGTGATGGCATGCAGACACCTGCGCCTGTCGACTACGCGAAGGCGACCTCGGTCGCCGACGCGCTCGCCAAGCTCCAAGCCCACGGTGAGGAAGCGCGAGTGGTGGCCGGAGGCCACAGCCTGCTCCCCATGATGAAGCTGCGTCTGGCTCGCCCAGACGCCCTGATCGACATCAACGACATCCCCGAGCTCGTGGGCATCAAGGTGGTCGGCAGCGAGATCGTCGTCGGCGCCATGACGCGGCATCGCGAGATCCTCAGCTCCGACATCCTCTCCGAGCACTACCCGATCTTCCGCGAGGCCGAGAAAGTCATCGCCGACCCGATCGTGCGCAACCGCGGCACCATCGGCGGCTCGATGTGCCAGGCGGATCCCGCCGCGGACATGTCGGCCGTCGGCTCGGCGCTGCGCGGCAACGCCGTCGTGGTCGGACCCAACGGCACGCGCACCGTGCCGCTGCGTGAGTTCCACCTCGGCCCGTACGAGACCGTCGTGCAGTACGGCGAGATCCTCACCGAGCTGCGCTATCCGATCCGTCCGGGCGCCGGCAGCGCCTACGAGAAGGTCGAGCGCCGCGCCGGCGACTGGGGAGTCGCGACCGCGGGTGTCTTCGTCGTCGTGAGCGGCGGCGTCGTCACTGACTGCGGCATCGGGCTCGCGGCGGTCGGCGCCTCGCACTACTGCTCGCCCGCGGGCGAAGCGGCGCTGCTGGGCAAGGAACCGACCGAGGACAACCTCAGGGCCGCTGCTGCCGCGACCGCCGCGTCCTGCAGCCCCAACGCCGACCAGCGTGGGCCGGTGGACTACAAGGTCCACCTCGCCGAAGAACTCACCCTCCGCGCGCTGCGTCGCGCCGTCCGTTCCAGCCAGGGAGCCTGACCATGCAGGTGACGATCACGATCAACGGGGTGGAGCAGTCGCGCGACGTCGAGCCGCGCATGCTCCTCGTCCACTTCATCCGCGACGAGCTCGGGATGCGTGGCACCCACTGGGGCTGCGACACCTCGAACTGCGGTGCCTGCACCGTCACCCTCGACGGCGACACCGTGAAGAGCTGCACGCTGCTCGCGGTGCAGGCCGACGGCAAGGCGGTCGGCACCGTCGAGGGTCTCGCCACGGGCGGCGAGCTCGACCCGGTGCAGAAGGGATTCATGGAGTGCCACGGTCTCCAGTGCGGCTACTGCACTCCCGGGATGATGCTGCAGGCCCGCTGGATGCTCGATCACAACCCGCATCCGACGGAGGAGGAGATCCGCGAGGGAATCTCCGGGAACATCTGTCGCTGCACGGGATACAAGAACATCGTCGCTGCGATCCAGTACGCCGCAGAGAACCCCGCGACCAGTGAGGTGCCCGCATGACCGCCGTGGAGGACGTACCCCTCTCAGCTGCCGGAAACCCGATCGGCTTCGGCCGGATGCACCGCAAGGAGGACGTCCGCTTCGTCCGCGGTGAGGGCAACTACGTCGACGACGTCAACCTGCCCGGCATGCTGCACAGCGCGATCCTGCGCAGCCCGTTCGCGCACGCGCGGATCGTGTCGATCGACACCTCCGCCGCTATGGCGCTGCCGGGCGTGCACGCCGTCATCACCGGCGAGACGCTCGCGGGCCTAGGGCTCGCGTGGATGCCGACGCTGTCCTACGACACGCAGGCCGTGCTCGCCACCGAC
>JANMBJ010000456.1:0-6870 GCA_031360335.1 Candidatus Nanopelagicales bacterium
CTCCTCGAGGAGCAAGCGTCGCTGCAAGACAAGATCGACGCGGCCGACGCGTGGAACCTCGATCGCCACATCGAGCTGGCCATGCACGCGCTGCGCGTCCCGCCCAAAGACTCCGAGCTGGCGAACCTCTCCGGCGGCGAACGGCGACGGGTCGCGCTCTGCCGTCTGCTCCTCTCGCGCCCCGACATGCTCCTGTTGGACGAGCCCACCAACCACCTCGACGCCGAGTCGGTGCAGTGGCTCGAGCAGCACCTCGAGAAGTACCCCGGCACCATCGTCGCCATCACGCACGACCGGTACTTCCTCGACAACGTCGCCCAGTGGATCCTCGAGCTCGACCGCGGTCGGGCCTACCCGTACGAAGGCAACTACTCGACGTACCTGGAGAAGAAGCAGGAGCGCCTCAAGGTCGAGGGCGCCAAGGACGCCAAGCTCAAGCGTCGCCTCTCCGACGAGCTCGAGTGGGTGCGCTCCAACGCGAAGGCCCGCCAGACCAAGAGCCGCGCCCGGCTCGACCGCTACGAGGAGATGGCGATCGAGGCAGACAAGGCCCGCAAGCTCGACTTCGACGAGATCCAGATCCCCCCGGGCCCGCGTCTCGGCAGCCTGGTGGTCGAGGCCAAGGGCCTCACGAAGGGTTTCGACGACAAGCTGCTCATCGACGAGCTGTCCTTCACCCTGCCGCGCAACGGCATCGTCGGCGTCATCGGCCCCAACGGCGTCGGCAAGACCACGCTGTTCAAGATGATCGTCGCCGCTGCCGAGGGCGCCACCGACGACAAGGACGCGCTGCCCAACGCAGGCGAGCTTCGGGTCGGCGAGACCGTGAAGCTGTCCTACGTCGACCAGGACCGCTCCGGCATCGATCCCGACAAGAACCTGTGGGAGGTCGTGTCCGACGGCCTCGACTGGATCAAGGTCGGCAACGTCGAGATGCCCAGCCGCGCCTATGTGTCCGCGTTCGGGTTCAAGGGCCCGGACCAGCAGAAGCGCGCCGGCATCCTCTCCGGTGGGGAGCGCAACCGGCTCAACCTGGCGCTCACGCTCAAGCAGGGCGGCAACATGCTCCTGCTCGACGAGCCCACCAACGACCTCGACGTCGAGACCCTCGGGTCACTGGAGAACGCGCTGCTGGAGTTCCCCGGGTGCGCCGTGATCACCTCCCACGACCGGTGGTTCCTCGACCGCGTCGCGACGCACATCCTCGCCTACGAAGGCGAGTCCACCTGGTTCTGGTTCGAGGGCAACTTCGACTCCTACGAGAAGAACAAGATCGAGCGGCTCGGCGCTGACGCGGCCCGTCCGCACCGCGCGACGTACCGCAAGCTCACCCGCGGCTGATCCGGCATGCAGCTGGCGAAGGACGAGGCCGCCTACCTCGCGGCATTCCTCGCGAAGATCACCGGGTGGGACGAGCGCGCCGCGGTGCGGGTCCAGGCTCGCGGCGGCGTCGTCGGGATCTTCGCGCCCTGCCCGCTCGATGTGCTGGTGTTCGTCGCGCTGCCGCTCAGCGAGCCGGTCGTCGAGCCCCTCGACACGACCGTGTCGGCCGGGCGCCTGCGCGACGTGATCGGCGACGTCGCGCGGCTCGCCCCTGACACCGACACCGACGTCACGCTGCCCGACGCTGTGACCGGGTCGTCGTCGCTCGCGGTGCTCCCGCCCACGTCGCCGTGGGCGCCCGGCGAGCGCGGCATGGCCGGCGATGTCATCCCCAAGGTCGACGAAGCGGTCGCGAAGTTCCGCGCGTCCGTCCCCTCGACCGGATCGTTCCAGTCCGAGCTGCTCGCCGAGGCGGCGTGGGACGCGCCCGGCTGGGGCGGTGTGCCGATGCGCGCGCTGCACGCGGCGCGCCTGGTCGGGTTCCTCACTCACCCCGGGGCGCGGATCGAGACGGGTACGACGAGCGGCTGGAAGCGCTTCTCCGCTCCCGGCGGTCAGGTCTTCGTCCGCAACGCTGCGGGTCCGGTGCGCCTGAGCCTCGTTCCCCGACGCTGACCCGATCGGGTCCGGTCAGTCTTGACCCGAGAGCGCCTCGAGCGCCCCCAGGGCGCGGGTGAGCGCACCGCGCTGCTCAGCGGTGAGCCGATCGAGACGCGCGGCCACGATCTCGGCGCGGTCACGTCGTACTCCGTCGAGCAGGCGTCGGCCCGCGGCCGTGACCTCGAGCCACGACGACCGTCGGTCATCGGCATCGGTCGTACGCCGGGCGTAGCCGTCGTCCTCCAGCACGGCGACAATCCGCGAGAGAGTCGCGGGGGTGATCCCCTCGTGGCGCGCGAGGTCGCCGAGGCGGATCGGACCCTGCTGCTCGACGGTCACGAGCGCGGAGATGCTGCTGGCACCGAGCGGCATGGCAAGGTCGCGCCGCGTCTCGCGGGTGAAGCGGCTCAACGCCTCGGAGAGCCGGGCGACGTCGACGTCGGCTGGGGTGTGTCTGCGGATCGACGCGGTCATCGATGTGCTCCTTCGTCGGTGCTCTGACGGCAGCCCGGGAAGCCGAGCGCGGCCGCCAGCGGTCCGGCGCCCTCGTCTGCCGGCTCGCCTTCGACGAGGGAGTAGTCCTGCGGCTCCTCGCCGAGCCGCTCGCCGGCATCGGGCATCGACGCGACCTCGGCGCGCGCCGCACCCGCATACCAGGAGGCGATCGCCGCGATGACCATCATGAGAGCCGCGATCGCGAAGACGAGGACGAGGCCGTCGTGGAACGGCGAGGAGATCAGCGAGGGGAAGAACTCGTTGCCGGTCAGCGTCGTCACGTTGGTCGCAGGCAGCGAGCCGAGCAGTCCGGTGGGCTCGAGCAACGAGGCGATCGGGTTGATTCCCAGGAAGGCGGCGAACAGGATGCCCACCGGCGGAAGCGCGGCGAGCCCGCCGGCCACCTGGTCGGGCACGCCCTGACCGGTCAGACCCGCGTGCAGGGTGGCCGGCAACGTCGATGCGAGGCCGACGACCATGAGGGAGAAGAAGACGCCGATCGAGAACGCCGAGCCGGAGTTGAAGAAGGTCATCCGCATGCCTGATGCGACGCCGCGTTGGGCCGCGGGGACGGAGTTCATGATGACGGATGCGTTGGGGGAGCTGAACATCCCGCTGCCCACGCCATTGAGGAAGGTGAGGAACGCGAACGCCGGGTAGGCGAAGTCGACCGGCAGAACCATCAGGCCGAGGAACGACACAGCCGTGATGAGCGCACCGCCGACGGCGAAGCGGCGGGCGCCGTAGTGGTCGCTGAGGTAGCCCGAGAGCGGACCCGAGGCGAGGAACCCGACAGTGAGCGGGAGCAGGAAGATGCTCGCCCAGAGCGGGGTGCTCTCGTAGGAGTAGCCGCGCTGCGGGAGCCAGATGCCCTGCAACCAGATGATGAGGATCAACTGCAGCCCGCCGCGCGAGATCGAGCTGAGTAACCCAGCGAGGTTGCCGAGGGAGAAGGCCCGGATCCCGAACAGCGAGAGGCGGAACATCGGATCGGGGGAGCGGCTCTCCACGACCGCGAAGAGGGTGAGGAACGCGGCGCCCGCCAGGAGTGTGCCGAACACCCACGGGTTGCCCCAGCCCATGGCGCTGTCGCCGTAGGGCTGGATGCCGTAGGTCACGCCGGTGAGGAGCAGGCCGAGACCGAGGGCGAAGGTCAGGTTGCCGGGGATGTCGAGCCTGCCCTGGTGCTTCGCGCCGACCTCGTGCAGCGATCGGTAGGACCAGATCGCGCCGGCGATGCCGAACGGCACGCTCACCCAGAACACCGCGCGCCAGTGCCACTCCGAGAGCACGCCACCGATCACCAGACCGAGGAAGGAGCCGGCGATCGCGGCCACCTGGTTGATGCCGATCGCCGTGCCGCGCTGGTGGACGGGGAACGCATCGGTGAGGATCGCCGTCGCGTTGGCCATGATCATGGCCGCACCGACCGCTTGTACGGCGCGGAACCCGATGAGCCACAACGCTCCGGCCCCGCCGTCCCACGGCACGAGCGAGAGCGCGACAGACGAGAGCGCGAACACGACGAATCCGAGGTTGTAGATGCGCACGCGACCGTACATGTCGCCGAGGCGACCGAACGTGACGACCAGCACCGCGGTGACGAGCAGGAAGCCGAGCAGCATCCAGAGCAGATAGCTGACGTTGGCGGGGTCGAGGGGATTGAGGTCGATCCCGCGAAAGATCGCCGGGAGCGAGATGAGCACGATCGAGGAGTTGATCGTCGCCATCGTCATGCCGAGCGTGGTGTTGGACAGCGCCACCCACTTGTAGCGCGGGTGGTCCTGGTGGATCTTGCCCGTCCCGGACCTGGCTGCACCTGACCCGGCCGCACGGGCCGGTGACCCGGTGGCGGGCGCGGACCCGACGGCCAGGTGGCCCGACGCCCGAGTCTCCGCCGCAGTGTTCCTGGACTCGCTCATCCCGCCATGATGCGACACATAGTTGTCTAGTGCAAACTAACTACTAACACGATCAGGCACCTTGCCGATGTGTCGACGCCCCGACGCGTCCGCAGGCGACCAGAGCTGCCTATGAATCGGTAGGTCTCAGGCCCCATGACCGGTGATCCGGGCAGCGGCCCGGAGTGGAGTGTCGGGGCTCGTCCCTGACGTGCGGCGGGTGCGGGGAGCGGGAGCCGTGCTGTCGCGGACGAGGAGATGCGGGCGCCAGGGCCTCGACCGAGTGGACTTGCCCTCGACGAGCTCGAGGGCAAGGCGTGCTGCCTGCCGCCCCTGCTCGCGGAGGTCCTGCGCGATGGTCGTCAGCGGCGGTCGGCTGTGCGCGGCCTCGTCGATGTCGTCGAACCCGACGACGGACAGCTCGCCGGGAACTGTGATGTCGAGACTCGCTGCTGCGGAGAGGGTACCGAGTGCGAGCACATCGCTGACGGCGAAGATCGCGGTGGGGCGCTGACGCCGCCCGAGCAGCCGGGTCGCCGCCTCGGCGCCGGAGTCGACGGCGTTGGTCTGGGCGTACGCCACGACGATGGAATCAGTGTCGATCCCTGCCGCCGCTGCGGTCGCGACGAACCCGGCCACGCGCTCCGCGAAGCCTTGCCGGGTGCGTACGACTCGTGAGTCGGGCGCGACCGGCATCTCTTCGGGCACAGCGACAATCCCGAGTCTGCGATGTCCGAGCGCGAGCAGGTGCTCCGCCGCGAGGCCAGCCGCCTTGCGGTTGTCGATGCCGACGTAGGGCGCGGCGGGGAGCCGCGGAGAGCCGGAGGAGACGAAGGGGAGGTGACGGGAGCGCACCGCGGTCACAGCCGGGTCGTCATCGCGGATCGAGCACACGATGAAGGCGTCGACGATCGCACTGCGCACCAGGCTGCCGTCGTCGTCGGCATCGGCGGGGAGCAGCAGCATCGCCTGGCCGGCTGCCGACATCTCGTCACCGACCCCACGGAGGAACTGCACGAGACCAGGATCAGTGAAGGCGTAGGACAGGCTCTCGGTGAGGATGACGCCGATCGTTCCCGCGCGGCCTCGACGCAGCGAGCGGCCGGCGGGATCGGGTCCGCCATATCCCAGGGCAGCGGCAGCGGCGAGGACTCGCTCGCGGGTGGCCGCGGAGAGCTGGTCGGGTCGGTTGTAGGCGTTGGACACGGTCATCCGCGAGACGCCTGCAGCCTTCGCGACGGTGTCGAGCGTTGGCCGTTCTACGGACATCGCTCATCCTCTCCTCAACGCGATTGCTCGGTCTTCAACTATCCTGTATCGTTCCAGACTGTATCCATACAGAAGTCAGAGAACACCACCCGGAACACAGCTGGAAGAAGATCGTGACCGTCCACACCCTCGCGCTGACCCTGGCCTTCGTCGGCTCGGCCATCGGCGTCGCCATGGTCGTCCCGCAGATCCTGCGCATCGTGCGGCACCCGCACCTGCCGGGCGTCTCGCCCTGGACCTGGGCCTTCACCGCGATCGCGTGCTCGACCTGGATGACCTACGGCGTACGCGCTGGGTCGCTGCCCCAGATCCCCGGCAACGTGCTGCTCGTCAGCGGCGCGATCGCGATCGTGCTTCTCGTCCCGGCCGCCTGGAGCCGGGCAAGGCGCGCGCTCGCGCTGGCCGCGGCGATCGTCGGCGTCGTGACGCTCTCAACGCACCTGACTCCGGAGGCTGTGGGCTTCGTCGCGTTCGGCATCGGCATGGCGAGCGTCTGGCCGCAGGTGTTCGAGACCGTGTGGCTGCGTCGCGGCCTCGGTCCGTCAGCGCTGTCGCTCACGTCGAACGCGCTCAAGGTCGGGTCGCAGCTGTGCTGGCTGTCCTTTGCCCTGCTCACGGCTGACGTGCCCGTGGTGATCAGTGCGCTCGTGACGCTGTCGACCAACGCGGTGATCAGCGCGGTCGAGGTCTCGCGGCGTCGAAGCTGGGCCGCCACGCCCGAGGTCGCGCGCGCGCTCGAGCCGGTCTGATCTGTCGGCGTACCTCACGCCTGGCCCCCCGTCCCCGGACGGACGCGACCCGTCCGCCGGCCCCGTGCCCCCCAGCCCACCGGCCACCACCCGAGAGCAGGGGGGGCCGGCCGGGTCCGGGCGGGGGGGCGGGCGCTGGGACGGCCCGTGGGGTGTGAGCTCCATCGTCGCGTGGCGCGATGATCTCAGCGATCGCGTCAGCGCGGTCGAATAGCGCGTTGGCGCTGTCGGTGGCGGGTGAACTTTCTGGTGACGAGCTCGCCGGGTGAGGTGGCACTCTCAGACCCTCGTGCCACGATGGTGCTCAGCGACAGGGTCGCCTGGTCTGAGATCCCTGTCATACCAACTCTTTACCTGATTTCCCCTGATTTGTTCGAACCGGTGTACGATACTGAGCCTCTACTCGAGGAGGTGCCGTGACTGACCCGTCCCACATCGATCCGCTGCCGTATGACGACGAGTTCGCGGCGGTG
>JANMBJ010000463.1:0-10427 GCA_031360335.1 Candidatus Nanopelagicales bacterium
GGCAACCGGCGGTGTGCCCGCATCCACCGGAACCTGCCGAAATCCACACCCGAGCGATAATGCCGGGTATTGCTCGGGTTGTCTGGCGGTGTCCGGAGGTTGGTTGGGGGCGAACCCGTCTGCAGTACTAGCGCCGACCCGAGCGACCGGCGACTGCAGGAGCTACCCGTCGCGGAGGTAGGACAGCTGAGCCAGCACCGAGAGTCGGGCGGCGGGCCAGACGGAACGAGGGACGTCGGCGTAGACCGATTCCACAACGAGGTCCGCGAGGTCCGGCTCCGGGCGATCCGCCTGGTGCCACCAGTCGATGCCCTCGAGCACCTCGAGCCCCGTCGCGCGCGCGGGACCCGGAGCGGTGCCGCCGGGATCGGCACCACCGGCGCCGCCGTCGAATCCGCCGAACTGCGCGACGGCTGCGCGCACCTGGTCGAGGCGGCCCTGTCGATGCGCGAGATAGGCCGACACCACATCCACCGGGTCGACCAGAGCCGGACCGTGGCCGGGCAAGACGTACGACGCCGCGGTCGACTCGGCGAGATCGCGCAGCCTCAGCAGCGAGTCGAGGTAGTCACCGAGACGCCCGTCGGGATACGCCACGACCGTCGAGCCGCGGCCGAGCACGGTGTCTCCGGTGAGCAGTGCACCATCGGCGATGATGTGGAACGACAACGAGTCACCGGTGTGACCCGGTGTCGCGAGCACCGCGATCTCGAGACCGCCTGCCTCCACCAGCTCACCGCCGACGACACCCTCGTCACCGAGCCGATGCAGCGGGTCGAGTGCCGCGACAGGGGCGCGGAAGCGGTCGGCGAAGGAGCGCGCACCGTCGGAATGGTCGGGGTGGCCGTGCGTGAGCAGGATCCGGGCGACACGAGCGTCACCGACAGCCTCGACGACTGCCGCTAGATGAGCCGCGTCGTCCGGCCCCGGGTCGACGAGCACCGCAACAGAGGATCCCGGCTCGCGCAGCACCCACGTGTTGGTGCCGTCGAGCGTCATCGGGCCGGCGTTGCCGGCGAGCACGCAGGTCGCACGATCTGTGACAGCACCGCTCGTCCACGGTCCCGGGTCACCGAGGGGCACAGCGCGACCGCTCATGACGGCACGCGCTCAGACCCCTTCTCCCACAGAGGAATCACCCACGACGCCGACGCCGTCGGTCTCGCTCGCAGGTGGCTCCTCGCCGATCGCGACGACCGCACGCGTCCGCGCGTTGACAAGGTGCCACACCACATCGCCCGACTCGTCGAGCACCGGTGCGGGCAGGATCGGCCACACGTCGGCACGGCCCGCGAGGCGCAGCGCCGTCGCGACATCGGGGCACGCGGCGAGCATGTTCATCACGGCCAGAGTCGGCGGCAGCATGGCCATCGAGCCTTCGGCGTACGAAGACAGCGCCTCAGCCGGGCGCCACCACGTCGACCGGTCCGCCTCGCCCTCGACGTGTCGCGCGCGCTGACCCGAAGGCACCGCGGTCATGAAGAAGCGCGTGTCATAGCGGCGGTCCTCGACCTCCGGTGTGACCCAGTGCGCGAACGGAACGAGCGCCGCGTCGTCGACCACGAGACGACGTCGCGCCAGCACCTCGGCGAACGACAGCTCACCCGCGACAAGTGCCAGTCGGTCGCTGTCGAGGTCGTCGTCAGCCACCGCGGGCGCACCGTCGGGCGTGACCGCGAGCAGCACGCCGCACTCCTCGTAGGTCTCGCGCGCTGCAGCGACCAGCAGTGCGCGAGCATCGCGGCTCGACGTGCGCAGCGCGACGTCGTCGAGGTCGGAATGCCCCGCGAGCGGCACCGCTGCGTCAGAGTCCTCGACCGCACCGCCGGGATAGACGTGCATGCCGGCGGCGAACGCCATCGACGTCGTACGACGCATGACGAAGACCTCGATGCCCGACTCGTCCTCGCGCAGGAGGCACACGGTCGCGGCATCCCGTGGGACCGGCGCGTCCCAGGTCGCATGGCCGCGCGCGATCGACTCCGCGCGATCACGCATCCGGTTGGGCAGCCGGGGCATGCTCGCCCCGGCAGCGTCGTCAGTGCTCAGTCGGAGACCTCGACGATCATCTCGACCTCCACCGACGCGTCGAGCGGAAGTGCGGCCACACCGACCGCGGAACGAGCGTGCACTCCCGCGTCGCCGAACGCCTTGCCGAGCAGCTCGCTCGCACCGTTGATGACTCCAGGCTGACCGGTGAACTCCGGCACGCTGGCGACGAAGCCGACGACCTTGACCACACGGACGACCTTGTCGAGGTCACCGATCACGGACTTCACCGCAGCGATGGCGTTGAGGGCGCACGTCGCGGCGAGCTCCTTGGCCTGCTCGGCCGTGATGTCGGAGCCGACCTTGCCGGTCGCCGGCATCACACCGGCGACCATCGGCAGCTGACCCGAGGTGTAGACGTAGGACCCCGATCGCACGGCCGGCACATAGGCCGCGACCGGAGGCACGACGTCGGGCACAGTCAGCCCGAGCTCCGCCAGGCGCTGCTCGACGGCGGACAGATCCGCTGCGGTCATGGCGCTCAGTCCTTCGGTCGCTTGAAGTAGGCCACGAGGTTGTCGGCGTTGGGACCGGGCACCACCTGCACCAGCTCCCAGCCGTCCTGACCCCAGTTGTTGAGGATCTGCTGGGTCGCATGGATGAGCAGAGGGGCGGTCGCGTACTCCCAGGTCGTCATGGCCCGACCCTAGAGCCTCGGTCATCTCCCGGCGAGATCCGCCCGCTCCCGGCAGCATCCAGACCTTGCCGCGTTCACGCGCCACCGAGTGACGCGCGGATCACGTCGCGGGGCGCGTGATCCCGACCACCTGAGCACGGCGACCGGAGCGCCTGTGCGGTGCTATCCCCGTACGCTCGGGACCGTGCCCACGACCCTGCCCGGCGACGACGCCCGGACGACCGACTGGGAGGGCGTCCGGCTCCACGTGGTCTCCGGCAAGGGCGGCACCGGCAAGACGACCGTCGCGTCGGCGCTGGCGCTCGCGCTCGCGACCGGGGGCAAGAAGGTCCTCATCGTCGAGGTCGAGGGCCGCCAGGGCCTCGCGCAGATCTTCGACGTGCCGCCGCTGCCGTACGCCGAACGACGCGTCGCCGTCGCTCCCGGTGGCGGGGAGGTCTATGCCCTCGCGATCGATCCCGAGGAGGCGCTCGTCGAGTTCCTCGAGATGTTCTACAACCTGCGTCGGGCCGGCACGGCACTGCGCCGCATGGGCGCCATCGACTTCGCTACCACCGTGGCACCCGGCGTGCGCGACGTGCTCCTCACCGGCAAGACCAAGGAAGCCGTACGTCGCAAGAAGGACGGCAAGCACGTCTACGACGCCGTCGTCATGGACGCGCCGCCCACGGGCCGCATCGTCCGATTCCTCAACGTCAACACCGAGGTGGCAGGTCTGGCCCGGACCGGCCCGATCCGGTCGCAGGCCGACTCCGTCATGGAGGTCATCGCCTCGCCGCTGACGACGGTGCACCTCGTGACGCTGCTCGAGGAGATGCCCGTGCAGGAGACCGCCGACGGCATCCGCGACCTGCTCGCTGCCGACCTTCCCGTGGGCGGCATCGTGGTCAACCAGGTGCGCGCCCCGATGCTGAGCGCGACCGCGCAGGCCAAGGCACGCAAGGGAAAGCTCGACGCTGATGTCATCGCCGTCGACCTCGCCAGGGTCGACGTCGTCACGTCGTCCGGGTGGCTGTCATCGGCGCACGGAGTCATCACCACCGAGGAGGTCGTGGCCGGACTCATGTCAGAGGCCGCCGACCATTCCGAGCGAGTGGCTCTCGAGCAGCGCGGTCGCGACACGCTCCAGGAGCTGGAGCGACCGACGTACGAGCTGCCGTTCCTGGCCGAGGGTGTGGACGTCGGCACGCTGTATGACCTCGCGGAATCCCTTCGGGCACAAGGCATCGCATGAATGTCCGCGACGTCGTCCCCCGGAGCAAGAACCTCGATATCGACGGCCTTCTCGATGACCGCAGCATCCGCGTGATCGTCTGCTGCGGCTCCGGAGGCGTAGGCAAGACGACGACCGCTGCTGCCCTCGGGCTCCGCGCTGCCGACCGCGGTCGCGATGTTGTCGTGCTCACGATCGACCCGGCTCGTCGCCTCGCGCAGTCCCTCGGTCTCACCGAGCTCGACAACGACCCCCGACCCGTCGCCGGGGTCGAGGGCAAGGGATCCCTCGCCGCGATGATGCTCGACATGAAGCGGACCTTCGACGAGTTCGTGGAGTCCAACTCCGATCCCGAGCGCGCTGCGACGATCCTCGCCAACCCGTTCTACCAGTCGCTGTCGAGCTCGTTCGCGGGCACGCAGGAGTACATGGCGATGGAGAAGCTCGGGCAGCTCCGGGGCAAGGCGGAGACCGAGGGCACGTGGGACCTCATCGTCGTCGACACCCCGCCGTCGCGGTCCGCGCTGGACTTCCTCGATGCCCCGCGGCGCCTCGGGTCCTTCCTCGACGGGCGCTTCATCCGACTCCTTGCCGCACCGGCGAAGGCCGGCGGCAAGGCGTATCTCAGGGTGCTCTCAGCCGGTTTCGGGATGTTCACCTCGGTGCTGAGCAAGATCATCGGTGGGCAGGTGCTCACCGACGTGCAGACCTTCGTCGGCTCGGTCGACACCCTCTTCGGCGGCTTCCGTCAGCGCGCCGACGACACCTTCGCGATGCTCCAGGCCGCCGACACTGCGTTCGTGGTGATCGCGGCCCCCGAACGCGATGCACTCCGTGAGGCGTCGTACTTCGTCGAACGCCTCGAGGCCGATGCCATGCCGCTCGCCGGCCTCGTGCTCAACCGGGTTCAGACCACGAAGGTGCCCGATCTCGACGCGGCCACCGCCACAGCTGCCGCGGCCCGGCTCGAAGCCGGGAAGGCCACCTCGGTCACCGCCGCCCTGCTGCGCATCCACGCCGACCGGGTCGCGACCCTGGCGCGACAGAAGCGGCTCGCGGAGCGGTTCACCGCCGCGCACCGCAACGTGGCCGTCGCCGCAGTGCCCGCGCTGCCCGGCGATGTGGCCGACCTCGCCGGCCTCCGCCAGATCGGCGCCTCGATGTCAGCAACAACCGAGAAGTAGGTCCGCGAGTAACAGGTCGAATGGTCGCTCAGCGGGGTCCCTCAGCGACCATTCGACCTGTCACTCCAGCGGGAGAGGGGCTAGCTGGCGACGCGGGGGTCGGAGAGGCGCACGATGTCGGTGAGGTCGACGAGGGTGACGTCGTACTCCTCGCGGGCGGTCTCGAGCAGACGACGCCACGAGGTCACCTGCGGGCGGCGGCGGAGCAGGGCGCGACGCTCACGCTCGGTCATCCCGCCCCACACCCCGAACTCGATCCGGTTGTCGAGGGCATCGGCCAGGCACTCGGTCCGCACCGAGCACGACAGACAGATGGCCTTGGCCCGGTTCTGCGCCGCGCCCTGGACGAAGAGCGCGTCCGGGTCGGTCGAACGGCAGGCTGCTGATGTGGTCCAGTCCGAAGTCCAGGTCATGGTTCGGATCTCACCCCCCACACTCGTCCGATGCGTACGGGGCAACGTGCACCCCGACCCCGCCCGGGGCCCTCACGTGCGCCGATGCCGCCATCGGGTCGGTGCGCCACTGCTCCGACGGCGCTGACGCTACGCAGATGAAGATCGTTCAGGCAGGTCACAGATGACCATATCTGATAGTCATTTCGTGTCATAGACCTGGGCCTCAACGGCCACTTGTGAGAATCCCGCTGCTCGGAGTCGCCCCGAGCGACCTCGCGCGGGCGCTCCGGCCGGTGGCGAGGGGCCGGATGGCTGGCGTTGACGGCAGGGGCCACGCCGGACAGGGCGCCGCTCGAGCGGGGCGGAGTGGGCCGCGGGCGCTTCGGCGACGTACCGTGGTGGGGTTATGTCTCAACCCGTGCAGCCCCCACCGATCGTGCGCGTGACGCCGACGCCCGCGCCCGCGCGGCAGCGACCCCATGTTGCCGCGTCGGTGGCCCGCCTCGCGCTGTTCGTGGTCGTCAGCATGCTGGCTGGCGTGCTCATCGCTGGCACGGCGCTGCCGTTCGTCGGCGGTGTCGGGGTGGCGGCGCGCGGCGCGTTCGAGAGCTATGAGTCGCTGCCCGACCAGCTCACCACGCCCCCGCTGCCCCAGCGGTCGCTCATCCTCGCCGCCGACGGCTCGCTGCTCGCGACGATCTACGAGCAGAACCGCATCGAGGTGAAGATAACGAGCATCGCCCCCGTCATGCAGCAGGCGATCGTCGCCGTCGAGGACGGTCGCTTCTACGACCACCGCGGGATCGACGTGCGGGGGCTCACCCGCGCGCTCGTGGGCAACGCGGGGGGCAGCTCAGGCACCCAGGGCGGGTCGACCCTGACGCAGCAGTATGTGAAGAACGTGTTCGTCGAGAGCGCCGCGACACCCGAGGAGGCGGCAGCCGCTCGGGCCCGCAACTTCACCCGCAAGCTCAAGGAGATGCGCTACGCCCTGGCTCTCGAGCGCACGCTCACCAAGAATCAGATCCTCGAGCGCTATCTCAACATCGCCTACTTCGGTGCCGGGGCCTATGGCATCGAGGCGGCGAGCCGCCGCTACTTCTCCAAGTCGGCGAGCAAGCTGACTCTCGTCGAGGCCGCCACGCTGGCCGGCATCGTGCAGCAACCGGTCGCCTACGACCCGACCCGCAATCCCAACTCCTCGCAGAAGCGACGCCAGCAGGTGCTCGGCCGGATGGCCGACCTCGGCTACATCACGCAGGGCGTCGCGACGACCGCCGGTGCGATCCCGACGAAGACGTTCCTCAAGCCGTCGACTACGCGCAACGGCTGCACGACGTCCTACGCCCCGTTCTTCTGCGACTACGTCTACCGGATCCTCAAGAACGACCCGGCTTTCGGCAAGACGCCCGCGGCACGCGAGGCGTTGCTCAACCGCGGTGGCCTGACGATCCGCACGACGCTGCAGCCGGCCGTGCAGCGTGGTGCGCAGGCAGCTGTCGACAAGTTCATCCCCCGCAAGGACAAGAGCCAGAAGATCGCCGCGATCAGCATGGTCGTGCCGACCACAGGTGAGATCACGGCGATGGCTCAGAACCGTTCCTGGGGAGTGAAGGGCGCGGGCAACACGACCTACAACTTCAACGTCGGCACGAAGTACGGCGGCAGCAACGGGGCCCAGGCCGGGTCGACCTTCAAGGCGTTCACGATGGCCGCGGCGTTCGAGCAGAACCTCTCGCCCTACGAATACATCAAGGCGCCGCCGAAGGCGGTCTTCGACGGCTTCACCAACTGCAAGACCGGTGCTCCGTTCGCCCCCTACCCGGTGCGCAACTCCACGAGCTCGGGCACGTTCAACATGCTCCAGGGCGCTGCGTACTCGGTGAACACCTACTTCATGGCGCTGGAGCAGAAGACGACGCAGTGCGCCGCGGCCGACATGGCCGAGAAGGCCGGTCTGCGCCACGGAAACGGCACTGCACTCGACCGCTTCCCGTCGTTCACTCTTGGCACCGATGCCGTGACGCCGCTCGGAATGGCCTCTGCCTATGGCGTATTTGCCAACCACGGCATGCTCTGTCAGCCGATCGCCATCACCGGCGTCACCAACCGCAGCAACAAGGCCCTCGCTGTCCCGGTGAGCAACTGCAAGCGGGTCATGTCGCGCTCGGTCGCTGACTCGGTGACCTCGGTGCTCAGCCAGGTCGTCGACGGACCGCTTCCCGGCCGCACCGGCCAGAAGATGTCGCTCGGCCGTGACGCGGCGGGCAAGACCGGCACGACCAACCAGTCGGCATCCGTGTGGTTCGTCGGATTCACGCCGGACCTCGCCGCCGCCGTCGCGACGTTCGACGCCCGCGGTGTCGGTGGGAAGTACGCCATGCAGAACCTCACCATCGGCGGGCGCTACTTCCCGCAGGTCTTCGGCTCGACCCTGCCCGGGCCGATCTGGAAGATGGCGATGCTCACCGCGCTTGAGGGCACCCCGAAGACGCAGTTCGACCTCAATCCCCTCGACGGCCTCGGCACCTACGTGCCGCCGCCGCCCGGAAACCCGTGCGGCACAGCGGCATCCCCGTCACCCGGCGGACCCGTGACGCCGTTCCCCGGCGCCTCGCCGACCCAGTGCCCGAGCAGGACACCGTCACCGAGCGGCTCGCCGTCGCCCGGCACGTCGGGATCACCGACTCCCAAGCCCACCACCGGGCCGTCGCCGAAACCGACGACCACCCCCTCCCCCAAGCCCACCGCGACCTAGTCACCGTCGGCGCTGCGGCGCGAGGTAGGAGCCCAGCACGCGCGCAGCCGCGCGGAACTCACCTACCTCGTCGCCGAGGCGGTGGGCTGGAGGGTCAGGCGCCGAGAGCGGTGCGCACTGCGGCAGCCACGCGGCCACCGTCGGCGCGGCCGGCGATACGCGGCGTGAGCACCTTCATGACTGCGCCCATCTGCTTCGGCGTCTCGGCGCCGGTCTCCGCCACGGCGGCCCTGACCAGGGCGAGGAGCTCGTCGTCGGAGAGCTGTGAGGGAAGGTAGCCGTCGAGCACGACCAGCTCAGCGCGCTCCCGAGCGGCGAGCTCGGGACGTTGCGCGTCGTCGTAGGCCGTCGCCGACTCACGACGCTTCTTCGCCTCGCGACCGAGCACGACCACGACGTCGGCATCGGAGAGCTGGCGTGCCTCGGTGCCCGAGACCGACTCGTTCTTCACGGCCGTGAGCGCCATCCGCAGGGTCGACGACGTGACCTCGTCACGGGCGCGGATGGCAGTGGTGAGGTCGTCGTGCAGCCGGGTCTCGAGGGTGCTCATGCGCCCATCCTCCCGTACTCCCCCCATCGAGGTCGCCGCCGATTCTCAGTCGGGCTGCGAGGTACATTGGCAGCGGGGTCGCCCCGAGCGGCGGGGGCGTGGCATCGTGGCAGACGTGTCCCGTACCTCAACAGCAGTGCTCGGTGTCGTCGGCGCGGCCGCCGCAGGACTGGCGTGGTCGGTCGCCGAGGCGCACCGCTACACCTTGCGCCGCCGCGAGGCCGCGGTGCTGCCCGCGGGCCAGCGGCGCCTGCGGGTGCTGCACATCTCCGACCTGCACCTGACTCCACGCCATCAGGGTCGCGTCGAGTGGGTCCGTCGCCTCGCCGCCCTCGACCCCGACCTCGTCGTCGTGACCGGTGACTTCCTCGGGCACCGCGAGGCCGTGCCTACCGTCATGGATGCGCTCGACCCGCTGCTCGATCGCCCGGGGCTGTTCGTGCTCGGCTCCAACGACTACTACGAGCCCGGGATCGTGCGCCCCTGGCGCTATCTCACGGCCCCCTCAGCACTCGACAAGCAGCGCGCGACGCTGCCGTGGGGCGACCTGGTCAAGGGGCTCGGCTCCGCCGGGTGGATCGACCTGTCCAACGTACGAGGCACGATCGAGGCCGGCGGGCGTCACCTCGACGTACGCGGCGTGGACGACCCGCACATCCACCGCGACCGCTACGACGAGGTCGCGGGTGCCTTCGACGCTGACGCCGACCTCGCTCTCGGCGTCACGCACGCGCCCTACCTGAGGATCCTCGACGCGATGGCCGACGACGGCGCCGGCCTCGTGCTCGCCGGTCACACCCACGGCGGCCAGCTCTGCATCCCAGGCTTCGGCGCGCTCATCACCAACTGCGACCTGCCCCCCGCCCAGGCGAGCGGCCTGTCGCGCCACGCCCGCCCGTGGAACGGCAGCGGCGATCCCAGCTTCGGCGGCGTCGACGGGCGCGGCACCGTGCTCCACGTGTCCGCCGGCCTCGGCACCTCGCCGTACGCCCCCGTCCGCTTCGCCTGCCCGCCCGAGGCGACGCTCCTGACCCTCACAGCCGTCGACTGACCGACCCCGCGACTCCCGCCAGCACCCGTTTTGGTCGCGCCGGGGCGCGACCCGTAGACTCGCGACCGCTCCACCGGGGTGTGGCGCAGCTTGGTAGCGCGCTTCGTTCGGGACGAAGAGGTCGTGGGTTCGAATCCCGCCACCCCGACACTAGGCAGAGGGTCGGCCCACCAGGGTCGACCCTCTGCCTTGTGTCGGGCGCTCGGATTCGGGAGGAGCCGCCTCGTCGGATGGGCAGTATGAAACGTTCACTACGTTCGACACCCAAGCCCGGCACAGTCACCCCGAACAGACGCTGCACGTCGCAGCGTTCCGCGGCCGTTCGATATTCGCGCCGCACGAGGACGAGAGCAGTCGAAGCACCGTCGCGGCGCGCGCGGACGCCCTAGGGTGGCGAGGCTTGCCGTGACGCGGTGTCAGCGGCTCTGACCTGGGACGACACCTCGGCCCGGGCCGCCCGTGCTGCCACCGGCACGGACCGTGAGCGCGGACGAGAGGGTTCCATGGCGACGACGCTCGAGGCCCGTTCCACCCTCGTGCGCAGAGGTCGCATCCCCGAGCGCACGGTGCTGCTCGTCGCATCCTTCGGC
>JANMBJ010000018.1:0-5081 GCA_031360335.1 Candidatus Nanopelagicales bacterium
TAGCCGGTCTTGGAGCAGTTGGAGCAGCCGACCGGCTGGAAGAACGTCGGTGACGGATCGTCGGGCCGCGGCCGGTAGCCCATCTTCTCGAGCTGCTCCTCGGTGGGTTCGAACGGCTCCTTGCACTTCGAGCAGAGCCGACGAGCCAGTCGCTGGGCGAGCACGCAGTCGAGGGCCGACCCCACGAGGAAGGGCTCGATACCCATCTCGGTGAGTCGCGTGATCGCACTCGGTGCATCGTTGGTGTGCAGGGTCGAGAGCACGAGGTGACCGGTGAGCGAGGCCTCGATCGCGATCTGCGCCGTCTCGTGGTCGCGGATCTCACCGATGAGGACGATGTCGGGGTCGGACCGCAGGATCGAGCGCAGGGCGGCCGCGAAGTTCAGGCCCGCCTTGTTGTTGACCTGCACCTGGTTGATGCCCGGCAGTCGATACTCCACCGGGTCCTCGACCGTGATGATGTTGACCTCTGGCTTGTTCACCACGTTGAGCGTGGCATAGAGCGTGGTCGACTTTCCCGAGCCGGTCGGGCCGGTCACCAGGATCATGCCGTAGGGCTTGACGTAGGACTTGGAGAAGACCCCGAAGTTGTACGGGCTGAAGCCGAGATCCTCGAGATCCATGCGTGCCGTCGAGTTGTCCAGGATTCGCATGACGACCTTCTCACCCCACACCGTCGGCAGGGTGGCGACGCGGAGGTCGACCTTCTTGCCGTGGGCGGTGACGGAGAGGCGGCCGTCCTGAGGGATGCGACGCTCGGCGATGTTGATGTCGGCCATGATCTTGAGCCGGCGGATGACACCGGACTGGATAGCTCGCGGTGAGCGCATGACCTCGTGCAGGACACCGTCGATGCGGTAGCGCACCCGGAGGTCCTGCTCGGTGGGCTCGAGGTGGATGTCGGAGGCGCGGTCCTGGATCGCCTGCGTGATGAGGAGGTTGACGTAGCGGACGATCGGCGCGTCCTCGGTGATCTCCTTGACCTTCGAGAGGTCTTCTTCCTCCTCGAAGACATCGAGCTCGGTCGTGAGGTCGTCAAGCTCCTCGCCGGCGCGGTAGTAGCGGTCGATCGCCGCCACGATGTCGTTGCGTGTCGCTACGACCGGCTTGACGTCGACGTGCCCGCCGTTGCCTGCGACAGAACGGATGTCGTCGATCGCGAATACGTTGGCGGGGTCGGCCATCGCGACGACGAGCTTGCCGTCCTCGTAGCCGATCGGGATCGCGGTGTGGCGACGTGCCACGTGACCAGGCACCCGTCCGAGTGCGGATCCGTCGAGCTGGATGTCGCTGAGGTCGACGAAGCGCATCCCAATCTGGGCGGCGAGGGAGGCGACGAGCTGCGCCTCGGTCAGCACACCCTGTTCGACGAGCACGCGTCCGAGGCTGCGACCGAGCCGAACCTGCTCGGACATCGCCGAGTCCAGCTGGTCGCGTGTGACCAGTCCACCCTCGAGGAGGATGTCGCCCAGCTGCTTCACGATGGCCCTCTCGGGTGCTTGTCGTCACGGTCTGTCGGGAGATCACCGTCGCCGGCGTTCCCTCCCTCACCCATTCGGCAGATAGGACGCCAGCCTGTAGCACACACGTGCCGGACCGATCAGGCCTTGGGTGCGTCGAGCAGCGCGGCCGCAGCCGCGCGAAAGATGGTCACGCGGGGGTCGTCCGGGTGCAGCTCCACCGAGGCGCCGTCGGCGAAGCCGAGCGCGACAGCGGCCGCGTCAGTCGCCGATGGCACCTGCTGATCCGCCACCGGCAGAACGCCGGTCGAGGCGGCTTCCGCCTGCGGCGCTACGGGGACAGACGGCGCCACTTCGGGGACCCGTTGTGGCTCTGGGCAGACCGGAGCGACGGGCGGCAGCGAGATGGGCAGCGATGCGGCCGGGATCGTCTCTGCTGCGATGTCGGGGGCACTCTGGTTGTCGTCAGCCGGGCCGGGTGCGCCGAGGGCGCCGGTGGAGTCCGGGACGGCGAGCGCCGTCGCACGGACGTGGCGACCGGCCGTCTCGGGCCTGGGACGCCGCCAGAACAGCAGCCGGAATGCCATCGCCGGGCCTACGCGTGCGCCGCGGTCTGCTCGATCTCGTCGAGGACCGAGTAGAGCAGCGCCAGCAGGACCGTCTTCACCGACTCCTTGTCGGTCGCGTCGCAGGGCACGATCGGCACGCCGTCGGAGAGCTCGAGCGCATCGCGGAGGTCGTTCTCGGCGCGGGCGTCGAGGCCGTCAGTGCGGTTGAGCGCCACCACGAACGGCACCCGGGCCATCCGACGGAAAGCCCCGAGGATGTTCAGCGCCTCCGGGTAGGTCTCCGGGCGGCTGGCGTCGATGAGCATGACGTAGCCGAGCATGCCCTCACCGAGGATCTCCCACATGAAGTCGAAGCGTTCCTGGCCCGGGGTGCCGAACAGGTAGAGCACCAGGTCGCGATCGATCGTGATGCGACCGAAGTCCATCGCGACGGTGGTCTCGGCCTTGCGTGCCTTGGTGTCGTCGGTGATCCCGCGCTCGGTGGAGAGCACGGTGATCTCGGAGATGGTCCGGATGAGGGTCGTCTTGCCCGCGGCGAACGGGCCGGTGACCACGATCTTGACGGCCTGGCCACCCTGGCGGCGGGACTTGCGTGCAGCCATGGTCACAACCCCCGGACGCCGGCGATGAGGCGCAACAGCAGACTGCGGTTGACGCCGGGATCACGTTCGATGACACCGTCGATGATCGTCTCCGCAAGGGCATCGGGCTGGCTCAAGGACCGTGCGGTCGCACCCTCGACCGCCGAGGACACTCCCCCGCTGCTGATCGATCCGGTCATCGGGCGTGACATACGCGGCGCCTCGACCGGCTGCTCCGGGTGCTCGGGTCGACGCCCCGGAAGGAACGGCTCGGGCCGCGGCGGGACGACCTCGCGACGGGCGGCCGGTCGCGCGACCTGACCCGATCCTGGAACTCCCGGCTGCGCCACGCCCTGAGCCGCGCGGGCGGCGGCGAGCGCGGCGGCGGCCGTCATCCCGAGGGCACCGGGCGCCGCCGACGCACCGGCGTGGGAGGGCTGGGCCGGCTGGGGTGCGGCGGGTGTCTCGACCGGCTCGTCGACGATGGCGTCGGGTGCCGCGGACTCCACACCCGAGAGCATGGCCAGTCGCCGCTCGACGATGGTGACGTGGTCGGGCTGCGCGGCGTCCCGCACGTGCAGCAGGCCGCGTTGCACGAGATGGGCGAGCGTGGTGGTCACGGCAAACTGACCGGCGCCGGTGAGCTCGACGAGGTCGCGCACGCGGCGTCGCCCGTCGACCAGAGAGAGAAGGGCCCACTCGTCGCGCGACACCTCGGGGTCGTGGTGCAGCACGACGGGCACGGCAAGGACGCTGTCCTGGCTGGGCACGAGGGCCTCGAGCTGCGCCCAGGCCTCCGAGCGTGCGAGCGCCTCGGCGAGCACCTTCGCGTGATCGAGGCTGATCCCGACATCGTCGACGTCGGTCGCGGCCTGGTCGAACCCGAAGTCACCATCGGGCCAGCGGAGCAGGTCGAAGACAGCATCGACCGTCTGGTCGGTCGCGGCCTGGCGCAGCAGCTCAGGCTCGACCGCACCGGCCTCGAGCAGGGCACGCCCGACACCGACTCCGCCTGCGACAGCACGTGACACGGCCTGACGCAGGGCGGCATCGTCGACCGCGCCGGACCCGACGACGCGGCGTACGAGGGATGCGCGAGACCGGTCAGAGCTGGCACCGGAGATGCGACCGTCGCGGAACCACACGACACCGTTCACCTCGACGGCGGAGGCCGGACGGCGCAGCAGCAGACCTCCGGACTTGCCGGTGGAGGACAGCAGCGCGAACACGTCGGGGAGTCCAAAGGCATCGAGAGAACCCTCCAGGTTCACGGTGCGCGCCTCCTCTCTGCTGTGCGGTGCAGTGCTGTGATCAGGGACTGTCGGGATGGATCAGGACCAGGTGCCAGCCTGCGGAGGCGTCTCCCACGGTGCGAGGGACAGGCTGGGAGCGGTCTCGGTCAGGTTGTCGGGGACCGTGTCAGGCACCACCGGGAGCTCCGCCGAGGTGACCTCCGGGAAGAACGTGCCGGTCCGCGGCCCCGGCGCCGTCGAGTGGGTGACGGGCATGACGACCGGAGACGATGCGGCCGGAGCCTCGGGCTCGGCAGGTGCGTCGTCGAGCGGCTCGAGGACCGCGACGTCGGCGGCAACCGGCTCCAGGACAGGGATCTCGGCGACCACCGGCTCGAGGACGGGGATGTCGGCGACCTCCGGCTCTCGGACAGGGATCTGGGCGACCACCGGCTCGAGGACAGGGATCTCGGCGACCACCGGCTCGGGCGCGACCTCGACGGGTGCGGTGACGACGTGGGCGACCGGCTCCGCGGCGGCCGGTGCAAGGGCAGCGACGATGACCGGTGTCTGGATCTGGGCTGCGGCTGCGGCGTCAGCCGCTGCCAAGTCTGCCTGGGCTGCGCGTGCCTGGGCGGCCTTGTGGGCCGCGTAGGCGGCCTCGGCCTCGGCCAGCGCTGCCTCATCGACGGCGGTGGCGGGCGCGGGAGCCTCGGTGCGCAGCACCTCGGCGATCTGGGCCGCCGAGCGGCGCACCTCGTAGAGCATGAGTCCGGCCTTGGCGCCGGCGGCGGCGACGGCAACGAGGACAGCCTCGTCGTCGGCCGAGATGAGAAAGACCGTGCCGGTCTCTCCCTCGACGTAGACCTGCGAGAGGTCGCCACGGCCGAGACCTTGCGCCGCCTTCTCACCGAGCGAGAGGAGGGCGGCGCTCATGGCAGCCACGCGGTCCTCGTCCATGCTCAGGGGAAGAGCGGAGGCCATGGCGAGACCGTCGAACGACACGACGGCAGCCGCTTCGAGCTCCGGGGCCTGACCCAGGAGCTCGGTGAGCGCGCGGTCGAGCCGCGCAGCGCGGCCGACGACGGGAAGGTCGGACATGGGACACCTCGACGCATCGCGGGAGTGGGGGCCGAACGACCCGCACACCTGTCCCCATCGGCCGCGCACGGGCCTGGCTTGAGCCGCCGGCGACGACACCCGTCCGGCGGATCCCGCGACCGTCGTCCCGAGCCGGTC
>JANMBJ010000337.1:0-8702 GCA_031360335.1 Candidatus Nanopelagicales bacterium
GCCGCGGCGAGATCCCGGTGAGCCGGATCCCCAGCAGCACCATGAAGATCGCGACGACCACGAGCAGCGCGGCCTGCAGCGGGGCGGGCAGCGACAGCCGCGCGCCGATCGCGCCGAGTCCTGCCCCGAGGACGAAGAAGCCCACGACCCGGCCGGCCTGGAAGGCCAGGTGCGGCCGCCACCGGTCGAGCACCCGGGCCGTCTCCGACACCTCTCGCGACGCGGACACCGCAAGCACGAGGCCGCCGACGAGCGCCATGCAGGTCGACACTCCTGCGGTCAGACCGAGGACCAGGACGGCGACCAGCCCTCCGGCGCCGGGATCGCCGAGCCGGCTCCCGAGGTCACCCGCCCCCAGCCAGGCGATCACGGCGACGGCAACGACGACGACCACTGCGGTCGTGGCGACTGTCCACGTGGTGCGGTCGGGGGTCAGCCAGGGCGGCCGTCCGACGGCGTAGCCCGTGCCTTCGAGCGTGGTGACGATCCCCTCCCACGGCACCTCGCCCTGGACGGTGATCGTGGCGGTGGCCGCGCGGGCGGAGACCGAGGCGGAGGTGACGCCGGGGACGCTCAGGAGCTTCGAGGAGACCCGTCGCTCGCAGGCGGCGCAGGTCATCCCGATGATCGGCAGCCGGACGGTGTCCGACGACTGCCCACCGTCGCTCATGTCGACTCGTCCGGGGTGCTCGGTCCCAGGTGTCCCACGCGTACCAGGCTAGGCGGGCTCCGGACGCATGGCACTCTGACGGGCTGCGCCGTGGCGCGGGCACGGTACGGAGGGGGTCCGGCGGTCCGCTCCCGTGCTGAGGTCGGCGGCGGCCCCCGGTGTGTGTACGGTGGGGCACACAACAGAACATCACGCGTCTGACGTCCAGGGGAAGCCGGTCCGAATCCGGTGCTGAACCCGCAACCGTAGGCCGATCCCCGTGGAAACCCGCGTGGCGACGGCAAGCCGGAGCACCTGGCGGGCGCGAGAGGCTCACCCGTCGAGGTCTACGGCAGGAGCCCGGGCCGTCCCCGGTCCGTCACACCATCTCTCGCCCCTCGCACCAGTCCACTCGTGGACTCCGGTTCGGGGGGCCTCGTACGTCGTCACCCGGGGAGCAGTCCGGACCGCTTGGTTTGTGGCCGCTCATCCCGAAAGGACCCTCCGTGGTCATCACCCGTCGTCGCCTCACCGCCGTCGCACTCGCCGTCACCACGACGGCCGCACTCGGCACGTCCCTGACCGTCCCGTCCGTTGCGGCGGCCGCCAAGGCGCCGGTCCAGGTCGGGCTCTTCGGCTCCCAGGACCCGACCTACGACGGCGCGTTCCGCCAGTCGCTCGGGCTGCTCGCGTTCGCAGCGGTCGGCCGCACCCCACCTGCAGAGTCGGTCACCTGGCTGCTCGGTCAGCAGTGCACCGACGGCGGCTTCCAGGCCTACCGGCCCGACGTGTCGGTCGCCTGCACGAAGTCAGACCCGGCGACCTACTCCGGTGAGGACACCAACTCCACCGGCATCGCCTCGGTCGCGCTCCGTGCGATCGGCTCGACCGCTGCCGCCGACAAGGCGCTCGCATGGGTCCTGGCGTCGCAGCGGGCCGACGGTGGATTCCCCTACTTCGTCGGCGGCGACTCCGACGCCAACTCGACGGCCGTCGTCCTGTTCGCCAGCAACGCCGACGGCCGCAAGCCGACCGAGGTGACCAAAGGCGGCGTCTCGGCAGCCGCATTCCTCAAGTCCCTGCAAGTCGGCTGCACCGGCGTCGCCACAGACGGTGACGGCGGTTTCGCCTTCCAGGACTACGGAACTGGGCTGACCGACAATGACGCCGCATCCGTGCAGGCGACCCTCGCGCTGACCGGTGCGTCCCTCCCGCTGGCAGCGCAGAAGGTCGGCACGACGGTGCCGCGCGCGACCTGCGCCCCGGCCGCCGCTGCCGTTGCCGCGACCACCGCCGAGCTCGGTGCCGGTCACATCGCTCGGGTTCTCGACGCATTCGGCGGCGCCATCCCGCAGTTCGACTTCGCCTCGGGCACCCGAAAGAAGGGCACCGTCTCGACCGGCGACACCGCCTGGGCGGCACTGTCGCTCGCGGCGGCCGGTGTCGGGAGCGCACAGCTCGATGCCGCTCTCGCGACGCTCGCGACCCAGACCGGCGTGCCGCTCGTGAAGGCGGTCACCGGCCACGCTGCGTCCGCCGCGACCGACCAGCCTGGTCTGCTCGGCGTCGTGGCGCTGGCCGGTCTTGCCGGCGGAGCGTCGAGCACGTCGATCGACTCGGCCGTCACCAGGATCGGTGCCACGATGCGGACCGCCCCGGCGTCAGCGACACCGTCGCCGACCCCGACTACCTCGACGAGCGACCCCGCGACCGCGTCGCCCACGACGACGTCGACGTCGACGACCGGCAACGGTGGGCTGGCGCCGACCGGCACCTCCCCGATGACCGCAGTGCTCGGCGGACTGGGTGGCGGCCTGGTCGTGCTCGGTCTGCTCGCCCTCGTCACGACCCGTCGTCGAGGTGTGCACGCATGATCGGATCCCGTCGTACGACGGCCGCGCAGCGCGTCGCGGCCGTCGTCGTCGGCCTCGTCACGGCTCTGCCGCTCGCTGGCGTCGCGCTCGTCTCGGGCGCGGCACCGGCGAGCGCGTCGACGTATCGCTATTGGACCTACTGGTGGGGCTCGGACACCGGAAAGCCGCACAGCGGCTGGACGTTCGCGTCGCAGGGCCCGGCCAGCCACGGAGTCGGCGACGGCTGGGTGCTGGGCTGGCGGTTCGCGACGTCGTCGGCGTCCGGCGGCAAGACGCCGCGGGTGTCGGCGACCTACTCCGACCTATGTGGCACTGCCAAGCCGGCCGACGGCTCGGTGCGAGTGGCGCTCGTCATCGACTACGGAACCGCGTCGGACGCCCCACCGGGCGAGAAGCCGCCGACGACATCGTCCGCACGGGTCGAGTGCCTGGTCCTGCCGTCGTCCGCGCGCGGCATCGCGGCGTTCGGAAGGGCCACGCCCGCAGTCCACGTCCGTGACCAGAACGGTCTGATCTGCGGGCTCGACGGCTATCCCCGGTCGGAGTGCGCCCCGATCGTCGCCGACCCGACGTCGACGCCGACCCCGAAGCCGAGCCCGAGCCGCACTCCGACCCGGTCTGCTTCGTCTACCCCCATCGCCACGACCGGCGCAGGTTCGTCGACCCGGTCCGGCGTCGCGACAACGAGCGGGGCCGTGGTCACGGCGTCGACCGCGGCGCCGACGTCGTCGCCGGTGTCGGTGTCGGTGTCGGCATCCACGCCGACCCCCGCCGCCTCATCGTCGGAGTCCGCCTCGGCCGGATCGTCGGACGAGGCCACGCTGCCGGCCGTCGCAGGGGCTCCGGTGTCGGCCACCGAGCAGTCGTCGACCGGTCCGCTCGGCCTCGTCGCCGGGGTGCTCGTCATCGGAGGCCTCGCCGGTTCGGCGTGGTGGACGAGTCGTCGGGGAGGCCGTACGACGTGACCCGTCGGACCGCGCACGCCCTCGGCCACCGCGCCCTGCCCCGGTGGACCCACCCCGGGGCATGGTGGGTGTGGGCGCTCGGCCTCGCGACCGCGGCGAGCCGCACCACCAACCCGATCCTGCTCGCGCTGCTGGTCGCCGTGGCCGGCTGGGTGGTGGCCCGGCGACGTCCGGACGCCCCGTGGTCGCGGTCGTTCGTGGTGTTCCTGCGGCTCGGGCTCGTCATCGTCGCGATCCGCGTGCTGTTCACGGTGTTCTTCGGCAGCGGCGTCGGTGAGCACGTGCTGATCACCCTGCCGTCGGTGCCGTTGCCCGACTGGGCGGCCGGCGTGGCGATCGGTGGCCCGGTGACCGCCGAGGAGCTGCTGCTCGCGGTGTACCAGGGGATGGTGCTGGCCACGATGCTCGCGTGCATCGGCGCCGCCAACTCCTTGGCTTCCCCGGCGCGGCTGCTCGCCAGTGTGCCCTCGGCCCTCTACGAGGTCGGTGTCGCCGTGGTCGTCGCGATGACCTTCGCTCCCCAGCTGGTCGGCGATGTCGCTCGGGTCCGCACTGCTCGTCGACTGCGCGGGCGCCCCGACAGTGGTGTGCGTGCCTTCCTCGGATCGGTGATGCCGGTGCTCGAGGGTGCGCTCGAACGTGCAGTCGACCTCGCGGCCGCCATGGACTCGCGTGGCTACGGTCGCACCGGTCCGGTCTCGCGTCGCGTGCGACTCACGTCGTCGGTGCTCCTGCTGCTCGGCGTCGTCGGGGTCTGCCTCGGTGTCTATGGCCTCCTCGACGGAGGCACTCCTGGCCTGGTTGCCTTGCCGTTGCTGGCGATCGGCGTTCTCGCCGGAGTGACCGGGATGGTGCTGGCAGGTCGTCGCAGTGTCCGGACGCGCTATCGGCCCGACCCCTGGGCGCTTCCCGAGTGGCTCGTGTCGCTCGCAGGCCTGGTGCCCGCGGCAGTGATCATCGCGGTGGCAGTCGTGTCGCCCGAGTCCCTCGTGGGGCCGGTCGCTCCGATCGCGTGGCCAGCACTTCCGCTGCTGCCGACCCTGGCGATCGTGGTCGGCGCTGCCGCGGGCATCGTGGCGCCTCGACCTCCGGGACTCGCCGTCGTACGCGATCTCGGGCCCGCTGCCGTCCCGCTCGAGGGGGTGGCGGCGTGATCCGCTTCGAGGACGTCTCCGTCGTCTACGACGGCGCCAGCGCCCCGGTGCTCTCGCACGTCGACCTGCACGTGCCCGAGGGTGAGCTCGTGCTCGTGGTCGGTCGCACCGGCACGGGCAAGTCGACGCTTCTCAAGTGCGTCAACGGTCTGGTGCCGCACTTCACCGGCGGCACGCTGTCGGGTCGTGTCACCGTCGCGGGCCGCGACACCCGCCTGCACCCACCGCGCGAGCTCGCCGACGTCGTCGGCATCGTGCCGCAGGACCCGCTGTCGGGCTTCGTCACCGACATGGTCGAGGACGAGCTGGCCTATGGCATGGAGTCGATCGGTCTCGCACCGGACGTCATGCGACGCCGGGTCGAGGAGACCCTCGACCTGCTCGGGCTCGCCGACCTCCGGCACCGCCCGCTGCTCTCCCTCTCCGGCGGTCAGCGCCAGCGGGTCGCCATCGGTGCAGTGCTCACGACTCATCCCCAAGTGCTCGTGCTCGACGAGCCGACGTCAGCGCTGGATCCCGGTGCAGCAGAGGATGTTCTGGCTGCGCTCCAACGGCTCGTGCACGACCTCGGCGTCACGGTGCTGCTCGCCGAACATCGCCTCGAGCGCGTGGTGCAGTACGCCGACCGCGTGGTCGTCGTGCACGGTGGAGGAGTCGCACTCGAGGTAGGGCTGCCGCACGACATCATGGTCACCGCGCCGGTCGCGCCGCCCGTGGTCGAGCTGGGCCGCCTCGCCGGATGGGACCCGCTCCCGCTCACGGTGAGAGACGCGCGCCGGGCCGCCGGGCCGCTGCGCGAACGACTCGCACCGCACGCCGACGACGCCGTACGCCGCTCACGAGCGACCCTCCACGTCCTCGACGGCGAGGTGGCGCTCACGGTGGACGACCTGGTGGTGCGTCACGGCGCGGTGCCCGCGCTGCGCGGCGTCACCCTCGCTGCAGACCGCGGCGAGATCGTCGCGGTGATGGGGCGCAACGGCGCAGGCAAGTCAACACTGCTCTCGACCCTGGTCGGGCTGCATGTGCCTGCCTCCGGTGCGGTGTCCGTCGGCGGTGAGCTGCCTTCTCGGCTGCGCGGGCGTGAGCTCATCCGCAAGGTCGGTCTCGTGCCGCAGGAACCGACCGACCTGCTCGTGGCCGACAACGTCGGCGCGGAGTGCACCGCCTCGGACCGCGACTGCGCCGCCGTGGCGGGCACGACGCGCGCCGTCCTGGACCGGCTCGCACCTGGGGTCGACGACTCGACCCACCCCCGAGACCTGTCGGAGGGACAGCGCCTCGCACTCGCACTGTCCGTCGTGCTCGCCGCGGAGCCGCCGGTGCTGCTGCTCGACGAGCCGACCCGCGGCCTCGACTACGCCGCCAAGCGCCGCCTCGTCGCGACCTTGCGCGACCTCGCCGCTGACGGCCACTGCGTGGTGCTCGCGACGCACGACGTCGAGCTCGCGGCCGAGGTGGCGACCCGCGTGGTTGTGCTCGCCGACGGTGAGGTCGTCGCCGATGGTCCGGCGACCGACGTCGTCGTCGGGTCGCCGATGTTTGCCCCGCAGGTGAGCAAGGTGCTCTCACCCCAGCCCTGGCTCACCGTCTCCGAGGTCGCTGCGGCGCTGGTGGTGGCCTCGTGACGATCCACGCAGACTCCCCGTCGACCCCGTCGACCCCGTCGACCCCGTCGGATTCCCAGGAGGCACAGGCGATTCCACTGCCGCGTCCTCGGGCGGTCCGGATGGGTCGGCGCACGGCCGTCGTCGTGGGGATCGCCAGCGTCATCGGCATCATGGCTTTCGGCTGGCCGTTGCTGGCGTCGTCCGGCTCGGTCGTCGTGGCTCACTCCAGCGACGCTCCATGGCTCTTCGCCCTGATCCTGCCGCTCGTCATCGCGGTGGTGCTCGCCGACGTCGCCGACGGCGGCCTCGACGCGAAGGGCGTGGCCCTGCTGGGAGTGCTCTCGGCGACCGCTGCGGCCCTGCGGCCCTTCGGCTCCGGTCACGCGGGCTTCGAGCCGATGTGGATCGTCGTGGTGCTCGGCGGCCGGGCACTCGGGCCGGGATTCGGCTTCTGCCTCGGCGCGATCGGGATGTTCTCCTCCGCGCTGGTCACCGGTGGGGTCGGCCCGTGGCTGCCGTTCCAGATGCTTGCGGCCGCCTGGATCGGGCTCGGCGCCGGGCTGCTGCCGCGCGCGTCCGGACGTCGTGAGATCGCGATCCTCGCGGGGTATTCCGCAGTGGCGTGCATAGCCTACGGCTTCGTGCTCAACCTGTGGTTCTGGCCGTTCCTCACGAGCGACTCGGGCTTCCCGCCCGGGCTGTCCTACGTGCCGGGTGCACCGATCACGGAGAATCTCCAGCACTGGCTGCTGTTCGACCTCACCACCTCGCTCGGCTTCGACATCCCTCGCGCGGTCCTGACCGTGACGCTCGTGATCGTCGCCGGTCGTGCCGTGCTGGTCGCGCTGCGACGCGCGTCGCGTCGTGCGGCCTTCGACGTGCCCGTGGTGTTCGCGGCCGACTCCTCGGCACCGGTCTCGGGCTCGCACTGATGGAGTTCGTGCTGCTCGGCACCGGGTCGGCCGACGGCTGGCCCAATGCCTGGTGCCGGTGCCGCTCGTGCACCTGGGCGCGCGCGACCGGCACCGTGCGCTCGACCACGGCCGCACTCGTCGACGGTGTGTTGCTGCTCGACTGCGGACCGGATGCACCGCGCAACGCCGACCGCGCGGGCGTGGGGCTCGCCGACGTGCGAGTCGTGCTCCTGACGCACGGGCACCCCGACCATGTGGCACCTGAGGCGTTGCTCTCCCGGTCGTGGACGCACCAGAGCGCACCCCTCCACGTGCTCGGACCGCAGAGCGCCCTCGACGTGTGCCGCGACTGGATCGGCCCGCACGACGACGTGCACCTGACACCCGTCTTCCCGGGAACGACCATCGACCTCGCATCACAGGGGCTTCCGGGCTACACCCTGCGTGTGCTGGCCGCCGCGCACGACGTCGGCCGTGATGTCATGACACGCGACGCCGTGCTCTACGACCTCACCACAGCCGACGGCTCGCGGCTGCTCTACGCGACCGACACCGGGCCGCTGCCGCAGAGCACGATCGAGGCTGCGCACGGTTCGGCGTACGACGTGGTGCTGCTCGAGGAGACGTTCGGGGACAACGGCGACCACGGCACCGGTCACCTTGACCTCACGACCTTCCCGCTCGAGATCGCGCGGCTTCGCGAGGTCGGTGCGATCACCACCACGACCGACGTCATCGCCGTTCACCTGAGCCATCACAACCCACCCGATCTCGACCGGGTCCTCGCACCGTGGGGAGCGCGCGTGGTCGACGACCTCACCACCGTCACGTCGGGCCCCGCCGCACGGCGACCCCGACCAGCGACGGTGCGCCGTCAGCTGCTGCTCGGCGGAGCTCGGTCGGGCAAGTCGCACGAGGCCGAGCGCCGGCTGCTCGCCGAGCCGACGGTGACCTATGTCGCGACCGGCGGCACGCGCGACGACGACCCCGAGTGGGCGGCCCGGGTGGCCGTGCACCGTGCACGACGGCCCCCAGGCTGGCAGACGGTCGAGAGCCTCGAGGTCGCCCGCGTGCTCGACGGGGTGACGCCCGGCGAACCCGTGCTCGTCGACTGCCTCGCGCTATGGCTCGCGGGCCAGCTCGACCGGGCGCACGTGTGGGAGTCCGAGGCGGGCTCGCCGTCGTACGCCGAGTCGCTCGCTCTGCTCGCGCGCGAGACCGACGCGCTGGTAGCCGCCGTCGCGCGCACTGCTGCGCGCGTGGTGCTGGTGAGCAACGAGGTTGGCAGCGGCGTCGTGCCCGAGCACGCGTCGGGGCGGCTCTATCGCGATCTCCTCGGCACCCTGAACGCCCGGATCGCCGCCGTCTGCGACGACGTCGACCTCGTGGTCGCCGGACGTGTGCTGTCACTGACATCGTGAGCACGTCACCCCCGCGCGACCGCACCGCCGGCACGCACCCCCCACCGCGCACGACCTACTTCGACGGAGCCCTCGTGACCGACACCCTCGACCTCGCCGCACTCGTCGAGCGCAT
>JANMBJ010000023.1:0-11297 GCA_031360335.1 Candidatus Nanopelagicales bacterium
GCTGCCGAGGAGGGGCCGTCAGCAGCAGTTACGCCAGCATCGCGGGTCTGGTTGCGGGTCTGGTCGCGGGTCTGGTCGCGAGTCTGGGTCGGGAGTGGTCAGACGGAGAGTGCGGCGTCCTCGTCGACGGCTACGTCGTAGCCGGCACCAGGTGCGTCGTCCTCGTCGCGCAGGTCGACGACGAGCTTGTCGCTGCGGCGTCGCGGACGGACGACACCCTCGAGGAGCAGCACGAGGAGCCAGGTCACGATGAGTCCGGCGATCGCGAGGGCGACGTAGCGGTTGAGCGCGCTGCCGCCGACCTGGGTGCCGGGCACGGGGGCGACGGTCCACGACAGTGTCGCGAGAGTGTCGGGGAGGCCGGGCCGGGTGACGGTGATCTGGAACGACGTGGCACCGGGCGACGCGACGAGGACCGACCTCGTCCACTGGCCGTCGGTGCCCTGAGCGAGCGACGCGATGTCGCCGTCGCCGACGGACGCGCTGACGGCGGTCACCTTGCCAGGCGCGGGGCGACGCGTGTCGTCGGTGCGCACCACGAGGAACCGGTTGCCGGGCGTGTTGGGGACGATCTGGGCCGAGACCAGCAGGTCGTCGGACTGCACCGACGCCACCGCGGTGTCAGCGGCCCAGGTCGGCGTGGGCTGGAAGCGGGGAGCGGCAGGCGGCGGCTGCGTGGCGACGAACACGCCGACGAGCGCGACCGTGAGCAGCAGGCCGGCCTCGAGACGTACCGAGGTCGTACGCCCGGACCGCAGCCGCTCGCGGGTGAGCAGCGCGAGCGCGAGAACCGGGACGACGAGAGCGATCTTGACGATGAGCCCGAGGCCGTAGGCCGACCCGGTGAGTCCGCCGACGGACGGCACGACCGACTGGCTCATGAGCAGTCCGCTCACGAGGGCGATGAGGAAGGTCGACGTGCCGACGACCGAGGTGCGCCGGAGCACCGAGGCACGGTCGGCCTTCGCGACGCCTCGGGTGAACACCACCGCGGCGACGACCGAACCGGTCCACGCTGCGGTCGTGACGAGGTGGAGCACGGCGACCATCGTCATGAGCTCGCCCTGCGCGGCAACGTGCCCGACCAGGGCGATCGGACCGACTGCCACGACGAGGCCGAGGCAGGCGAGCCAGGTCTGCAGGCGGCTGTCGTCGCGACCCTTGAGCGCGAGCAGCAGGAGCAGCCCAGCACCGACGAGACCAGCACCAGCGACGACGAGGCCGTTGCCCTCGTGCCACATGAGACCGGTGCCGAGAGCCGCTGCCATACCGATGCTGGCAGCGATCGCAGCGAACCTGCGCCCGCGACCGGGGGCGCCGGGCATGAGCACGAGCAGACCGAACGCTATTCCGACTGCGATGAGCAGAGCGCCCTGCAGCGCACCACGCGTGCTGTCCGACAGCGAGTCGGTGCTCACCGCGTCAGCGCCGATGGGTGCCGCGACGTCGGTGCGCACACCGAAGACGCGCTGCGACGACGACGTGTGTCCGTCGAAGCCCGAGGTGGCCGTGAAGGTCATGCGATAGAGACCGGTGGGGAGGTCGGCCGTGATCGGGATCGCCACGACCTGGTGACCCGCCGAGTCCTCCGACTTCTCCGTCGCTGCCCCGAGCGTCGTGACGACGCCCTGAGGACCCACGAGGGAGACGATCACGGAGGGAAGTCGAGCGGCCTCGGACAAGGTCACGGTGAGCTCACGAGGAGTGGCCTCGATGCGCTCTCCGTCCGAGGGATTGCTCGAGATCACCTGCGAGTGGGCTGATGCCGGAGAGACAGGCAGCACCACCACGCCCATCGCCGCGACGAGCGCGGCGACGGCCGAGAGGAGGATTCGGCGGGTGCGGTTCATCAGGTGACCGGAACTCCGGCCAGGGTGGTGCCGGCGATGGTGACGTCGATCTTGTCGCCAGGACGAACGGCGCCGCTCTTGTTGTAGTAGAGCAGGAAGTACGTACCGGCCGGCCGCATGGCGTGACCGGCGCGCATCCCTGCGGTCTTGATGAGCGTCTGGCCGCTCGCCGGGTTGGTGATGCTCGGGGTCTTCGTCGGGTCACCCTCGACGATACCGAGCTTGGTGGGCTCGAGCACCTGGTAGGTGAGCTCGACGATGCCGCCGCTGCCCACGACATGGGCGGCAAGCACCCGGATCCCGCTCGCGGCCTCGACGGCACGCGAGACGGGGACCGGGCCGCTGGCCCCAGCCGCCGAGGCGGACTGGTTGGCGATCACCGAGCCGGCGAAGATCGCCCCGGTGAGCAGTGTCGCTCCTGCTCCGAGAGCTACCAGCCGCACGCGGCCGGAGTTGGAACTGGTCATGACTGTCTCGATTCTCAGGGGTTGGGGCGATCAGGCCAGGTTGACGGCGTCGAACGCGAGGTTGCCGCGTGCGGGGCCGGCGTAGTTGATGGCACCGATCTGGACCACCTTGGCGGTAGCCGCAGCGTCGATACCGCGTGAGGACAGCAGCTGGTTGCTGTTGACCCGCAGCTGGACCGTCCCGGGGTTCCAGTCGATCGTCACCGTGTAGGTGTTCGCCGCCGGGCTGCGGGTCGCCCAGCTACCGAAGACGAACCCACTGGCCTGACGCGTCCCGATCCGGAAGCGGACCGGGCTGGTGGCGGTCGCTCGGCCGTACTCCACCGTGAGGACCGTCTGGCCCGCGCTGTTCAAGGACCGGAAGACCATGACCCCGTTCGGGTCGCAGGTCTTCGGGTTTGCCCCGACGGCGCATCCCGTGACCACCTGGTTGGCACCGGGACGCGTGCCGAGCAGGAAGCTCGCGTGGAGCGAGGCGAGATCCTGATTAGCACGAGTCGGCGTGGTCAGGTCGACCCCGAGGAACACGTGACTGCGAACTCCGGCGTACAGGCTGCGAGCGGCCTGCAGGCGGATACCCGAGGTGGTGGTGAACCCGGGCACTCCGTTGCCCTGACCCGCTGTCCACGCCGCCATCTGGCCGTTCTCGAACCCGTTGACGAACAGGGCCAACGACTGGGTCGTGAGCGGCTTCGTCACCTGCGACCAGTTCCCGGCAGCGTCCTTGGTGCGGACGTTGAAGGAGAGCGTGGTCGAGTTGATGATGTGACGCGACCACAGGTCGTAGGTGAGGTGCGCAGTGACCGGCGAGCCGGCCACGGGAGCACCCGGGATGGCGATCGGTGTTGCGCGACCCTTTCCGGGGTCACGACCGACGAACCACTCTGCGTACGCCACGCCGGCGCTCGCATCGCTCATCGTGACGTCGTAGGTGATCGTCCGGTTCGCGAGATAGCCCGCACCCTGCGCCAGGGAGACCGCACGGTTCGCGCGGAAGCCCGCACCCTGAATCGGGGTGGTCATGCTGATGAGGGGGTTGACCCGGTCGATGAGCAGGCTGGCGGTGACGTTCACCGGTGCCGTGCCGTCACCGCGGTTGCCCGCAGCGTCGGTGCCCACGACGACGATCGTGATCGGACCATCGAGCTTCCTGCTGGCGAGCCAGGAGAGCGGCATGTCCGTGGTCCACTGCCCGCCGCCGAGCGGCGAGAAATACAGACCGTTGGCGCTCGCCGCGGGCTTGACCGCGTCGAGGTATCCCTGGACGCCCGTCACAGTGCTCGCGTCGGTGACCGTCGCCCTGATGGTCACATAGCCGGGCTTGTTGGGGCTGCCCACGAGGCCGTTGGTGACGCTCGGGGTCAGGGTGATGGCCGTCGTGACGGGTGCAGTGAAGTCGGCCACGAGCGGGGTCGATGCCGCGGTGCCCCACTGACCGAACTCGTCCTGACCCTGCACGTAGACCGTGTGCGGGCCCTCAGGGAGAGCGAGGATCTGCAGAGCGGTGAAGGTGCCATCGGCTGCCGCGACGAGTCGCGGACCGTTGACGTTGAGGGGGATAGGTGCGAACGCTGCACCCGAGCCGTCGACCGCGCTTCCGTCGATCCAGGCACGGGCGACGGTTGCGTTGCTGCCACCCGTGGCGCGCTCGTCGAGAGTCGCGGAGACGTCCACGGCGAGGGTTCCGTTGGCCGCCGGGTCGGACACCACAAGGGCGCTGACGGCCGGACCGTCGTTGTCGACGCGGAACTTGATGACCTGCAGCGGTCCGGTGGTCAGCGAGTCGCGGCCGCGGACGTACATCGTGTGGATGCCGCTGGAGAGTCCCGCGAAGTCGGCAGCCGGAATGACCCAGCTGACAGTCTGCGTGGCACCGACGGCCGCGAAGCCGTTGATGGTCACCGGGGCACTGGCGAGCGAGTCGATGTAGTACTGACCATCGATCATGTCGGTCAGGTCGCGGGACGCGTCGAACGTCGCCGTGAAGGTGAGGTCACGACCCGGGCCAGCGGTTCCGGTGCCCAGCAGGCTGCCCGGCTGCACTGCCGCGCTGCCGGCCGACACGAGCGGACCCGTGGGGTTCGCTCCCGTCGTGCCACCGACCTGGATGAAGGTGACGGCGCCGCCGAGGGCGGGCGCGTTGACCGATCCGGCCGAGAGCGTGGTGCCGCTGGAGAGGTGACCGGGTGAGTCATAGAGCGCGAAGCGGGTGTCTGACGTGCCGGTCGCGATGGTGGCGTCGAACGTGTCGCCGGTGGCGACCAGTCGACCGGACACTGCAGCAGAGGCAGCGAGCGGGCGCGAGCCGCGGGCGAAGACGTTCATCCGCGTGCCGAGCAGGGTCGGGCTCTTCTCGAGGATGGAGCCGTTGACGACGCGGAGCAGCACTGTGCGGCTCTGGCCGGTGAACACGCTGGTCGTGTCGGGGTAGGCCACACCGTTGATGAGGTGGAAGCGCGGGTTGTAGTCGCGCATGTTGAACGTGGCCGGGTTGGCCGCGAGGTTGGTGTCGACGTCGGTGTAGACGAGAAGAGCCTCGTCATCCCAGCCGTCTTCCGCGACGTCGTAGGCCGACGGGGTCGCCGAGAGCGGCAACGCGGGGCGTACGACGAGACCGCCGACCAGGCCCATGGCCACCTGGCGCGAACCGTCTGCGGTGAGTCCGGCCTCGTAGGTGTAGGTGCCCGCCCGCTTGGGGGTGAAGCTGTAGGTGGAGCCTGCGGGGCTCGTCGAGACGAGCTTCGGCGAACCGTCGGGGTTGGAGAACTGCGCGTTCTCGCCGTCGAGCTGCGGGATCGACAGACCGAGATCCGGGCTGCCGGGCAGCTGGTTGTGGACCGTGATCTCCATCGGGACTCCGACGGTGCCGACCAGGGGCGCCGAAGCGCCGCCCGGGTCACCGGCGGCCGTGGAGGCGAACGTCCAGACCGAGATGACCTGCGGGATGGTGGCGCCGTCGTTCACGGTGACCGTGCCGGGGCGTGCCCAGAGCTCGCAGGTGATCGGCGAGCCAGTCGAGCAGGTCGACGCGATCGGTCCCTGACCACTCGGGCCGGCGACGCCGATGGTCTTGATCACCGTCGCGTGGACGGATGTCGGAGCGGCGGCAGCGGCAGGACGTGCTGCCGTGGCCGGTCGCGCGGCCGATGCCTGGGAGGCAAGGGCCGACACTGCCGGAGCAGCTGCTGCCACACCGGTGGCCGCGATGAGGGCGACGCCCAGCCCGAGGCTGAGTGCCGAGCGCCCGGGGCGCCTGGTTCGGATGTCCATGTCGATGTCCTGTCTCAGGAGGCCGGGCAGAGGAGGGAGTCGGCCGGGTCGATCCGAATGAGGGTCATCTGTCCACCGAATGACGCCCCGTAGTTGGTTGCGAACTGCAACGCGTGGTTGTGAGCCATGTGGTAGTACTCGCCGCACACGTTCATGGAGGCGATACCTGCCGGCAGCTCACCGGTCTGGCCGAGGTAGGGGCTCATCGCGTACCACGTGGACGCCGAGGTGAGCACGTCCTGGAAGGGCGCGATCTGCACCGGGACCGGGTTGGCGACCGGGTCGTAGTTCTCGACGTTGGTCCACGCGAACAGAGCGTCGACCGTGCGGTTGGAGCCGACATCGACGAGGAACTTGCCGTACGAGCTGTCGGGGAGCGTCGCGTTGTCGAGCGATGCCCCGTCCTCGGCGATGACTCGCTCGGTGTTGCCGTGAGGGTGGAAGGCGACGTCGGTCGGCATCACGTTGATGTAGCGCACGAGCGCCGGCATCTTGTCACCGAGGGACGTCCTGGCAACTCCCGGCTGCACCTGCTCGGTGACGTGCACCATCGAGCCCTGCGGCTGGCTGGGGAGCCACGAGGCGTTGTTGGGGCTGACGCTGTCGGGCGCGCTGCGACCGTTGATGAGGAAGTACTTCGCGGAGTAGGAGCTCCAGTCGAAGGGCTTCTTCTGCTCCACGGCGAGGTGGAGCTTGGGGTCGACCTGGCTGAGGATGTGCAGGAACTCGCGAGTCGGCTGGTAGGCCGTGCGCGGGTCGCCGTAGGCCTGCGGGTTGCCGTTGGCGTCCTTCGTCAGCTGCGGGATGCCATTGGCGTCCTTGGTCGTCGGGCGCACGATGATGGCGCCGTAGAGGCCCATCTCGACCTGCTTGGCCGGGTCGGTGCCGCTCTCGTAGAGGTAGGTGCAGGGGGCGTCCGCGACGAACTGGTAGGTCACCGAGCCGCCGTTCTTGGTGGCGACGGGTGCGAGCGACGTCACCTTGCCTGCGTTGACCACCGGCAGCGAGGGCTGACCGTCGGCGAGCACCCCGGACTGCCCCGGGAACACCAGCGAGGTGTCCTCGTCGAGGGTGTTGGTGAGCGTGATGGTCACGTTGTCGCCCTGGTTGACGCAGAGCGCCGGGCCGGGGAGCTCGAAGCCGTGCGTGTCCGTGGAGTAGCCCCACGAGAAGAGCACGTTGCCGTCAGGCATCGAGATGTGACCGGTCGCGGTCGACATCGTGAAGGTCGGGCCGCCGGGCTGGCAGAGGATGCCCTCCGAGCTCGCCGTGGGAGCGGCTGATGCGCTGCCCACCGAGGTGGAGACCAGGGCTGCGGCGACGCAGGCGAGGCCGGCCGTGAAGGCCGTGATTCGGGTGAGGTTCATGGTGATCACACCGCCGTCTGCGGGGCGAGGTCGCCCGGGTGAACGACGAGGTGGGTCAGCATGCCGCCATATCCACCACCGCCGTTGTTGGACAGGTTCATGAAGTTGCGGTCGTAGATCAGGTAGGTCCCCGGGGTGCTGGGGGCCGTGAAGAGCACGTCGCGCGACTCGCCCGGGCCGAGGTCCACGGAGTTGGTGACGAAGCTGTTGTCGTGGTTGTCGGCGCCCTTGAGCTGGCTGGCGTCCGCACCGACGACGTGGAGCGGGATGCCGTCCACGGTGATCGTGTGGCGGATCGACCCAAGGTGCGCGATGCGCAGCAGGACCGTCTCGCCGGCGTTGGCCTCGATGAGCGAGGACTTCGGCTGATACTTCAGCCGCTCGCCGACCGAGTTCGCCACGTAGTCCGTCATCGGGTCGAAGTCTGGCTCGATCGTGTCGGGGAAGGCCCGGCCGTTGAACAGCGAGAAGCCCGGGTGGTAGTAGGCCCAGTCGCTGATCTGGATGTGTGCGTCACGCCAGTGGTCCTCGGGCATGTTTTCCGACAGGAAGAGCGGGAACTCGCGGTCATACTCCGTGGCCGTGTCGTTGAACACGTATCGGACGGGCTGGATCAATCCGTCACCTGCACGGGCCTTCGTCTTCTGTGTCAGCGTCCCGGGCAGGTAGTTCAGTTCCGGCCGGACGAAGAGCAGACCGGTCATGCCCATCTGGACGTGCTCGACGTCCTCGAAGTGGCAGTGGTACATGTACGTGCCCGGGTCGGTCGGACGGTAGAGATAGGTGATCGACTTGCCGATCGGGACCGATGCCGACATCTCGGGGACGCCGTCGAAGATCGGGATGGCGTTGTTGAACCCGTGCCAGTGCATCGTGTGGCCGTCGACGAGGTCCGGGCGCTGGGAGAGCCCGAGGTTGGTCAGCGTGACCCGGATCTCGGTGCCCTGGTCGAACGCGAGGGTCGGCGCCGAGATCTGCGCGAGCCCACGCTGGGCGATGACATCGGAGTCGATCATCCCGCTGACGTTGCGGAACCCGAACACGTACATGTTGTAGGGGTTCGGTGCCAGCTCGTCCGGCCAGAAGCCGGTGATCGGCTTGGCGTTCTTGGGCATGGTGACCCAGCCGTCCGTCGCGGCCAGGTGCACCTCGCGGGTGTGGGTCGCATCGTAGGTTGCGCCGCCGGCCGCGATGGCCAGCCCGCCCTTCGATGCGGCCACACCGGCGATGCCGACCCCGGCTGCTCCCACGACACCCGCGCGAAGCAGGTTGCGACGCGAGATGAGCCCGGACCGTGTCCCGCTCACTGCGTTCTCGTCGTTCACTGTCGCTCCTCCGTCGATCCGGGTGCTGCGGTCAGTACGGTGCGGAGCCAGCGCGGCGTCCACCGTCGGTGAGGACTCGATCTCCTCGTGAGGCGCGGTCACAGCGCACGCAGCTTGGCGCGCGGTGCGGTGAAGACGGGCTTGCCCGTGGTCCCGGTCTTGGTGACCGAGACGTAATAGGTGCGCCCGGAGGCGAGGCCCTTGATCGTGCAGCGCCCTGCCTTGGTGGTGGACTTGCAGCTTCCGACCACGTGCGTGCCCTTGGCCGTCGTGAACGCCCGGACGGTCCAGCTCGTGCCCGGGGTCGACGTGACCCGCGGTGTGAACACCACGACCATCGCTCCTCTGGCACCAGCGACCGGCACTGAGATGATCACTCCGGCGAGCAACCCAGGAACGGCGCCACCGCCGCCGGTCGGCCTAGCCGACAGGCTGCCGGTGTAGCCCGCGACGTTCGTCGCCGAGACCCGCGCGCTGTAGGCGAGGGCGTTCGAGAGCCCGGTGAAGGTGCACGACGCGATCGTCGGTGCGCAATTTCGGCCGGGGACCCGGAACCAGGTGCGGAACGGGTCGAGGGTGAACCGCCCCCAGAGCTGAGCGTCGTAGTGGCCGATGGCTACACCGCCGGTGTTCGTCGGTGCCGACCACGAGATGACCACGGTGCCCGTCGTGCCCGGAGGCCTGACGGCAGTCACGCCGGTGGGAACGCCCGGCGTACCCGCCGGGATGCCCGCGACCCGGGCAGTCGCGGCAGAGGCTCCAGCCACGTTGGTCGCCACCACGCTCACCCAGTACTGGGTGCCGTTGATGAGACCGTCGATGGTGCAGTTCGTCGGGGTGGTAGTCAGTGACGGACCAGCGGTGCAGGTGCTGACGGCCGTGCCGCCGACAGCTGTGTCGTACGCCGTCGCCGTGTAGGTGACGGCGACACCGTCCGTGGTGGTGGGTGTGAAGTTCACGAGCAGCTGGCCCGCGTTCGAACCCGTGGTCGCGACCGTCAGGTTGGTCGGCGTCCCCGGCTTCTGCACGTTCGGGGTGCCCGCGACACGAGCACTCGTCGCGGTGATGGCAGCTGGGTAGAGGGCGGTTGCCTCGGCCCAGTACTGCGTCCCGTTGACGAGCGCCGGGTCGGTGACGACACACGTTCCGATGGTCGCCCGTGCGCAGGTCGCCCCGACCTGGGTGCCACCCGTGGCGTCCGTGAAGATGCGTACCTCGTACGAGTCCGGTGCGACCGCTGAGATCGGCGCCGTGAAGGCGACGTTCAGCCCGTGGTTGGACGGGGTCACCGAGGTGATGACCGGCGGCTGGGCGTTGGGCACTCCCTCGACGCGGGCGCTCGGGGCCGAGGTTCCGACCGCGTTGCTCGCGACGACGTCGATGAAGTAGTGCGTGCCGTTGGTCAGACCCGCGAAGGTGCAGGTGAGTCCGGCGGTCGAGCAGCTGCCGAGGAAGTCGCCCCCGGTGGCCAACGACCAGAGGCGCGCGGTGAAGGAGGTTGCGGTGGGGTTGCCTGCGGCACCGGCGGTCCAGCTCACGGTGAGCTGGCTCGTGTCGGCCGCAACAGCTCCGATGGTCGGCACACCAGGTGCGGTGCGCGTGTCCGTGAAGAGCTCGTAGGCACCCGAGTCCGGCGTGGCGTCACGGAGGAAGCCCGTGAGGTCAAGGGCCGGAGCAGGTGTGGTGCTGCCCATTCCGGTGAGCGTGCCGATCGCGGATGAATCCGCGGTGATGCGGTAGTCCGAGATGTTCCACGGGTTGACCGTCATGTCGGTGATGACCGTCTGACGGAAGGCCGTGAACGAGCGGCGAGCGTCGGCGTGCACCGACACGGTGTAGGCCTTGGCCAGGTTGGGGTTACCCGTCGAGTTGCTCGGGTTGTCCGTGGTGCCGTCGGCCGGGCCGGGGGTCTGGGTGGACAGCACCGACGTCTTCACGTCGATCAGTCCTGTCACATCGAGCGAGCCGATGTCCCAGACGTTGGCCCCGACATCGGCGATCCCGTTGATCGAGTCACCGTCGAAGGTGCCGGCCCGGTTGTCCCAGAACACGTTGTTGTAGGTGACGGGGTTGGTGAAGGTCACCTGCGGCGTGCCCGGGGAGTTGGCCACCAGCTGCGCCAGCTGCGAGCTGATGCCAGCGGTGGCAAGACCGGCGGCTGCCGGCTTCCCGTCGCTGGTGACCGCGGTCGCCGTGGTGACGTTGCGGGCGATCGTGTTGTTGTTGATCGTCACGTCGGTCGCGTCGTTGAGGGCGATTCCGCCACCCTCGTGGGCGCTCACGTTGTTGACGATCTCGTTGTTCTCGATCTTGATCGGGAGGACTCCGGCGTTGAGGAGGCGGATGCCACCACCATCGTCGTTAGCCAGGTTCTGGTCGATCTTGTTGTTGTCGATCGAGACCGCACCCGAGCCACCCGACACGTCGTTGGGAGTCGGCGGGATCTCACCGGCGACCAGGATCGCGCCACCCTCGTCATAGCTCTCGTTGAACCAGACGCGGTTGTGGTCGATCCGGCTGTTGGGGCTGTAGCCGAAGTGGCTGATGCCACCGCCGTACTCAGCGCTGAAGTTGCCGCAGACGTCGTTGTAGCTGACGCGGTAGCCGGTGGTGCCGGAGAAGAGACCGACACCCCCACCGAGGTTGGCACCACCGTTGTTGGTGATGCTGTTGTGCGACACGACGAGGTTGTCGTTGCGCAGCTCGTAGGTCGGGCTGTTGTCGAGGACCGGCCCGGAGACCCCGGCACGGACACCGATGTTGTCGTTGGCGTAGGGCGTGCCCACGCGGATGGCACCGGCGTAGGAGCCGGAGTTGCCGTCGATCTTGTTGTTGGACACGACCAGGCCGTCGGTGCCGCCGTGGACGTAGATGCCACCACCCTGCGTGATGACTGCTCCGGTGCCGCCGTAGGGCGTCTTGGCGCCGCCGGTCAGGATGTTGATGTTGGTGGGCGTCGTGCTCTGGATGCCACCGGTGATGGTGAAGCCGTCGATGGCGGGCTTTGCCGAGCCGGTG